>JAUHWV010000022.1 GCA_030427335.1 Gammaproteobacteria bacterium | reverse complement strand
AACGTGAATCGGCAACAAAAGGGTTGGTCTGCCGCTCTTGCCCAAACGTCGAGGTGGGCCCATGCCCCGGCACAAAAGTGATATCGTCACCCAAAGGAAACAGCTTTTCGCGAATAGAATCGATCAAATCCTGATGGTTACTCATCGGAAAATCCGTTCGCCCGATCGAACCCTGAAACAAAACATCCCCCACCCAGGCAATGCGATCGGATTCGCTCACGAACACCACGTGCCCCGGCGTATGGCCAGGGCAGTGGATCACCTTTAGCGAGAGCTGACCCACACTCACGGTATCGCCATCTTCCAACCAACGATCTGGCACAAAAGCTTCGGCGTGCGGGAAACCCGCCATCTGACAATAATCAGGCAGCTTATCGATCCAAAAAGCATCCGCTTGCTCGGGACCCTCAATGGGAATACCGAGTCTAGTTCGCAGTTCTTCAGAGGCTGAACAATGATCTAAATGACCGTGTGTTAAGATAATTTTCTCTATCTCCGCACCCATATTTTCTGCTGCGGATAGAATCCGATCGAGATCACCACCTGGGTCGACCACAGCCGCTTTGCCCGTTACTTCGCATTTAATAATTGAACAATTCTGTTGGTAGGGCGTAACGGGCACTACGGATACTTTTATCGACATATTTCCTCTCTAATTAACAGCAAGAGCCCGTCCTAGCCAAGATCAATCGATCACACCCGCCGCGACGACCTGGGAATGGGCAGAAGCCTAAATTCTATCGGATTACGAACTCAGAACCTATGATGCCCTTACTTCGCACTCATCGAGCTGCTCGGCTGTCGCACAGTAAACATCCATATCCAACTGCCCTTCGGACTTAGCCACAACAACGCTCGCAACCGCATCGCCCGTGACGTTAATAACCGTGCGTAACATATCCAACAGACGGTCCACCCCAATGATCAAGGCAATGCCCTCAACGGGCAGGCCCGCTTGCTCTAAGACCAGCGCCAAAGTTATTAAACCGACGCCCGGCACGCCTGCGGTTCCAATCGACGCCAATATCGCTGTTAAGACAACACCGAATAAGGCACCCGCTGAGAGATCAACGCCGTAGACCTGTGCGATAAATATGGTGGCGACCCCCTGCATGATTGCAGTGCCATCCATATTGATCGTGGCACCGAGCGGAACGGTAAAACCCGCCACCGAATTGTGAACTCCCAGGCGCTTCTCAACGGTGCGCAACGTCACAGGAATCGTTGCTCCCGAAGATGACGTACTAAACGCGAAGGCCCAAACCGGGCGCATCTTCTGAAGTAAGCTGGCGGGTGAAACGCCACCGATTAAACGCAATAGGATTGGGTACACCACAAAACCGTGAAACACCAAAAGACCGGCCAGAGTGAAAAAATAGCCTGCCAAATCTAAAATGGCGCCCAATCCCATACTCGAAAATAAGCGGGCTAATAGCGCGAATACACCGTAAGGCGCGAACTCCATGAGGAGGGCAACCATGCGCATAACAACCCCCTCGGCATCACGAAAAAAACCCGCCAATCTCTGACCGGGTTCACCCGCGTGTGACATCGCATAACCAAACAACAGCGCAAACACGATAATCTGAAGCATATTAGCCTCAGCCATCGCCTTGACCGGGTTCGTAGGAAAAATATTTACTATCACGTCTTTCAGTGCCGGCGCAGCTTTAGCCGTGAATTCTGTATCGGTCACCAGACTCAAACCCTGCCCAGGCCCAATTGCCGTGGCAACGACTAGCGCAATACTCACGGCCAAGCCCGTTGTAAACAAATAAAACCCAATGGTTTTACCCGCTATGGGACCCATTCGCGCACTGTCACCCAAAGCACTCGAACCGCATATCAGCGACACCAGCACCAAGGGCACAACGAGGAGCTTGAGTGAAGCGACAAAAATCTGGCCAACTACGTCGAACAGGCCATCAATCAGATAGGCGTTCAGAATCGCAGAGGCGGACTCCGATACCCCGCCAGAATTTAGCATGGCATTGAAGATGGAGCCGAGGGCAATGCCCGCAACCATAGCCAGCAAGATTCGGTTAGTCAGATTCATTCATTCCTCGCGCTTGTTTTTCGCCCCATTGCACCGCCTATGCAGCTAGATTGCAAGCCTAAATGATGACTTACTCTACAAAGACTCACTCAATTTTCGATCAACGGCCGTGGCTAACGGTACACAGCAAAACAGATGTTCCACGGCCTGATCGACGCTATCGGTTACCTGAATCAAATCGAGATCCGATCGATCTATGTAGCCCTGCGCGACCAGCTCTGCCTCCAACCACGTTCGGACTTTCCCAAAAAAGGCAGAGCCAAACAAAATAATCGGTCGGCGTTCAAGCTTACCTGTTTGCATGAGAGTCAAGAGCTCAAAAAGCTCATCGGTGGTTCCAAAGCCACCGGGAAACGCAATGAAACCGAAAGCATAGCGGATGAGCAGAAACTTCCGGGTGAAAAAATACCGAAATTCGAGGCCTAAACTTAAATACGGGTTGGGATGCTGTTCGCGAGGCAGGGCAATATTCAGACCGACGCTTACACCCCCACCTTCTCTAGCGCCTCGATTAGCTGCCTCCATAACGCCAGGACCACCCCCCGTGATCACACCCACACCTCGGTCAGCGAGCGCCTTACCTAGGGCAAACGCCGATTGATACTCCCAAGAGCTCTCACTCGACCGAGCGGACCCAAAAATAGTAACTGCAGGCCCAATCGCTTGGAGCTCAGAGATGCCTTTTTCAAACTCTTTTTCAATACGCTTCAGACGATCTCGCTCTTCCGCGCTAAAAACGTAATCCGGGTTGGAAAAATCAATAGGAGCCATAGTTTATGCCACTGGACTCAAGCAGGGTTAGATAAGAGAACGATCTTTGTTTTCGCGCATCCACGCTTCGTAATTTTCAACGCTGAGCGGCTTTGAAAAATAATACCCCTGAATGTAGTCGCAACCCAAGGCTTTCAGCAGATCGCACGTTGCACGGTCTTCGACCCCTTCAGCTACAACCGTAAGATCAAACTGATGGGCGATATAGATCATGATCTTGACCAGTTCTAGGTCGTGACCACCTTCAATCAGATTATCGATAAACGACTTGTCGATCTTTAACTCGTCGGCCGGTATGTGTTTGAAGTAGGACAGCGATGAATAACCCGTCCCGAAATCATCAATTGATAGGGTGGTTCCCAGTTCTCTAAGATTCAGTAAGTTGTTAAAACCAGACTCTTTGTCCTCGATAAATCCGCCCTCGGTGATCTCAAGGGCAAACTTGTCCGGAGAAACGCCCCAAATGGCTAATGAATCCTTCACTAAGCCATGCAGGTCGGGATTTGCAACGAGACTTGCCTGGATGTTCACCGCAATTTGAACATCCACAGTGTCTTGCCATTCCCTTGCTTGACGCATCGCTCGATGAACAATCCACTTGGCAAGAGCGTAACCACGGCCCGAATTTTCGGCTAAATTCACCGCATATTCGGGGGATACAAAGGAGCCATCCTCTAACTGCCAACGCAGTAAGGCCTCTGCCGCATCTGGGCGCCCGGTGTGCAGATTAATCTTCGGCTGGTAGTAAAGTTGAAAGGCGTTGTTATGCAGACTCTCGTAAAACAGTCGCTCGAGCTCGATTTCCCGCTCAGAGGGCGGCTCCATCCCGAGCAGATCCTCTAAGTTACGCTCCTTCCCCTTCTTAGCATCCGCCAACGACAGTTCCGCCGCTGCCAACATATCCAAAGCCGAGAGCTTACTGGCCTTATTAACTGCAACCCCTAGCCGCACTTGGATAGGCATGACCCCATCACCCAACATCAGCGCATCTTCCAGCAAGGTTTGAACTCGATTCATGGCAAGTGCAATAAAAGCGGGATTATTGAGGCCCGGCAATATGTAGGCAAACTGCCTGCTGCCACTTCTAAAAACGGTATCTGACAGCTTAGTCACGCCCAAGAGCGCTTCCTGTGCCTCCGCTATGATCAAATCACCTTTATCAAATCCATAAGAATGGTTAATTCGCGCCAGATTACTCAGATCAATGAGCATTAAACCAACCGTATCACCGTTGTGGCGGCCCTCTCTCACTCTAAGGCCCAAGGCTTTTAAGAAAGCCTCGCGCTCTATTCGAGGAAGACCTAAGGTCATAACTACAGTTGAATCCCTGCCATATCGATACCATAGGCATCAGGCTCAAGGGAATTGACAATATCGAGCGGCTTACCATCTTCGGTATGAGTCTTTTCAAGAAGGTTGATGGTCTGTACGTCCATCACCGGCTTCTTATTCGCATCCAGCAAAATCATTACTTTTGGGCGCAGGCGGCGGGTCCGGTACTCAGACAACACGACACCCACCTGCCCTGAAGAAAGCTCGACCAAAGTACCCGCGGGGTAGATACCCACGGCCTGAATGAACTCCTCTACAAGCTCCGCTTGGAAATCCACATCACGCCATTCGTAGAGCATCTTAATCGCTATCGAAGGCGGCAGCGCTTTGGCGTAGCCACGGTGGCTTGTAATGGCGTCATAGCAATCCACGATGGCGGCAATTCGAGCAAAAATAGGGATTTGATCTCCTTTCAGCCCCCTGGGGTAACCCGAACCGTCGTGACGCTCATGGTGATACTCGATCATCTCGAGCGCATCTTTGTTCATCAGCCCGCTTTTCTTGACCGCATCCAGACCGAGCTGAACGTGGTTTTGAACGACTTGATACTCTTCGTCGTTCAACTTGCGATTCGAATCAATCAATCCTTTGTCAACTTGCAACTTACCCACATCGAAGAGAAGCCCTCCGATAGCCAGCGAGCGTAAGTCGGGCTTGGGCAAACCGAGCTGACGTCCTAGAGCTACAGCCCAAATAGAACAACCAATAGAATGTTGATAGGTATAGGTATCTGCTTGCTTCATGCGGGCAAGCCAAATACAGGCATCGGGGTTTCGTGTTATGCTCTCGACCATTGGCTCAACTGAGCGTTTGAGCCTCACCACATCCAACCCACTCCCTTTGGTCACGCTATCAAATATATGCGTGACACCCGCAGTTAGCGTAGTAATAGCTTCTCGTGCCTTCGGGTACTCGTCTCCGAATTGACCCGCGTCCCGATAGTCACTCAGGGTGCGGTTTGGGAATAACTCTTGCCGCGTCTTGCGCGGCCGCGCTACAGGGGCCGAACGTTTCCTTGACGGCGCGTCCTGAACTTCGCTTTTTTCAAAATCGACATAAACAAATTCGCAGAATTTACTAATCTTATCAATGTCGAGCTGTGAGTTGACAAGGAAGCCTTGCAGAGCAAAGGGGGTCTCTAACCACGGCCGATCGAGACTGGAAACATACATTCCAATCTTTAAGCTATCAACCGTGACTTTACGAACTTGGATCATTAGCGCTTTTACAAACTGGCTTATGCAAAGCGCCATCATAACCATTTCTGGGCTTTAAAACGACCTCTGCCCATGAAAGTTTAGCCACCGTTTTGACGAACTAATTTTATCGCTCCCTCAGTTCCAGCGCAGATCAATACATCGGCAAAATCGATCGATACAAGTGAAAAATATCAATTTGTCATATCGCTTACGATGGCTAAACTGATCTCAGTCAAGCAGACAACCAAATAAATTAAGCGGCGCTCAAACACCCGGCAAATGTTAATAGAATGAATGAAAACGAGATATTCCCTAAATTCAACAGGAGAAAACCAACATGGAAATCAATATTGGAATCGCAGAGACCGATCGCAAAGAGATCGTCAAAGGCTTAAATGTGCTTTTGGCTGACAGCTATACCCTTTACCTGAAAACACACAACTATCATTGGAACGTGACAGGTCCCATGTTTAACACCTTGCATCTCATGTTTGAACAGCAATACACCGAGCTTTCAACGGCGGTAGATGAGATCGCTGAGCGAATAAGAGCGCTCGGTGAGTTTGCCCCAGGTTCATACAGTGCTTACGCGGCACTCACGTCCATCCCAGAGGATCAGAATGTTCCCGACGCCGAAACGATGGTAAAGAATCTGGTAAAAGCACAGGAAACCATTGCCCGTCAGGCTCGCAGCGTAATGCAGATCGTAAGCGAGGTAGGAGACGAGCCCACGGCAGACTTACTGACGCAGCGCATGCAGGTTCATGAAAAGACCGCCTGGATGCTGCGTAGCCTGATCAGCTAGCGCCAACACACCCAACCACCTGCACGCGCGGCTTGGGCTTGGGCTTGGGCTTGGGCTTGGGCTTGGGCTTGGGCTTGGGCTGAATCAAATCAGTAGCTTAGTGCAGAAGCAACCATCGCAGTACGCATCCGTGCTGCATTGAACTATCTGCAGGCAACACGGGATAGAGAACCAATACTAATCGCTTGCGTAACCACAACAGTGCAGTAAACTCAAACTACTGCCCACGGTCCGTTTACGATCATGACTAGACGCGTACTTTTTGTCTGCCTCGGAAATATATGCCGCTCGCCCGCGGCAGAGAACATATTCAGAAGCTTCGTGAGTGATAAATCTCAGGACAACGCGATCGAGATTGACTCATGCGGTACCGCAAACTACCACGAAGGCAAAAACCCTGACTCTAGAATGCGACAAGCACTTCAAAGTCGAGGCTATGCCGATGAAGGTAGAGCTCGCCAAATTACCGAACACGACTTCACGTACTACGACCTAATCGTGCCGATGGATCGAGACAATCAAAACCACTTGTATGCCTTAGTGAAAGACCAAAGAGAGCGCTCTAAAGTACGCTTATTTTCTGACTTTCTACCCAACTATCAACCAATCGATATTCCCGACCCCTACTACGGGGGAAGCGACGGTTTTCTTGAGGTGATCGCTCTGCTCGAGGCAGGATGCCCAGCCTTGCTAAGCGAACTAATACCCGACCGTTCCAGATAATTTGATAACAGTGAGAAACGTATGACACAGAAGTTAATCGACCTTTCTATCTTTCTAGAGAACGATGTGATCTCAGACCCACCGGGGCACCAACCCAAAATTCAGTATATTAATCACCAGGACTCAGCAGGCGATGTGGCGGGGATTTTCCCCGGTCTCACCCCCGAGGCACTGCCAGACGCAGAGGGCTGGGCAATTGAACAGGTTTCACTCAACACACACAACGGCACGCACCTAGACGCGCCCTATCACTTCGCAAGCACCATGAATCAGGGTGAGCGCGCCTGGACGATAGATGAAGTTCCCCTCGAATGGTGCTACCAACCCGGGGTTAAGCTCGATTTTCGACATCTTCCCGATGGTCACGTGGTGAGCGCAGCGGAGGTTGAAGCGGAGTTAGCGCGGATCGAGCACCAACTGAAACCACTTGAAATCGTATTGGTCAATACGCGCGCAGGCAGCCGCTATGGGCACGATGACTATGTTTCAAGCGGATGCGGCATGGGATATGAAGCGACTCGCTATTTGCTGGACCGCGGCATCAGGGTCACAGGGACCGACGGCTGGAGCTGGGATGCACCTTTTGTGCACACTGCGCAGCGATTCATGGAAACAAACGATCCATCGATTATATGGGAAGGCCACAAAGCGGGGCGACATACGGGCTACTGCCACCTAGAGAAACTCCACAATCTTGAAGCCCTGCCGAGTACTGGATTCACTGTGATTTGCTTTCCCTGCAAAATCCGAGCGGCATCGGCTGGGTGGACGCGAGCGGTCGCAGTGATGAATGAGTGACACTGAGATCACAGTCAACAGCTAAAGAGCCCAGGTAAACCCTGCAAAGACATCGAAAACTTTGTAACTTAAGGGTTAATTAAGCGAATGTTCTTATAGTCAAAAGCCTTAATTCCAAATGTTAGAGAACCAGGCTCATGCAGAAAGAAGTGGTAAAACGAACAGGACTCGCCAGACTCTTATTCACACTCGTGAACTCGGGCAAAGGCTTGAAGTTTCTGCTTCGTAAAGAAGAGGCGTTTCAACTTGAATTGGCTCTCAGCGTCGTTTTGATCCCCGCCGCTATACTATTTGGGCCCACCCAACTTGAAATCAGCTTGATGGTCGCCGCAACCCTGTTTGTTCTGATCGTTGAAACACTCAACACGGCGGTGGAAGCAGCGATCGACCGAATTGGCTCGGAGTATCATGAGCTGTCCGGCTTAGCCAAGGATTTGGGCTCACTCGCTGTTACCCTATCCCTTATTCTTTGGCTGGTGATCTGGATCCCCATTGTGTGGGACCACCTAAAAGGGTAAATTGGAATTTCCACTAGGGGCATCTGACAATAATAAGGAACTCAGCATGATTGAAATCATTGTATACGCACTAATACTCGCACTTTTCCAGCTCTGGTTGTTACCCGCTAGCACGCGTTTGAACAAACTGGACTGGTTACTATCGAGCCGCGATGAACCGCTCGACGTTAGTGTTATTCAGGGCCGAATTTTTCGCGCAGGAGCGAACCTTCAAGAGAGCTTGGCCCCATTTCTGGCGCTGGCGATTTTAGCGCACACTCAGAATGCGCAACTCGAATCGGTGGCGCTAATGTGGCTTGGCGCACGTGTTCTCTACGTACCCTGCTATGTATTTAACGTGAAATACGTCCGATCCATCGTTTGGATTGTTTCCCTGGGTGCACTCATTTGTATGGCCTATCGACTCGTCTAAGGAGCATGAAGTGAAAGAGCCCCTAATCGCAACGACTAACGCGATCGCTGGTTACACCGTGAGCGCCAACTTGGGTATGGCGCGAGGCTCGACCGTTCGGGCTAAGCATATAGGTCGGGACATCACTGCACTCTTGAAAAATATCGTGGGCGGTGAAATTAAAGGTTATACGGAACTGCTCGCAGAAGGCCGAGAAGAAGCGCTGTATCGCATGACTCAGGACGCGCAGCGATTAGGCGCCGACGGGGTCATTGGTGTTCGCATGACCACCTCTATGATTTCTCAAGGCGCAGTCGAGATAATGGCCTACGGCACGGCAGTAAAACTTGAGGAACCTACTGCATGATCGGCTTTTTGGTGATCGCGGGGCTGGTTATTGGCTTGAGCTACTTTATTTACGTTCGGCGCCAAGAAAAACGCGACGAAAAGTTTGAGAAGCGCAAGTGGTAGCGCTAAGCGACGAGCTTCTTGCCCCTTCTGTGGGTTAACAGCAAGAGCACTGCAATTCCGATCGCCATCCATTCCATAGCAGCAAAGATGTTTAAGTAAGACTGAACAGCGGCCTGCCTAGATATTTCCATATTCAGTATCCATGCACCTTGCGTACTCTCAACCGATAGAAGAGCGGGCCAATCCTGCATGATTCGGGTGGGCGTAATGGTCTCCGTCAGGAACGAATGGAACATTTGATTGTCCCGAGTAAACAAGGTGAAGACAGCCGAAATACCGATACTTCCGGATAAATTCCGAATCAAGCCAACGGAGCTGGCCGCGTCTGTTTGTAAATGTGCCGGCAAGGTCAGGTAGCATAATACGTTTGTTGGCATAAAGACAAAGGAGGTGCCAATGCCCTGCAATACACCCGTCCAGATAATATACTCAGAAGTAATGTCGGTATTGAAGTTACACATCAAAGACAAGGACCAAGCAACTAAAACGAATCCAAATGCAATATAGGGTCTGGGATTTTGAGCAATAGGTAGACGGCTCAGCAAGATCAGCGCAATTAGCATGCCGACCCCTCGTGGCATCATCAGCAAACCCGCGTCGATTACCGAATAACGCATGATTCCCTGAAAAAAACCGGGCAGCAAAGCAGAGGTTCCATAAACAACCAAACTCGTACAGCTCGCAAAAAATACGCCGGCGACGTAATTGGCATCTTTGAAACACGCTAACTGAATAAAGGGTTGCTTGCGCCCCATGGTATGAATAAAAAAGATTGCAAAGAATACGAACGAAAACACCAACTCAAAACGAATTTCCCATGATTCTAGCCAGTGCTCCCCTTCACCTCTATCCACCATAAGCTGCAGCAACCCAACCGCTAGACCCAGATAAAGAAATCCTCGCAGATCGATCTTACGATCCGGTGTCTTCGGGCAGTTAGGTAGCACCATTGCTAAACCCAGAATTAAGGGGAGCCCTAAAGGTAGATTGACCAGAAAAACCCAGTGCCATGAAAGTGTATCTGTAAGATATCCGCCAATACTCGGACCAATAATCGGACCGATAATGATTCCCATACTCCATATACCCACGGCCCGACTGTAGGTCGCCTTTGTGTGAATATCGAGCAAGATGGCCTGACTCACGGGCATAAGAAAAGCGCCGCTGGCGCCTTGCAGTACACGGGCGATCACTAACTGCTCTAAATTCTGAGAGATCCCACACAAGAAGCTGGTAACGACAAAACCGACAACCGATCCCATAAGCAACTCGCGTTTACCAAATCGGTCCGCAAGAAAACCCGTGAGCGGCATGAAAACCGCATTTGCTAAAATGTAGGAGGTGAGAATCCAAGGAAGCTGATCATTACTCAGATTCAGGTCCATCTGAATGCGTGGTAAAGCGATATTGGCGATGGTGGAATCAAGCGTAATCAATACGACGGCCATCGACGATAAAAAGACGTTCCATCGCCGAATGGAATCGCTTACCTCAACGAGTGGCTTATCAATCACAGTTTTAGCCCTGAGACAAACCCGAAGGATAAACCTTGACCGTCACCGTCATGCCTTTTCGCAAAATCAGATCGTCGCTGGCTGAATCAAGATCAATTCGAACGGGTATTCGCTGTGTGACTTTAACCCAGTTACCAGTCGCATTTTGCGGGGGCAAAATAGCGAATTCCGCGCCGGTTGCCGGGCTAAAGCTCGACACCTTGCCCATCCAAACCTCTCCAGGATACGCCGCCGCCTCAACAGTCGCTTGCTGACCGATACGCAAACCGGCCATATCAGTTTCTAGGAAATTCGCTTCCGCCCAGACCTTATCAACATCCACGATCGAGGTAATGGGCCGTCCACGCTCGGCGTAGGTTCCTACGACCGGCTTATCTATCAATAGCCCGTCAATAGGCGCACGGACATACGTAAAAGCCAAATCTTGCTCCGCCTGAGACAGTCGTTTCATCAGAGCCATGTACTTAGGATGCGAATCGAGCGGCAGATCGGGATTCTGCTTTAAGTCTGAGAGTGCGGTTGCAATATCGGCATCGATCAAACTTAAGGCATAATTCGCCTTATTGACACCGTGCAATCTGGCAGCAAGATCACGCTCGGTAATCAGTCCCTTCCCTACTAGGTTCTTTTCACGGTCGTATTCCTCACGTGCAAACCGAAGATCTTCTAAGGCCAATGAGCGCTGCGCATCCAGCTCATGTAGGATTTGCTTTTGGTGATTGATCTCCAGTTCTACGGACTGACGCTCGGCTTCTAGCTGCTCAATTTTCAGCTCATAAACGCTTGGATCAATTCGAAAGAGCAAATCACCCTTCTTAACCGCCTTGTGTTGCTCCGCATCGACTTCAACAATCATGCCGCTGACTCTAGAACTAATATAAACGTGTTCCGATTTTATGTAGGCGTTTTCAGTAGAGATAACGTCGTCTTGCTGGTAATACCAATAAGCCAAGACACCCAAGCCAATGAATATCACGAGCAGAATAGATCGCCTTTTTTGCTGATCCGACATGGTTGCCTCTTATAACGAATCACTGAGTAAATTGGTTTTAACACGCTCAAGCAGAGCAATTAGCTGAGCCCTCTCCGCCTCACTTAAACCCCGATAAGCACGATCGATAATCCGCTTGGAGACATCTTGAGCTAGCTCTAAGACAGGATCGCATTTAGAGGTGAGGAATAGCTGATGCGCTCGTCGGTCTGCGGGTGACGGCTCGCGTCTTACCCAACCGCCACTGACCATTCGATCAACCAATCGAGCCAAACTTATCGGCTGCACCTCCAAAATATCTGCGAGCTGCCGCTGAGTACAACCCTCCATGGTGGCGATCGTTAGCAAGGCGCGCCATTGAGTCTGTGTTAAACCCAATTGGTTCATCTCAGCATCAATTAACAGGCGGAGCTTGCGAGAGATATCGTTGAGCAAAAATCCCAGTGAGGAGGGTGAGAACCGAACGGTAGATATAGGCATGCGCCTATTATAAGCATGCTTATTAAATGTGTGAAGATAAATTTAACCAATGCGCTTTGCGCAACGCCCAAAGGCTCATCTGGTTAGGAAGTGAGTGCAATTAATGCGCGGGCAGAAAGCCCGAGCAATCAAAAAGATTCAGAACCGCTTTACGACGTTTTTTTATACAGCGATTGTTTCGGCGCAGCAAAAACACCTCGAACCATTGGCTCAAAGAAACTCAAGGGATAAGTCTCACCCTCAGGATCAAACGCCGGCGCATCGTAACGATCGATGAATTCCTTGGTGCGGGCGTAATAAGGATGATCGAGGTATTGCTCATGCTGGTTTCGATCCAAGCCCAAGTAGTGAAAGAAATAATAACCCTGGAAAATCGCATGGTGTTTAACCATCCAGTGATTTTCTTCGGATACAAAGGGCTGCAGATACACCGCAGCAACGTCGGCATGATTAAAAGGCCCGAGCGTATCGCCAATGTCGTGCAGTAACGCGCACACCACATACTCTTCATCTTTACCATCTTTGTGCGCCAAAGTAGCTGTTTGCAGGCAATGCGTCAGTCGATCGACGATAAAGCCACCGCAGTCACCCTCCAGCTCTCGGAGGTGCGCCAGCATACGATCGGCTAAGCCGCTGGATGAGACCTTTAACTCATCAAGAATGATATCCCAATCGGCTTGAGTGCCATCCTTCATGTGCCGGAAATTGGCTCGTTTAACTTCAGAATTCATGTTGACCTCTTATATTATTGTTACCAAAAGAGCGTACTGGATTAGATCTTCGAGAACAAGGCATGTCAATAACACTTGACATCAGACTAAGCGCACCATAAAGTGTCAACAAAACTTGACATGGGGTTGACTCAATGAAAAACCGAAATGCCACATTTAACCTTTTTATCTGGACTTCAGCTTGGGTTGTCAGTATCGCAGTCGCAACGTTTGGGCCCATCTGGATATGGGAGAGCAATAAAATAGTTATTGGCCTATCGATTTTTGCAACTGTGGGCATAGGCATACAAATGTTGCGAGCCAATATTTTACACCTGCGCGAACTTGATGAGCTTCAGCAGAAAATTCACCTAGAAGCTATGTCGATTACGTTGGGGCTCGCCGTGATTTTTGGTTTGGCATTCTCACTGCTAGACACCACGAATATGATCTCGGGGGATGCCGAAATCAGCTTTTTGGTGCTCTTCATGGGCCTCACGTATGTTGCAGCGGTTTTCATAAACAACTGGCGCTACGTATGAAGAATAAATTGCGGGAACTTCGAGCTACCCAAGGTTTAACGCAAGCGGAACTCGCCAAACGTGCCGGAGTTTCTCGCCAGACGATCAATGCCATTGAAACGGGTAAGTTTGATCCAAGCCTAGCGCTGGCCTTCGCTCTGTGCGGGGTTTTTGAGCTAAAGATAGAGGAGATTTTCGAGCCATAGTATAAAACACGACTCCAGCTAGACTTGTTACCGCACCACAACCAAGAATCAAACCAAAAATCCGCGTCTCGCTGAAGCCTCTGAGCTTAGCGCAAAGGCTCAGGGTGACGCGATAGCAGACAATCTTGAAGTGCTTTTGCGGCGGGCGACAGTGGCCGCACCAGTCGCCGGACCAAATACCAACTGGACTCGATAGGAAGCTCGACCACATCCAGTACCGCCAATCCCGCAGCACCCCCATAGTTAAGTGTGTGCTCACTTACTATGGAAACTCCCAAATTCGACATCACCGCGTGACGAATGGCTTCATTGCTCTCGATAATCATCCGAGGCCTATATTCGATACCGGAGCGCTGCAAATGGCGCTCGATGCTATTGCGTGATCCACTGCCCTCCTCTCGCGACAAAAACGGTTCATTCAGAAACCGCGCTAGCGGGATCTTCTGTTCTTTCGCCAAGGGGTGATTCTCGGGCGCAATAGCGACCAAACGATTGGACAGGAAAGGGATCAGTTCGAATTCCTGATCCCGTGGGGGATTACTGAAAACGTAGAAATCGTCTTCGTCACGCTCTACTCGGTGCAATATTTCTTCGCGGTTACCAATTTTAAGCGATAGATCCACCTTCGGATGATCTTCTGAGAAGGGACCAATCAAGTGTGGAATAAAATATTTAGCCGTCGTCACGATCGCAAGGCTCACTTGGCCCGCCTCCATTTCGCGCATGGATGACAAGGCCAAATCAAGGTACTCATATTCCCTGAGAATACTCCTCGCGTGAGCCGCGACGATTTCGCCCGCTTCCGTGAAGCTCATGCGCTTACCGTCTAGGTAATACAGCGGGAAACCCACCGTATCGGCCAATTTCGCAATCTGCATGGATACGGTTGGCTGAGTCAAGAACAGTTGTTTGGAGGCTCGCGTTATACTTTGGGCTTCATATACCGCCAAGAAAATTTCGAGCTGCCTGGCCGTTCCAATTTGTCGATGCACTCGCGTTTTCATCGTCACCAAATAATAGATAAAAGTCTATAGATAATATAAGAAATATCTATTTTTTACTATCTCCTGTTTTCTGCATAATCGCACCCCGAAAACAAAGGAGATCCGCATGAAAACCACTGTCTTTGGGATTGTCGTCGGTAGCGCTATCACAACGCTCGGCTACTTGAGCTGGCAAGGAGACATCACCAACGCTTACCTCTTTATTGTTGGGTTGGCGCTTATTGGGCTCAACCTCGCTGGCGGTCTTCGCCAGAAACTCGCAACTGAAACACGCGCTTAGGGAATTACGCCGAAATGCAACTGGATATTGTCGTCGCTTTTTTCATACTGGGTGCCTTCGCGAAGCTGAGCAAAGCGAACTTTGAGGTGCCGCAGGCCATCTACCGTGGATGCACGCTATTTCTGCTGCTGGCAATCGGAATCAAGGGCGGAATCGCCTTCACCGAGTACCCTCTCGAGGTTGTATTGCCCCAAGCTAGCTTGGTGGTTCTGTTCGGCTTTCTACTACCCTTTATCGCTCACCCTATCTTGCGATACGTGGGTGGATGGAATACCAAAGATGCTGCCAGCACGGCAGCGCACTACGGCTCCGTCTCGGTCGCTACGTACGCAGTGGCTGTCGCCGTGCTTGAATCACAAAATATCAAATACGAAGCCTACTTCCCTCTGTTTGTCGCGCTCCTCGAAATTCCCGCCATTTTGGCTGGCCTGCTGATTGCCAAGCCCGACATTTTTAAATCAGGCAACTTCAAAAAAACCGGGCATGAGATGTTTTTCAATGAAGGTGTGCTTCTTTTAATAGGGGGGCTGATCATTGGAATTTGGGGTGGCGAGCGCACCGATCGCCTCATGCCCTTCTTCGGAGATTTATTCCACGGTGTTTTAGCCTTGTTCTTACTCGAACTCGGGCGTCAGGCCGCCTCGCGGATTAATGACATCAAAAGAGAAGGACCGTTCTTGGCAACCTTCTCTATATTTATGCCACTAGTGGGTGCGGGAATCGCTTTTCTGGTTGCCACCGAACTATTGGATTTGAGTGCAGGGGGCACTTTCCTATTCATGGTGCTAGGAAGCAGCGCTTCGTACATAGCCGTGCCCGCGGCCATGCGCAGCGCTCTACCCGAAGCCAATAATGCACTCGCCATTACGGCCTCACTCGCCATCACCTTTCCCTTCAACGTGCTAGTGGCCATACCGCTGTACCTCAACCTAACTCAAATTTGGAGCTGAGATGTCAAAACTCCCCTATGCTCGCGTCACCATCGTTATGGGCTCACAGTCTGACTGGCCTACCTTGTCCGAGGCCACCGAAGTACTCACTGCTTTGAACGTAGACCATATCGCCGCTGTCGTATCCGCACACAGGACACCCGATCGCTTATATGAATTCGCAAAGAATGCGGAGAATCGCGGAGTCGAAGTTATCATTGCGGGGGCCGGCGGCTCAGCGCATCTGCCCGGTATGATCGCGTCTATGACCAGCGTCCCCGTCGTGGCCGTGCCGGTCGAGAGCAAATTCAACCAAGGTTTGGATTCCCTGCTTTCAATCGTGCAAATGCCCCGCGGCGTGGCCGTTGCGACGCAAGCCGTTGGCGCTGCGGGCGCATTTAATGCCGGTGTTTTAGCCGCGCAAATTTTAGCGGTATACGACCACCCATTGAGAGCGCGCTTTAAGCACTGGCGCAGAGAGCGAAGCGATGCCGTTGGCATTGAGATTCAGTCATGAGAATCGGGATTTATGGTGCAGGCCAGCTCGCTCAAATGATGGCCGAAGCCGCTCTCAAATTGGGATTTTCAGTGTGCTTTTTCGTTGACTCTGAAGAGGACACGCGCTGCGTCACGCATCTGGGCCCCATATTTCAGGTTATCCCGTCCGATCCCATCAAAGCGCTTAAAGCTGCCGGTCACATCGATTTGATCACTCTGGAGCGAGAGCAGGTCAACCTTGAAATTCTTAAAGACTGGGAGACGCAGGTTGCGATCTTTCCGTCTGCGAAAGCTATCGAGACTACGCAAAACCGAATCAAAGAGAAGCGGATGCTCGATGAGCTCGTACTGCCCACTGCGCCCTGGATCAGCACCGAAACTGAAGCCGACACCTGGACCAAACAAGTTGGCTTTCCTGCAGTTTTAAAACATCCAACGCAAGGCTACGACGGCAAAAGCCAGTGGCGAGTCAACTCAGTAGACGAGGTGGCGCAAATCACAGCCAAGGTTGATCACGCTCTTATGCTGGAAGCTTTTGTACCGTTTGATTTCGAAGTGTCGATTATCTCCGCTCGATCGACGAAGGGTGAACTCATATTCTATCCGCCCACCGAGAATCGACACATCGATGGGATTCTATTAAATTCAATTGCCCCAGCGCCACTACTGAACCAATCGCTGAGTGACCGACTCCGCCACATCGCGCGAACGGTCATGAAGCATCTCGACTACGTGGGTGTAATGGCGATCGAGTGTTTTGTGACGGGCGATCAGATCCTGATCAATGAAATTGCGCCCCGCGTCCACAACAGTGGGCATTGGACGATGCATCATCAAGTCTGCTCTCAGTTTGAACAACACATCCGCGCCATATCAGGCCTACCATTGAAGCCCTTTGAATCCAGGTTCGCGCATGGACTGGTCAACTTACTAGGCCCGTTTGACACGCCCCCAAACGACCCAGGCTCAGGCTCTGAGCTGGTTTGGTACGGCAAAGCGAGCAAACCACGTCGTAAGCTTGGCCACATTGTGCAGTGCCAAAATACCGAGACGGATTTAATCGCTGAGCAGGAAGCCTTGATCAACCAACTCTATTTTTGCAACCCAGAATCACCCTTCTACAAACCCCTGCCAGGTGGACATGTAGTTGATGAAAGGCTCACCCAGACCCTCTGACGCCAAATAGGCGCGAGTCACAGGCGGCTTCGTTGGTGCGAACTCGGGGTTCGCTAAAATCTGCTTAGGTGCATCGTGATGTAAGATTGCGGTGCGACCTAAAACTACAAAATCGAGCCCCGCATCCATTGCCGCTGCGCAGTGCTTGGCACCAAAAATCTTACCTGCAGCACCTAGGGCCACGCCATCTCTGGGCAATTCGCAGAAATGCTGCAGTAAGGATTTACCTTTATAGCGCTCATCCTCAGGCTCTTTGAACGCATCCCACAAGGACATATCAAGATAATCCAAGCGCTCATCGCTCAACAAGCGAGCGGCCAGATCTAATGATTCACCCATATCAATCCCAAAGCGCTCGGGTGATAAACGCACACCGATACTCATAGCTGGGCCACAGGCCTGACGAATACCATCGATGATATCGAACAAAAATCGCTCGCGGTTAGCCTGACTGCCACCGTATTCATCGGATCTCTGGTTAATCTCGGCGCTCAAAAATTGAGCGACCAAATAGCCGTGAGCCCCGTGCACTTCGACGCCCTTAAATCCAGCCTGCTGAGCACGGACCGCAGCTGCAATAAAATCCTGGATCGTCGCCTTAACTTCAGCGTGAGTCATAGCTCGAGCACCCGTTTCCTCGTTGTCCGAGGGGCACAGAGGCGCGTGACCGACAACATCAGCCATGGTTCGCATACCCGCATGATGCAACTGCACCACCGATAAACTGTCTTCAGCATTGATTGCTTCAGCGAGGCGAGCAAGACCGTCCATATGCGCATCGGCATGAGCGCCCAGCTGCCCCGGAAAACCGAGTCCAGCGTACTGAATTGATGTAGCGCACGTCATGGTCAGACCAAAACCGCCTCGAGCACGCATGCTAAGCCACTTGAACTCGTCTTCACCGAGCGTTCCATCCTCATGCGACTGCAGGTTAGTCAGCGGCGCGAGCATAAAGCGATTGGGCAAAAGATTACCACTGCGAAGCATCAGTGCGTCAGAAAGTTGAGCCATGTTAAATCCCTGTTAATAAAAATATGTGGCAAGAGAGTAGCAAGAGGTCGACCTTTACAACAACCATTGATATACAGCGGTACCGACAACGGTTCCAAGCGCGTAGCCCAATACGCCAACAAGTACGCCTGGCGTTACAAGATGCGACCAGCCTTTTGCTGCAGCCAAGGCAGGAGCCGTAGTCGCACCGAGCACAGCGGCGTTTGATGCAATGATCAACTCCGGTAGAGTCAATCCGAGCAGTCGCCCCAGAGCCAATAGCACCAGAGCGTGTACACACAAAAGCACGGCCGTGAATATAATCAGTTTAGGTGCAATCGTTATAACCGCAACAACATCCGCGCCAGCGGCGATCGAAGCAAAAAATACCATGCTGAGCACCACTCCCAGCTCGAAACTGCCTCGCAATTTAGCTACCCAAGAGGGGGCCACCGTAGCGATAGCGACGGTAATGAGCGTAATAATTGCGTAGCGATACATACCCCAGTCGAAGTGGGCAACAACCAGATCGCTTACAGCAACGATCCCCAAAGCAAACGCCAGTGCCGATCCCATACTCGCCGCCGAGATAGGCGCCGCCTCGGTGTCATCAAATAAAGCGCCTGCAGAATGATCGTCGTCGACGTTCATTTTGAAGTGCGTCGTTAACCAACGCAAACCGGGTAGCAAGGCGAGAATGGACAAATAGAGTGCACTGTAAACGTTGTCGACAGCCGTTGCCGCACTGAAAAACGAGGCGTCCTCACGCAAGCCGGTAATCTCCCCTAGGGCCGCGTAATTAACCGATCCACCGATATAAGTTGAGGTAAATAAACCGGCAATACCTGCCCTCGCATCTGTATCGGTTATGGGCAGAGATACCATGCCAGACAGATCTACGATTTCGATTGCCAGTAGGACCCCTAACACGGTCGCTAGGGAGGCGATCAAAAACGCGCCACTCAATCGCGTCGCCTCGCGCGCAATCTGAATCAAATTAGCCTTAACCAAAAACAGAGGAATAATGACGGGTACGAGATAACTAAAAACAAAGTCGTACGCCTGCGAGCTGTGGGGAATCAAATTTATGTTGGCACTGAGAATCGCCAGCAAGATGACGACGACGGTGCCCGTAAGAGTCGCACCGATGCGCGTGCGTTCACTCCAAAAACCGACAGCTGCCAAGGCAAATAAGAAAGCCAATACAGCAAAAGGAGAACTGATCATAGTTGAGGTCCTTATTATTCAGGCAACTTAAGCGCGCTCGAGGTGAATTCTTAGTTTGCTTTTCACAACAAGTTTGATAGCTTCCTAGCCACAATAACACATGGAGTAGCCGAATGTTCGCCCTGAAGAAACTCACCATTGCATCGGCTTTGGTTGCGCTAGTTGGATGCACACAGAGCGGTACCGAAGCGCATCGCTATCAAGCTGAAATAAAGTGGACAGATTACGGCATACCTCATATTACCGCCAACGATTTTGGTAGCCTGGGCTACGGTGAGGCCTTTGCTGCCGCTCGCGACAACGTCTGTAATATGGCGATGTCCGTACTGAACGCTAAAGGCGAAAGCGCGAAGGTCTTTGGACCGGGGCACGAGAACAAGAACATCTACAACGACGCAGTTGTGAAAGCCCTTAATATGACCGAGAGAGGGCAACGCGCACTCGAGAATCAACCCGCGGAAATCCGCGAATGGATAGAGGGTTATGCTGCGGGCTACAACCGATATCTTACGGAAGCCAATGGCGACTTCAATTCTTGGTGCGATGGCGCGACGTGGGTGGCGCCACTCACCGCTGCCGATTTCATGACGCAATACACGGCGCTAGTACAAACCCTACCGCGTATCGCCGGTGCGCTTGTGGCAGCACAGCCACCCGCTTCAGACACCTCGCAAACACAAATTACCGTCTCGAAGTCGACTCAAATTGCCGCGCTGGAATCGGTGCGCCTTGAGGGGATGGGCTCAAACGGCTGGGCTTTGGGCCGATCCTATACTGAAAACGGCAAAGGCGCTCTGCTTGCCAACCCGCACTACCCTTGGTACGGCACAAGCCGCTTTTGGGAAAAGCATTTAACCATCCCCGGTGAGCTGGACGTCTACGGTGCTGGACTCATTGGGACCCCCGGGGTTTCGATCGGCTTCAATGAGGCCGTCGCATGGACTCATACCGTGTCAGATTCAAAACGCACAACCTTCTATCGACTGCAGCTGAACCCGGAGAACCCGAAACAATATCGCTACGAGGGCGAGTGGCGCGATCTTGAGGCACGCAGCGTCAACGTTGAAGTTGCAACAACCGAAGGTTTAGCTAAGCAAACACTTCCCATTTGGTTCAGCCACTACGGCCCCATGGTTGCCATGCCAGGGTTGGAGTGGAATGCGAGCATGGCCTACTCCGTGCGCGATGCTAATATGGAAAACACGCTGGTGCTCGCGCAATGGCTGGCCATGGGTCGCGCTAAGTCAATGGATGAATTCATTGCAGCGCACCAGACCTATAATGCGATGCCATGGGTGAACACGATTTCGACGAGCGCCGATGGCCGAGCAGTCTACCTAGACAACTCCGCCGTAGGTGCACTGAGTAAAGACACGATATCAGCTTGGCAACAGAGCTTAGCCGCAATGCCGCAGCTTAAAGGGCTCTATTTAACAAAAGGCCTTGTGATTCTGGACGGAAGCTCGAAACGCGACGAATGGCTTGAACTCGAAGGTGCCACAGTACCCGGCACGACCCCCTTCAACCAGCGCCCCTTGATCGAAAGTGACCGCTACGTTTTCAATTCAAACGACAGCTATTGGCTTTCCGATCCAGCTAACCCAAACACGAACTATTCGCCGCTTTACGGCGCAACGCAGACACCCAGAAGCGTCCGCACACGCATGAATATTCACCTCTTAGAAGGCATGGGTGATTTCGATTTTCGAGGCGAGGATGGTTTATTCTCGATTGCCGACATCCAAGGCGCGCTGTTTGATAACTCTGGCTTGACGGCCCATTTGCTCAAACCCGCTTTGGTTTCCGCGTGTGAGCGTCAACCTCACGTCGAAGTGGATGGAGGCGCGATTAATCTAACTGAGGCCTGTGCGATACTGAATCACTGGGATAACCGCTATGACGCTGAGAGCCGTGGTGCCGTCCTATTCAGAGAGTGGCTCACTCGCTACGACTACAATGACACCCTATTCGCCGGTAAGCTCTTCGCAACACCTTTCGATCCCAGCAAGGCGATAGAGACACCAAATACACTTACCGATGAATCAGAGGCACTGACTAACTTAGCGGCTGCGGTTGAGCTGCTCCGCGCAAATGATATAGCGCTGGATATCAGTCTAGGCGAATTGCAAAGAGGACATCGAGCCGACCAAGTTATCAAACTTCACGGGGGTAATCGTTTCGAAGGCATTGCAAATCTTCAGGTCACGAGCCCCTTCATCGACTCACCCATTTTCGAGGGCAGCAACAAACTCCTTGGCGACAGTCGAAC
>JAUHWV010000021.1 GCA_030427335.1 Gammaproteobacteria bacterium | reverse complement strand
GCCTACCATCGAGGGTGATCAATCGGTTACCTCCTACTTTTTGGCGGACACAGCAAATAAAACGCAGGACGATTGGGCTCTCGCGGGCGGTACGGATAATGCACTGCTGCTGGGTTCGGGCGCAGAGATAGCGGCGGCTTTCGCTTCAATTTTCAATTCGATTATTACTGAATCGTCGACCTTAGTAGCTGCTTCTGTGCCGGTAAACGTTTTCAATCGGGCGGAAACTTTTGACAATGTCTTTTTGGCACTATTTCAAGTGGAAGACGGTGCACGCTGGCCGGGCAACATTAAAAAGCTGAAAATTGGTCGAAGAAGCACCACTAACGCAAGTGGCGATACGATTCTGGTTCCCGAAATTCAGGACGTAAACAGTCAGCGCGCTTTTGATGCCGCCGACGGTCGAATTCTTAATACCGCACTGACATTCTGGACCGACCCCGAGTCGGATGATGTGGTTTCCGACGACCCCAATGACAACGAAGTCAGTGGCAAAGATGGGCGATCGGTCAAGCGCGGTGGGGCCGGCCAAAAAATACCTGGTGTATCTTTCAATGCGTGTAATCCAGCCACAACAAATAATTTGGGTGCAGCATGCACACGTAACCTCTATGTGCAAAATCCATCCAATGATTCCGAGCTTGTGGATTTTGATACGAGCCTTGCGGCGCTTTTAGCTTCCGATTTGTTAACTCACAGCGGGGGAGCCTTCGCTGGGAATGAGAGTGCCGTTACGGCCGCTATGATTCGATGGATGCGTGGTCTGACGACTTTGAACGCTCAATTGGATGACGCAGAAACAGCCCCAGATTGGCTCATGGGCGATATTTTGCATTCCAAGCCGCTGCCGCTGAATTACGGTGATTCGGATGGGGCTTCAGGTGGCTACAGTGCGAGCAATCCCAACATTCGATTGTTTTTTGGCAGCAATGACGGCTGGCTTCGGCAGATCAAAAATACCTTATCCAATGGCGCCGAGTCGGGTGCTGAAGTATGGGCGTTCATGCCTCAGGAAGTCCTGGCGGATCAATACTATTTGGCGACCAATACCATTCCCGCAGCGGGCTATCACCCTTACGGTGTCGACGGTGAAGTCACCTCGCTGGTTATTGATCGAAACAAGGACGGCAGCATCCAAGGGGGAGCAAATGATGGCAACTTTTCAGGCGACAACGATAAAGCCATCGTTTATTTTGGTTTAAGGCGAGGAGGCAGTGCCATTTACGCGCTGGATGTCAGCAATCCGGATACTACACCGTATTTGATGTGGTCGATTACACCAGAAACCATGGGTTTTGAGCGACTCGCGCTGACTTTTTCGACGCCAACAGTGGCGCAAGTGCGGATTGCCGGCCAGTTAAAACCGGTTTTGATATTTGGTGCGGGCTACAACGGTGGTTGGAGCGCGGATTATCAGTCGCGTGTGGGCAAAGACCAGCGCGGTGTCCGAAATGTCGACGCTGTGGGCAATGATATCTATGTCGTTAATGCGGAAACCGGAGCCTTGATTTGGTCAGCGAGCGCCTCGACCAACTTGAATCACAGTATCGCCTCAAAAGTGACGATCGCGGACGCAGATTTAAATGGGATAACCGATCTCGCTTACGTAGGTGATACGGGCGGCAATATTTGGCGCATTGATTTACCCGAGGATGGATCCGCGTGGACGGCGAGTTTGCTGGCAGAACTGGGTGGTGCTGGAGCATCCGATCGCCGGTTTTTCCATGCGCCCGATATTGTGTTCGCTCGGGAGACATTGGCGTCCACTGAAGCTGAAGGGGGCGAGACGAGTGATCGTCGCAACTATATCGGCGTTGTGGTTACTTCAGGAGATCGAGCAAATCCGCGTGGTTCTAGTACAGATGATTTCGCTTATATGATCAAGGATACTTTGGTGGAGTCTGGTTTGGGGGCGAATCGCAGTGCGCCAATCCAGCACCTTGATTTGCTCGATATTACGTCCATCTGCGGCAGTCTTGAGGATGCGGACTGTCAGCCTGCAGATTTGCCCGATGGCTGGCGGCTGTCTCTGGGGCAACTGGGAGAGAAGGGTTTAGCTACGCCGTTGACCGTGCAAGGCGTGACTTTCTTTACGACCTATCTGCCAGAGGGCGAGACGGTTGAGGGACAATGTGCGCCTGGGGTGGGTAGCGGTCGACTTTATGCGGTCGCTTTTGCTAACGGTGCGCCCATCCTCAACTTACAGGGCGATTCGGAAACCATCACTTTAAACGAGCGAAGCGTCGTACTAGATAGCCCGGGAATACCGGCAGGTATTACGCCCATAGCGATTGAAGGACGTTATAGCGTGCTCGTCCCGGGCGGTGATATACGAGGTTTAGAGGGACGTTTCTTGTGGCGCGCCTACTTCAGGGAGACGGGTCTGGATGATTTCTAAGGCAAATCGAGTGGCTGAAGAAGAGTATGTGTGGGGCGCACCGTTCGTTACTCGGGGGATTCGCCTGCCCTCGAGAGGCTTTACCTTGATCGAATTGATGGTGATTGTGGCTATTGTCGGGATTCTTGCGGCGATAGCCGTGCCAAATTACCAAAGTTCGGTTGTGCGCGGTCATCGGTTAATAGCTCACGGAACACTGATGGACAGCGCCGCGCGGCAGGCTCAATATTTCGTAAACAACAAAGCTTACGCTACTTCCCTGACCAATCTCGGCTTACCCGATCCGTATTATTTGAATGCGAATGCCGATCAAACGACGCAAGCCTCGGCAATTTATGAGATCAAGTTGGTGTTTGACTCGGCTACTTGGACGGGTTTTCAAGCGGTACCGCTCAATTCTCAGTTACGCGATACCGATTGTGGGACTCTCGAGCTAGCCAAAAACGGCGCGAAGAGCGCTAGGGGCGAAAATCCTGATCGCTGCTGGTAGTCTTACTGATGCATAGCGCGCCCTAATTGCCTATACTCGCACTCTTTTTAGTGAGGGGCGATCAGCGTGGCCGAGGCATTTCAATTTATTCTAGTGCAGTGCAACACGCATGTTGGCGACTTTGAAGGTAACGTGGCCTTATGCCGTGCCGCCATAGAGGACGCCCAAACGAAGTTTGATAAGCCAGTACTCGTGTTCCCTGAGCTCGCTATTACGGGCTACCCGCCTGAGGATCTATTGTTGCGACCCAGTATCGGGCCACGAGTCGATTCCGCTCTCACTTCGCTCTGTGAGTCGGTAACGCACGCTTACGTTATAGTAGGTTACCCGCGTAAAGTGGACGATGCCCTCTACAATGCCGCTGGCGTTATTCATCAGGGTCGTATTGTCGATGAGTACTTCAAATGGTCGCTGCCCAATTACCAGGTGTTTGATGAAAAGCGCTATTTCACGGCGGGTTCCGAAGCCTGTGTGGTTGAGATACACGGAACACGCGTCGGCCTAACCGTATGTGAAGATATATGGAATCCAGAGCCCGCAGCAGCGGCCTCACGCGCTGGTGCTCAAGTTCTTGTTAACCTTAACGCCTCACCTTTCCACCGTAATAAACAAGCGGAGCGCCACGCTGCGGTTCGAGCTCGGGTACTCGAGACGGATCTGCCGATCGTATACGTGAATCAGGTGGGGGGCCAAGACGAGCTGGTGTTCGATGGTGGTTCCTTCGTGATGGACAGCGCAGGCGATTTGGTTATGGAGCTGGATCGATTTCAGCCCGCGACGGCCCGTGTTTCGTTTCCGTTTGAACCGTCACAGCCGCCGCGTATCGAGTCTGGCGAATTGATCAGCGGTTTTTCAAAAGATCAGTTAGCAGAGGTTTGGAGTGCCTTGGTGCTGGGCGTTCGAGATTATGTGCACAAGAACGGATTTCCGGGGGTGGTGTTGGGTCTTTCTGGCGGAGTCGACTCCGCTCTCACGCTCGCCATCGCTGAAGCGGCGCTAGGCGCGGACAAGGTACAGGCGGTGATGATGCCGTTTCGTTACACCTCGCAAATGAGCTTAGACGATGCGGCCGAACAGGCGCAGTTGCTCGGCGTTAAGTACAGTGTGCTCCCCATTGAATCGATTTATACGAGTTTTATGGAGGTGCTTGAGGATGAGTTTGCCGGCTTGGCTCCCGATACCACTGAGGAAAATCTGCAGGCGCGCGCGCGCGGGGTTCTGCTCATGTCCATATCGAACAAAACGGGCAAGCTCGTTCTAACGACCGGGAACAAAAGTGAAATAGCTGTGGGCTATTCCACTTTGTACGGCGACATGGCCGGCGGCTTTAATGTGCTAAAGGACGTTCCTAAAACCTTGGTATTTGCTTTGTGCTGGTATCGAAACAGCTTGGGCCCTTGCATTCCTGAGCGTGTGATAACTCGACCACCGTCCGCCGAGCTTCGACCCGATCAGAAGGATGAAGATTCCTTGCCCGCGTACGAGGTGCTTGACCAGATAATCGATCTGTACGTAGAGCAGGATTTGAGCGCAAAGGAGATCATCGCTCGAGGATTTGATGAGGACGATGTGTTGCGCACGATACGATTGATTGACCTCAACGAGTACAAGCGCCGGCAAGCGCCTGTGGGCGTTCGCTTAACGAAGCGGGGCTTTGGCCGCGACCGTCGTTACCCGATTACCTCACGCTGGCGCGCAGGGGTGTGAGCTTACCCTTCAGCTGTCACTCAAGGTTGGTAGTTGAACTGGGGAGGCTGAGGTGGATCGAAGAGCCCCAGGCTGACGCGATTGATCCATGACTGATCGGCGTCTTCTACTTGCGCAACACTGAACTCGCCGTTTTTGTTGAGGCTTGGATGTTCAGGGTAGTTAAGCTTCAAGGTATCAATCGCCGTTTGGGCCAGCTCCGGCATATCGAGGAGTAAATATCCATGTGCCATAACAGCAAGCGCATCTGGCATAGCGGTGCTGCGCTGATAATTTTCGACCACATAACGGCCGCGGTTTACCGCCGCAAGGTAGGCACCGCGCCGGAAATAGTAATTCGCTACGTCGATTTCATGTCTTGCAAGTAGGTTGCGAAGGTACACCATGCGCGCTCGCGCATCTGCGGCGTATTCGGAATCGGGAAACCGCGCAAGGAGTTGCGCAAATTCAGTGAAGGCCTCTTCTACGTGACTGGTGTCGCGCGATGACTCCTCGGTGGGTAAAAAACGCGAGAAGATATTGTTATTACCGGAGTAAGCCGCGAGGCCTTTCATATAAAACGCATAATCAATGCTGGGGTGCTGAGGGTGTAGGCGAATAAAACGATCCGCCGCCTCGATCGCAGCTTCGGGTTCATAGGCGCCGTAGTGTGCGTAAATGATTTCCAGTTGCGCTTGCTCAGCATACTTGCCGAAGGGGTAACGCGACTCGAGTTGCTGTAGCGCTTTGATCGCCATGTCGTAGTTTTTTGATCTCAGATACTTTTGTGCTTCACCGTAGATTTGTTGCTCGGCCGCGTTGGCTTGACTATCGAGCTCTTCGTTGCTGGCGCAACCGCCAAGTAGGAAGAGAGCCAATATGGCACTAAGTAATGAAAAGCGAGAGATCTTCGTCATCGTCAACATGGTAGACTCTATTTTTGTAAAGCGGCATTTAACCACAAGCCGGGCTCGGCATAAACAGGTAGGGCATGAAACAACAAATAGATCTCGAATTTACGGTTCCTATTGAGTTCCACAACAAGCGGGTTGATCAAGTGGCGGCTGCAGTGTGGACCGACTATTCTCGAGGTAAGCTGCAGTCCTGGATCAAAGACGGTGCGCTCAAGTCCAATGGCAAGAGCCTAGCACCCAAAAATACCGTAAGTGTGGGTGATGTTCTTACCTTAGTGGCGCAATTAGAGCCAGCCGTGCAGTGGCAGGCTGAAAATATTGCACTCGATATCATTTACGAAGACGAAGACGTGATTGTGCTGAATAAGCCGGTGGGTTTGGTGGTGCATCCCGCGGCCGGTAACTGGGATGGGACGCTAGTGAATGCGCTGCTTGCACACGATGCAAGCTTAGAACAATTGCCGCGAGCTGGGGTTGTGCATCGGCTCGATAAAGATACATCGGGTGTGATGATGGTCGCGCGGAGTCAGCGTGCCTACACGCACCTTGTCGAGGCTCTACAGGCAAGAGAAGTGTCACGAGAATACTTGGCGATCGTGCATGGGTGTTTGACCGGTGGAGGAACAGTCGATGCGCCGATCGGGCGGCATCCCACTTCACGCCAAAAAATGGCGGTGGTGGAAGGCGGCAAGCCCGCGCGCACCCATTACAGCATCACGCGACGCTATCGGCATTTTACAGAACTGGCTTTAAAGCTGGAGACCGGGCGCACCCATCAGATTCGAGTTCACATGTCCCATCGCAAGCATCCCCTAATAGGCGATATGGCCTATGGCGGAAAGTCTCGCTTACCTGCCCGAAGCGATCCAACGCTGGTAGAAGCGATACGAAGCTTTCCGAGACAAGCGCTGCACGCATTCGAATTGTCATTTGAGCACCCGGGATCGGGTGAGTGGGAGAGCTTTAGTGCACCGATCCCAGAGGACATCATTCAGCTACAGGCCTTGCTTGATGAATTTGATTCACCGTGAAGGGATTAATTTGATCGAACCCGACTTAGTGCTTCCCGCGGGTATTCGTTTCTGGAGTGCCGGTGGGACGAGATTAGAGTCTGACTCAAATCTAAACTCGAACCAGAGTTACGATTGGAGTGACAAGGGGACGGTTGCCCTCGATAAGCTAGCTAGCACCTTGAATACGCCATCGATCGTGCGCATGCGTCAAGTTCATGGTAATCAGGTTGCTCGGGTAGACAATGGTTTATTAAGCGATGAGCAAGTCGACGCTTGTGTGACCCGGGACACATTGAGCCTTGGTGTGCTGAGTGCGGACTGCTTGCCCTTAGTTGCCTGCGATAGCGCAGGCGTCCGGATTGGCGCGGCGCATGCCGGCTGGCGGGGCTTGGCAGCGGGGGTGGTTCCTAATTTTATCAAAGCCTTCGATACCAAGCCGGAAGATCTTACCGTTTGGATTGGCCCGGCTATCAGTGTTCAAGCGTTTCAAGTGGGATGGGAGGTCATAGAGGCCTTTCAGTTGAGCCCGGCATTTGAATTTCTGGATCTTAGCCCTCACATACAGCCTGACGGTAATGATGACACTAAGGTTCACCTCGACTTACCCGGGTTGGCTCTGGCACAACTCAAAGCACTTGGGGTGGAACAGGCGAGTTGGTGTGGGGTCTGCACTTTTAACAACTTGAACCAGTTTTCTTTCCGCCGAGATCAAACCACCAATCGTCTGCTGACCGGTGTGACCAAAACACGTAACCTCTCGCTATAACCCTACTTGAAATAGGGTTATTTTGCCCCCATATACCTCTTCAAGAAGCGGCCATTCATCTGCCGCCGTAAGGAGATCATATGAGAATGGATAAATTGACCAATTCACTGCAAACGGCTATCGCCGATGCGCAGTCCATCGCGGTGGGTCGAGATCACAGTGTTATAGAACCGGTACACCTAATCAGGGCTCTGTTAGATCAGCGCTCGGGTTCGGCTCGACCCATACTGCAAAAGGCGGGATGCAACCTCGCAACCTTAAATTCCGCGATCAATAGCGCGATCGATAGCCTACCCACCATCTCCAATGCCACCGGTGACGTACATATGTCGAGCGATCTGGCTCGCCTGTTGAATACCAGTGACAAGCTGGCACAGCAGCGCAAGGACGCTTACATCTCGAGTGATATGGTTTTGTTAGCGGCGCTCGAGGCCAGCACGCCTGTTAAATCCATTTTGGAAAAAGCGGGGCTCACCAAAGCGACCCTGATATCTGCTGTCGATCAAGTGCGCGGCGGAGAATCGGTCAGTCAGCCTGAGGCAGAGGAATCTCGTCAAGCTTTAGAGAAATATACGATTGACATGACCGAGCGGGCGGAACAGGGCAAGTTGGACCCGGTTATCGGTCGTGACGATGAAATTCGACGCACGATTCAGGTACTCCAGCGGCGCACCAAAAATAACCCCGTACTAATCGGTGAGCCGGGTGTGGGTAAGACCGCAATCGTTGAAGGTTTGGCACAGCGAATTGTAAATGGTGAAGTACCTGAAGGGTTGAAAGATAAGCGTTTGCTCTCGCTGGATCTGGGGGCTCTTTTGGCTGGCGCGAAGTTTCGAGGCGATTTTGAGGAAAGATTGAAATCGGTTCTAAACGAGCTCTCGAAAGAGGAAGGTCGCGTCATTTTGTTCATCGATGAGTTGCATACCATGGTTGGCGCAGGAAAGGCCGAGGGATCGATGGATGCGGGCAACATGTTAAAACCCGCTCTTGCGAGAGGCGAGCTTCACTGCGTTGGTGCCACCACTCTGGACGAGTATCGACAGTTCATAGAGAAAGATGCTGCGCTCGAACGGCGCTTTCAGAAAGTGCTTGTGAACGAGCCTTCCGAGCAAGATACGATCGCGATTCTGCGTGGTCTGAAAGAGCGATACGAGGTGCATCACAGTGTACAGATTACCGATAGTGCCATTATCGCCGCTGCGAAGTTATCGCAACGGTACATCACGGATCGGCAACTACCCGACAAAGCCATTGACTTGATCGATGAGGCCGCGAGCCGAATTCGAATGGAGATTGATTCAAAACCCGAGTCGATGGATAAGCTCGAACGCCGATTGATACAGCTGAAAATCGAGCGGGAGGCGGTTAAGCGGGACACCGATTCTGGGGCGAAAAAGCAGTTAGAGCAGCTCGACCGAGACATAGATATCGTTGAGCGCGAGTATTCCGATCTCGAGGAGATCTGGAAGGCTGAGAAGGCCTCTTTGCAAGGCGCAGCTCAGATTAAAAGCGATATCGAACAGGCTAAACTAGAGCTTGAGGCTGCGCGACGTGGCGGTGATCTTAGCAAAATGTCTGAGTTACAATATGGTCGTTTACCCCAACTTGAGCAGCAGCTCGTTCAGGCGGAAGCCAGTGAGAACACAGAGCGCCAGTTGCTTCGCAATAATGTCACCGACGAAGAAGTCGCTGAAGTGGTGTCACGTTGGACAGGCATACCTGTTGCGAAGATGCTCGAGGGCGATCGCGAAAAACTCCTCCGCATGGAGTCAGATTTACACGCCCGAGTGGTGGGTCAGGATGAAGCGGTGACCGCAGTTTCGAATGCTGTGCGTCGGGCGCGAGCTGGGTTATCTGATCCCAATCGCCCAAATGGATCCTTTCTATTCTTGGGCCCCACTGGTGTCGGTAAAACCGAGCTTTGTAAGAGCTTGGCGCAGTTTTTGTTCGACAGTGAGCAGGCCATGGTTCGAATCGATATGTCCGAATTTATGGAAAAGCACTCGGTAGCTCGCTTGATTGGCGCACCACCGGGATACGTTGGCTACGAGCAGGGGGGCTATTTGACCGAGGCGGTTCGGCGTCGCCCTTATTCATTGCTCTTGCTCGATGAGGTAGAGAAAGCGCACCCCGATGTCTTCAATATTCTGTTACAGGTGCTTGAAGATGGCCGTTTGACGGATGGGCAAGGCCGAACGGTGGACTTCAGAAACACGGTAATTGTGATGACTTCGAATCTGGGTTCTGATCTGATTCAAGAAATGGCAGGTAACAACGATTACCATGCAATGAAGTCAGCGGTAATGGAGCGGGTAGGGCAGTATTTTAGACCCGAGTTCATTAACCGGGTCGATGAGTCTGTTGTGTTTCACCCCTTGGCATCCGAACAAATTCGCGGCATAGCGGAAATACAGTTGGCTGGTCTGGTCTCCCGTTTACGGGCGCAAGATATCGAACTTGTCGTTGACGAATCGCTCTTGGCGCAGCTGGCACAAGCCGGGTTTGACCCTGTGTATGGAGCTCGACCACTCAAACGCGCCATACAGCAGCAATTGGAGAATCCGCTCGCGCAGGCCTTGTTGGCTGGCGAGTTTGGCCCCGGGGATACGGTGACCGCCCATTTCGAGGACCAGCGAGTCGGATTTCGTTATAGCGCGGTCTAGACTCAGCATTGATCGATTAGGAGCATCGTCTGTTGGCGCTGCTCCTCTTTTTCCTTGAACTTGAGGTGGCGGTAGTGATCTTCGTCATCACGTGTACGGATATTGTGCCCCGCCGGCGGTGCTCTGAATTTTAAAGTTGATGCCGGGGCCGGAGGGCTGTCAGAGCTCACCAAGCGATCATCACATGCCGTCCAAACCTGGACTGTTTGTGCAAAAGTGTGCCGGCTAGTCCTAAAGCGGCGATAAGTTAACAAGGGGGGTAGTTGGGAATACGGCGTGCATTGCTGCACTTTGATCTTGAAGGTGTCGGTATGCATGACACTATTGGATGTTCAGCCGGGCGCAATTGGTAAAACTTGATCTGTTTCGGTTGACAAAGAGGCTATCAAGGGGAAAAATGCGGCCGTCAGTGAAAGGCACATTAGCGTATTGCTGTTGTTGCCTGCCAGCGTGCAAGACGATGCACTCTGCAGCACTGGCCGCCCCGTAGCGTACAGCGTAGGCTGAGGCTTGAACTGCGTTATCCCGCAGGCGAACTCAACGGGTTCATCGTATTTCGTGCGATGACATCGCCAAGGAAACCAGCATCTGGTCATTGTGTGGGCGCACAAAGTGGAAAGATGCGATCGGTTTCAGACCCATCCCTTTCTGTCCTTTAATGTTTGCGGTTCAGCGTGTGCTGAGTCGGTAGGGAGAGACTGCATGGAAATGTTGTCAGGCGGTGAGATGATCGCCCGAGCAATAGAGCTCGAAAACGTAGAATATATATTTGGGTATCCAGGAGGCGCAGTCCTTCATATTTACGATGCCCTCTTCAAAAACTGCAAGGTCCCACACGTACTGGTTCGACACGAGCAGGCGGCAACGCACGCGGCTGACGCCTACGCCCGAGCTACAGGAAAGCCTGGTGTTGTTCTCGTGACCTCTGGGCCCGGTGCCACCAACGCTGTGACAGGCATTGCAACAGCCTACATGGACTCCATTCCGATGGTGATCTTCTCTGGTCAGGTTCAGAGCCACTTGATCGGTGAAGATGCCTTTCAGGAAACGGATATGTTGGGTATCTCGCGCCCTGTTGTTAAACACAGTTTTCAGGTGCGTCATACGGAAGAGTTGCCCGGCATCATTAAAAAGGCCTTTCATATTGCCACTACAGGTCGTCCGGGCCCCGTGGTCATCGATATACCGAAGGATAAGACCAAGCCCGAAGAGAAATTCCCCTTCAAGTATCCTGACTCGGTTTCGATGCGGTCCTACTCACCGATTCAGCGAGGCCATGCCGGTCAGATTAAGAAGGCAGCAAAACTGCTACTCGGCGCCAAACGGCCGGTTATTTACTCGGGTGGTGGCGTTATCCTCGGCGGTGCCAGCGACCAGCTAACCCACTTAGCAAAGGAATTGCGATTCCCGGTCACGAATACGCTGATGGGCTTAGGAGCCTACCCCGGGAGTGATGATCAATTTCTTGGCATGCTTGGGATGCATGGTTTTTATGAGGCCAATATGGCGATGCACCATGCCGATGTCATTTTAGCGGTAGGTGCGCGTTTCGATGACCGTGTTACCAATACAGTGAGCAAGTTTTGCCCGGGTGCGAAGATCATCCACATAGATATAGATCCCACTTCGATCTCAAAAACAGTGAACGCCGACGTTCCGATTGTGGGTCCGGTTCAAACCGTGCTGGAAGACATGTTGGTGCAAATCAAGCAGCTCCGTAAGAAAGACGCCTCTCTGCCCGATGCCGGTGCACTCGAGCGATGGTGGCGACAGATTAACGAGTGGCGTGATAAGCACGGTCTGTGGACGGCTGACCGCTTTGTTTCCGATGGTGAACATATTATGCCGCAGCAGGTTATTCAGTCGCTTTATAAAGCGACTGGTGGTGACGCCTACATTACGAGTGACGTAGGTCAGCACCAAATGTTTGCTGCTCAGTATTACAAGTTCGACAAACCTCATCGCTGGATTAACTCGGGTGGTTTGGGAACCATGGGTTTTGGTCTGCCCGCGGCAATTGGGGTCAAACTCGCATTCCCGGATGCCGATGTTGCCTGCGTAACGGGCGAAGGTTCCATTCAGATGAACATCCAGGAGCTGTCGACCTGCACTCAATACAATACGCCCGTAAAGATTATCAACCTTCGTAACAACTACTTGGGTATGGTGAAGCAGTGGCAGGATATGCAGTACGAAGGCCGGCATGCCATGAGCACTTACGAAGATTCGCTACCCGACTTTGTCAAGTTAGTTGAAGCCTATGGCCACGTTGGCATGCAGGTTAAGAACTTAGCGGACTTGGATGGAGCGATGAAAGAAGCCTTCGCGCTGAAGGATCGCGTTGTGTTTATGGATATTTTTATCGACCCAACCGAGCACGTATATCCAATGCATGTGGCGCCCAACGGATCGATGAAGGACATGTGGATTAACAAGCACGAGAGGACCTCCTGATGCGACGTATTATTTCGATTTTGATGGAGAACGAACCCGGTGCCTTGTCTCGCGTAGTAGGCTTGTTTTCGCAGCGCGGCTACAACATCGACACCTTAAATGTCGCAGCGACAGAAGATCCAACCCTGTCACGGCTTACCGTGACTACGAAAGGTGACGATCGGGTGATCGAGCAGATCACCAAACAGCTGAATAAGTTGGTGGACGTTGTGAAATTGGTCGATCTTTCCGAGGGGGCGCACGTAGAGCGCGATCTCATGCTCGTAAAGGTGCGTGCCGAAGGCGAAGTGAGAGATGAAATTCGCCGCGTCACAGAGATATTTCGTGGTCAGATCGTCGACGTCGGTCCGCAGGTCTTTACGATACAGTTGACCGGCGCAGCTGAGAAGCTCGACGCCTTTATTGCCGCGTTGGAAGAAGGCGCGATTCTGGAGGTGGTGCGTTCGGGGGTTGTGGGTATCTCTCGAGGGGATAAGGTCCTGCGGCTCTAAACGCTTTTCGCAGTTGCGTCAGAGATTTTTGAGCTCGGGTAACCGCAACGCAGCCCATGATTTTTGGGTCTTAGGTGGGGTGAAGAGGGCGCGGGTCCTAATGTTCCGAGCCGCGTCTCGAGGTGACCTCTTAATGAGTAAGCTCCGCTGAGATAGGCTCGGTGCCCTAAAATAGAAACGCCAGCTCTTAAGCTGGCGTTTTTGCGTGATAGGGCAGCCTACTTTACTGAATAGGTTGCCTTTGCCAGTTGCGCATCACTCGATGAGTTACCGATGTAGAAGGTGTACTCACCTTTGGGCGTAACCCAGTTTTTACTTTCCACATCATAGACCGACAGCGGATGGTTAGACGCAGCGGGGTCGATGCCGATCGTTACACGTTGCTGTGCTCCTGCATCGAGTTCGACCTTTTGAAACCCAACCAAGCGTTTAGGAGGCTGACCGTCGTTCGGGACGCCAACGTAGACTTGTACGACTTCGCTACCCGTGCGTTCGCCTGTATTGGTTACTACGATAGAAGCTTCAATCTTACCGTCCGCTGAATTGAACTCGGCGTCTGTGAGTTCAAAGTGGGTGTAAGAGAGACCGTGACCGAAGGGGAATGCCAGGCACGGATTGTGGCCGCTCTCTGTAGGTGAACAGTTGCCGCTGACGTTGGCATCGTACCAGCGATAACCGATATTCAAGCCCTCAAGATACTCCACTGCGCCCTTGCCGTTGACTTCAACTCCTGGGAAGTAGCGCGGATCCTCTTTGATGTGATCTAGAAAACCCAGTCCAGCGATAGGATAACTCACCGGTGCTTTTGCGCCTGGATTGACTTTGCCCCACAACACGTCCGCGACAATATGGCCGTCTTCTTGGCCTGGGAACCACGCCTCAACAATGGCGGGGCCTTTTGAGCCGAGAACGTTCTTGCTATTGGGCAAGCTTACGCCGGCGTTATTCTTCATCACCAGTGCAGTCTTGGTAAACATGTCCTCGCTCATACCCATGATCTGTTCAATCATGTCTACGGTGCCGCTGTTTTTCTCGGGATTGAGAGGCTTTTCATCTGTGCGTACAAGGCTTGTGATTTGATTTGGGTGGTCGGTGTACCAATCTAGGTTATCACCAATTGCGCTCGCCCGACCGAGGCCACGCTGATCCTCGAAAGTGGCTCGATCAGCTCCCTCCTCTGCGATGGTGCCTGCCATGATGATGACGGCGTCGGCAGATCGAATGCTGTCTGCGTAGTCTGCGAGATTGCCGTTGTTGTCATCGATTAGGATGAGTTCAACCGAAGCCTCTGTGTTGCCCAGTTCTTTGAGGACATTTTGGATCCCCTCGGTTGGGCTGATGGTGTAGTGGGGTACAACGTCCGAGCTACCCCCGCCGGCGCCCATCGGTTTGCCTACCATCACGCCACCGGCCACTGCCTGTTGCGCATAAACTTGTGTGGCTTTTCCGATTACAACGACACTCGAGACGGCGTCAGAAAAGGGTAAAGCGCCATTGTTCTGAAGCAGAACGACGGAATTTTGACCAATGGTTCGCGCCTTCTCTCCGCCGCCTTCAATATCCATAGGTGTCTGTACGATTTCTTTTTCAAAAATACCCATTTTGAACATTTGGGTATAGCGACGTTTCAGCGCGAGATCAAGATCGGATTCGGCTAGCTCACCCTTTTGAATCGCCTCGTTGAGTTTCTCAGGCGACCAGTACAGGGGTTGCGGCATTAAGTGATCTAAACCGGCTTTCATCGACTTTGCCGTACTCTTGACCGCAAAAAAGTCTGACTGAACGTAGCCCTCAAACCCCCATTGGTCGCGTAAAACCTCAGTAAGCAGTTCGGCGTTTTCGCACATTTGATCGCCGTTGACGTCATTGTAAGAGCACATCAGAGAAGCAACGTCACCGTCTTTAACCGTCATTTCGAAAGGCAGTAGGTAGAGCTCATGCAGCACCTGTCGGTCGATCGTTTGGGCGATATTCATGCGGTTGGTCTCTTGCTCATTCGCGGCGTAGTGTTTCGCCATGGCGATAACACCTTCGCTCTGAATTTTCTTAATTTGCGCTGTAGCGATGGTGCCAGCGAGGAAAGGGTCTTCTCCGTTATATTCGAAGTTCCGACCGAGCACGGGGTTGCGGGCCAAGTTGATACCGGGTGCTTCAAATACGTGCAGAGCGAGCGCGTTGGCTTCATCTGCGATTACTTCACCGAACAGTTCCGCCATGTTGGTATCGAAAGAGGCGGCCACGGCCATCGCCGATGGTAGTGCTGTCGCCTTTGCGGAGGAGGGGTGAGTATAAGCTGCCCACAAAGAGCTGCTCTCGTTAACCTGCTTAGCATCGACACAGTCGTTTTGACCGATGCCTACGGGGCCGTTCGTGATTCGTAAAGTCGGAATGCCGAGTTCAGCTATACCCCTAACGTGGCGTGCACCGAAGCAGTTGGGTAGCTCGGGCACAATCTCGGGTACGTTGCCGACCAGTTGTTGCTGCTTTTGTTCGATTGTCATAGCCTGCAATAAGGCGTCGGCGCGCAGATTTGGCGCGAGATCAGTATCTTGCCAGGCAAGATTCGGAGATTCTTCACTGCTCTGTGAACAGCCGATTAGTGTGAGCGCCAATGTGGCGAAACCTGCGGCGATTGATGTTTTTATAAATTTGCTTGGTAGCATCGTGCTTTATCTCTGTTTCTAGTGATCCGCGATGGTACCTCATAATGCCTATTTTGGTAAGACCACTTGACCACTTTTGCGATTGGGCTCGTGGGGCGAGAGCGAAGCTCGCGGATTTAAGCTAGATCACTGTTGTAGCATTGAGCTTGCAGTAAGGCGCATTTTGCCTGAAGTGCTGAAAAACCTTTTAAATCGCGGTCATATACAAAGAATCCGTTATACGGAAAAGCCGGGTCTGGTGGGCGGTTACATCAAGTTATCTGTCTGCGGTTGCTTCACTATCGTTTTTTTGTTTCGGCAGCTGGTTTTGGGCAAAAAAAAACCGGGGCGAACCCCGGTTTTTATAGCAAAGTGGCTTAAAGTGATTTCATTGCTGTCATGAAGCCGCGTAACTTTTTGCCCACCACTTCAACGGGGTGGTTGCGAATTGCTTCGTTCACTGCGATGAGTTCTCGGTTATCGACGCTGTTGTCTGCTCCGATTCCTTGGCCAATCACATCAACGGTGATTTTGCTCATGAAATCTGTGAGCAAGGGGCGGCAAGCGTGATCAAAGAGGTAGCAGCCGTACTCAGCGGTGTCAGAGATTACGACGTTCATCTCATAAAGTTTACGACGCGCGATGGTGTTGGCGATGAGTGGTGTCTCATGCAGAGACTCATAGTAAGCTGATTCTGCAATGATACCGGCGGCAACCATCGTTTCGAATGCTAGTTCTACACCTGCCTTAACCATGGCGACCATCAAAATACCGTGATCATAGTACTCTTGCTCAGCGATGCTTTGGTCCGTGTTGCTGGCCTTTTCGAAAGCAGTTTCTGCAGTCGCTGCGCGCCATTTCAACAGGTTAGCGTCGTCATTGTCCCAGTCTGCCATCATAGTTGATGAAAACTCACCTGTGATGATGTCGTCTTGGTGTTTCTCATAAAGCGGACGCATGATGTCTTTCAGTTCTTCTGCGAGGTAGAAAGCGCGGAGTTTGGCGGGGTTCGACAAACGATCCATCATGTTGGTGATGCCGCCTTGCTTGAGACCTTCGGTTACCGTTTCCCAACCGTACTGTATCAATTTAGACGCATAGCCTGCGTCGATGCCCGACTCAACCATTTTGTCAAAGCACAGAATCGAACCTGTTTGGAGCATGCCGCACAGAATGGTCTGCTCGCCCATGAGGTCTGATTTAACTTCTGCGATGAAAGAACTTTCCAGTACGCCCGCGCGGTGGCCGCCAGTGCCCACAGCATACGCTTTCGCCAGTTCGAGGCCTTCGCCATTGGGATCGTTCTCAGTGTGCACTGCGATCAAAGTCGGGACGCCGAAACCGCGCTTGTATTCTTCGCGCACTTCGGTTCCTGGGCACTTGGGAGCCACCATGATGACAGTGAGGTCTTCGCGAATTTGCATGCCTTCTTCAACGATGTTGAAACCATGAGAGTAAGACAGGCACGCGCCGTGTTTCATTAAGGGCATAACCTGCGATACTACGGAAGAGTGCTGCTTGTCGGGGGTCAGGTTCAACACCATGTCCGCAGTGGGAATGAGCTCTTCGTAGGTGCCGACAGTGAAGCCATTTTCTGAGGCGTTTTTGAACGATTGACGCTTTTCAGCGATCGCTTCCGCTCGCAGTGCGTAGCTGACGTCCAGGCCGCTGTCTCTGAGGTTTAAACCTTGGTTTAGGCCCTGAGCTCCACAGCCCACGATAACGAGCTTTTTGCCCTTGAGCTTTTCTACGCCATCTGCGAATTCGCTCGAATCCATAAAGCGACATTTGCCGAGCTGTTTTAGCTGTAAACGTAGGGGTAGGGTATTGAAGTAGTTGTTGCGCATTGTCTTCTCCAAGAGGGATGTTCATTTTGAGGGGCGCACCTTACGCTATTTCAATTCTTGCGTAAAACGCTAAAATAAAAATACTGTTTTGCGGAAAACGAAAATATGGATCCAAAGTCCCTACGTGTGTTTTTGAGTGTGGCTGATGCCCTGAATTTTTCGAGAGTCTCAGAGGTGAGCCACATGAGTGTATCGGCGGTCAGCCGAATCATTGCTCGCTTAGAGGCGGAGGTCGGCGTGCCTTTGTTGCAACGCGACCGGCGCTCTATGCGGTTGACGCCGGCGGGACTTGACTTTCTGACTTATGCTCGCGATGCATTAAACCGATGGAATGAAATGCGTCGCGTACTCGGTTCGCCTGAGCATCTAAGGGGGGAGTTGAGTTTGTTTTGCTCGGTTACCGCCAGTTTGAGTGTGCTGGGCCCGGTGATCGAAACGTTTCAGAATCGCTACCAGCAGGTAGATTTGATGGTTCACACGGGTGATCAGGCTGATGGGTTCCAGCGGGTATTGTCGAGAAGCGATGATTTGGCCGTGAGTGGACGGCCTGAAAAACTATCAAATGCCTTAGCCTTTGTTGAGCTACTTCAATCGCCCTTGGTACTCTGTGTTCCGCGGCGCGATTGCGCGGTTCGCGTGCAGTTGGCTGCGGCTGATCCAGATTGGTCACTAGTGCCCTTTATTCTGCCTGAGCGGGGTGTGTCGAGAGAGTTGCTAGATCAATGGTTTTTGACTTTAGGTATTCAGCCACGGGTTTATGCGCAAGTGGCGGGTCATGAAGCGATCGTCGCGATGGTCAGTCTGGGTTTGGGTGTTGGTGTGGTACCTCGCCTCGTGCATGATGGGAGTGGCATGGCGGAACAGGTTGAGATGATAGAGGGCCCTGGTAGTTTACCTGCGATGTCGGTGGGCCTGTGCACATTGAAGCAAAGGCTGAAGGATCCCCTGTTATCAACTTTTTGGGCCGTGGCGGCAGAGACTTACTCAAGCTCATGTTAGACTAGAGTCAATCTTGTTTGGAACGCCTGTATGAGTGAAGATCAAACGAAACCGCAAGGTAACTCGGGAATCCCCGGCTTTGACGCTGACGACTTGGCAGCGCTGGAGCATCTGGTTGATGATCACGAGGAAGAAGTAGAGGAAGGTGGTAAAACGGTCCGGCGTCGGGGCGTTTATCTGCTTCCGAATTTGTTCACCACTGGGGCCCTTTTCGCTGGTTTCTATGCCATTATCGCGGCACTGCAAGGGAATTTTGAAGCGGCACCGATCGCCATTTTTTTTGCCATGATTTTCGATGGGTTGGACGGTCGAGTGGCTCGTTTGACCAATACCTCGAGTAAATTTGGTGCTGAATACGACAGCTTATCGGACATGGTGTCCTTCGGTGTCGCGCCGGCGCTCGTTATGTTCAGCTATGCCCTGGAAAGCATGGGCAAGTTTGGTTGGAGCGCGGCTTTTGTTTATGTTGCATGCGCAGCTCTTCGTTTAGCTCGTTTTAACACAAAGATCGGTAGCGATGACGGTAACTTTTTTACCGGGCTTGCAAGTCCAGCGGCGGCGGCTGTTATCGCTAGTGCTGTGTGGCTCGCCTATGACTTGGGGATGACCACTCCAGAAAGTGTGCCGGGGGAGTTGTCGTTTATATTAGCTATTTTAACCGCGCTAGTAGGTGTTGCGATGGTAGCCAACTTCAAATACCCCTCTTTCAAGGGTATTGATATGAGGGGGCGCGTTCCCTTTGCTTTCATCTTCATTGTGGTTGTTGTGTTCAGCTTGGTCACATTGCATCCGCCGACTGTATTTTTGGTCACATTTTTAGTCTATGCGCTCTCTTCACCCGTATTAACAGTTATTGGGAAGTTAAAAAGTGTAGGGCGGCCTAAGGTAGCCAAAGACGACTAAAAAGGGAGGTGTAAGTGCGATCTCGACGTATAGGTTTTAAGCTGCCAAAGATACCTTCATCTGAGATCACCTCCGAATCCGCCTATCTCTGCAGGCGTGAGTTTATGAAGGCAGGATCGCTCCTGTTTGCGGGAGGGCTTGTGTCGGGAGGCTCTATACCGGCTTTTTCATCTGTTTCAGGTAGTGAGGTCGCCTTGCCCGAAGGCTGGGCTTTGGGCTCAAGTGACGCGCTAACGCCTTATGAGGATGTCACTTCGTACAACAATTTTTACGAGTTTGGCATGGATAAGTCAGATCCTGCTCGTTACGCGCATGAACTCACCCTGTCGCCCTGGCAAGTTCAGATAGAGGGTGAGGTAGAGCAGCCTCGTACCATCAATCTTGAGGATATTCTGGCAGCAACGCAGGAAGAGGAAAGGATCTACCGCCTTCGCTGTGTAGAAGCGTGGTCGATGGTGATCCCTTGGAACGGGTTTTCGTTAGCGGAGTTCATTCGCTGGCTGAAGCCGACCTCTAAGGCGAAGTACGTGTACTTCGAGACGGCTTATCGCCGGAAGGAAATGCGCGGCACGCGATCCTTTTCTTCGGTAATAGATTGGCCTTACAGAGAGGGGCTGCGTCTAGATGAGGCGCTGAATCCGCTCGCTTTTATGGCAACGGGCCTTTATGGTAAGCCTCTTCCTGCACAAAATGGTGCGCCACTGCGCTTGGTTGTGCCCTGGAAGTACGGATTCAAAAGTATCAAGTCAATCGTAAAAATTCGGTTTACTGAAACGCAGCCGAAAACCAGTTGGCAGGGTATTGCTCCGCATGAGTATGGTTTCTACGCCAACGTGAATCCCGATGTTGATCATCCGCGTTGGAGTCAGCGCTACGAGAGACGGCTGCCCTCATCACTTTGGAATCCCAATCGAATACCGACTCAATTGTTCAATGGATATGGTGAATTCGTGGCGGATCTCTATAAAGGAATGAACCTCGCTCGGTATTACTAGTTCGAGACTGGGCCGCTCCTGGCTTGAGAGTAATCTCCATTATTGGCGAGTTTCGGCCTGAACGGAGCTGCGTCGTTGTGAACCTCGAGAGCCGTATTGCGCTGGGATTTTTTGGGCTGGCGGTATGAGCTTTATTGTTGAATCTTCAGATCGGTTGTCATTTTCTGTGTTGTTACGAGGAATGATTTTGTGAGTGTGGCGCTTCCTCCACTGCGTATTACCCGTTTGATGCTGCACGCGTCTGTTCTTGGTTGGTTAATGGTAATAGTATACGCCGCGGCCCAGGGGCTGGATGGCCCTGATCCTATTAAGGCCTTAGTGCTGAGCTCGGGTGAGACAGCATTAATGCTTTTATTTGGTTCTCTGCTTATAACCCCTTTTAGACAGATCTTGGGGGTGCCATCGCTCGTTGCTCTGCGTCGCCCTCTCGGGTTGTGGGCTTTTGCGCTGGCGACTCTTCATCTCTTGATATTTGCTCACGGTTACTTAGGCTGGCAACTGTCGCTGTTGCTGGAGGAGCTGAAAGAACGGCCGTACATACTGGTCGGGAGTTTGGCTTGGATTCTACTGGTCCCGCTTGTTGTGACCTCAACGCGCGGCTGGCAGCGCAGTTTGGGCCCGAAATGGAAGAGACTGCATGCGCTGGTGTATCTGGTCGGCTGTCTCGTCTGTGCGCATATTATCTGGCAAGTACGATCAGACTGGATTGAGGCTGGTATTTACACGCTAATCTATGTTTTAATACTCGGCTCCCGCTACCGAAAGGGCCTGATTTTCAGGTTGAGTCGGTAGCGCTCTCAGAAGGGCTTTAGTGATGTTTTTGAGAGTTTCTTTCAGGCTTTAAAAAAAATTGAAAGAAAGTGAAAATAGCGCTTGCGGTGCTTTTTAGTTTACGTATAATGCGCGTCCTCGGTCAGGGAGTTACTCGGGCCGGACACTAGATCCCAAGCGGGTTTAGGTTGTTTAACAGACAGATGAAGACAGAAATGTGGGCACTTGTTGAGGTATGTATTTACTATATATCAGACACAAGTGAACCATTAATTCATAGTAATTTTTGATTTCGAATTGTGTCTGAGCCGAGATTTGCAGGTTGGCGCTGGTTAAGCGAAAACCTGCCCTCTTGCTTTGCAGAGGATAAAGATTGAACTGAAGAGTTTGATCATGGCTCAGATTGAACGCTGGCGGCAGGCCTAACACATGCAAGTCGAGCGAGAAAGGTTTTCGGACTGAGTAAAGCGGCGGACGGGTGAGTAACGCGTAGGAATCTACCCAGTAGTGGGGGACAACTTAGGGAAACTTAAGCTAATACCGCATACGCCCTGAGGGGGAAAGCGGGGGATCTTCGGACCTCGTGCTATTGGAAGAGCCTGCGTTAGATTAGCTAGTTGGTGGGGTAAAGGCTCACCAAGGCGACGATCTATAGCTGGTCTGAGAGGATGATCAGCCACACTGGGACTGAGACACGGCCCAGACTCCTACGGGAGGCAGCAGTGGGGAATATTGCGCAATGGGCGAAAGCCTGACGCAGCCATGCCGCGTGTGTGAAGAAGGCCTTCGGGTTGTAAAGCACTTTCAATTGGGAGGAAGGGTTTAACGTTAATAGCGTTGAATCTTGACGTTACCTTTAGAAGAAG
>JAUHWV010000187.1 GCA_030427335.1 Gammaproteobacteria bacterium | reverse complement strand
CTCGGGCGAATTCTTCTGCGCTTAGCGACTGCACCTGCATCTGGAGAGCAGCGAGCAAACTCGGCGGTAAAGAATTAGGTTGCACCGTGTAGCCTTTCAAGACGAGATCTTCGACAACGCGATTCGCAAAGCTCGGGTCAAGCGACTCCTGCCGAGCAGACGGTATTGTTTCATAGCTAAAAGTGTCGATCATGGCATCTCCCAATCGCCATTTAGTTTACTCGCAAAGCCCGCTGGAAACTGTTTTTTTTAAGAAATTGTGCCTGCCCCTGTACAAACAATTGTGATGTGTGTCACATTTGCTAACACGGCATTCCGCTTACAGAGGGGCTAATTCGATGGTAACGAAAAACTTGTCACCGATTGATAGAGGAATCAGAGGCATGGTCGCACTTATCGCGCTCTCCGCCGCCCTCTTTTTTCCAGAGGCAATCGGTGATCCGCTGTTGCGCGGCATACTGATTGCGTTCGGCTTCCTCAATGCGATCTCGCTCACATTCGGTAACTGTTTGGTGTACCGAATTGCAGGAATATCGACGTACAAAGAGGAAACGCCAAAAAACTAGTTTGCATTAAACCTCGGAGCATAGCGCGCACGCTCGGGACTTGGTATCGAGGAAGTCGTAGAATGATGGATTGATCCAGTGCAACGGCGCATCCGCGATGTCATGAATAAAATAACGGTTCCGATAGTAAATTCGCGCTAGTGCTAAATCTTCGCTCCAGAGCGCCGAGCAACATGCCCACCCTCTGTACCACCGATGACTTCTGTTGATCTTCGTCAAAAGGCCTACTGCGCGATCGAGCTAACATGTACCTGCACATCAACCCAAGAGGCACACATGCTCGAAAAACACGATCTCCACCACGAATTCCCAGACCACGGCGATTCCATTCATTACTTAAAGCTAAACGACAATCATTTCGCTCGTTTATTCAGCGAATATCACGAGGTCGATCACGAGGTACACCGCATCGAATCTGGTGCGGAGAATACCAGTGACGACTATCTGAATGAGCGAAAAAAAGTACGTCTAAACTTGAAAGAACAGCTGTTCGCAATGATTCAGCGTCACGAGGCTTAAGCCTCGTTTTTACTGGACGACTGAGAGGTATTGTCGCCTGGAAGCCGCCCTGCTTTACGCAGGGCGTCACGAATCACGTACTCAATCTGAGCGTTTAAACTGCGCAGTTCATCGTCCGCCCAGCCCTGCAAAGCATCAAAGGTCTTTGCGTCAATACGCAACTGGAAGGCTTTCTTTGCTCGGCTCATGTCAGCTGTATAGCGAACCACTATTAACCACCGGCTGCGCTGCTTTATCGCTGCACAACACGACAAGTAGATTACTCACCATCGCTGCGCGCCGCTCATCATCTAGGGCAACTATATCTCGCTCTGACAGTTTGTTCAGCGCTTCCTCGACCATGCCCACAGCGCCCTCAACAATTTTGTGACGAGCGGCGACAATTGCCGATGCCTGTTGACGCTGAAGCATGGCGCTCGCGATCTCAGGCGCATAAGCCAAATGACTAATACGGGCCTCAATAACTTCGACCCCAGCCTTGCCGAGCCGATCTTGAACTTCTTTCTGCAGGATATCGGCAATTTCGTTGCTGCTACCACGAAGCGTAACCGTCTCGCCCTCATAATCATCATAGGCGTAGCTTGTTGCCATGTTACGAATCGCAGCCTCACTCTGCACGGCCACATAGTTTTCGTAATCGTCTACCTCGAACACCGCCTCCGCTGTGTCGATCACTTTCCAAACCACTACGGCCGCAATCTCAACGGGATTGCCCACCAGATCGTTGACTTTTAATTGACCGCTCTCAAAGTTACGAACCCGCAGTGAAACACGCGTCTTGGAGTAAAACGGATTCGCCCAGCGCAGGCCGAGCTGACGATCGGTACCAACGTAATCGCCAAATAGCTGAAGAACTCGACCTTCATTAGGCCCAACCATATAGAATCCCACTGCCATCAAGATGAGCGTCAGCACGATTAACGCTACGGTCGCTTTAAGCAAGCCTGGCGCGGCAATAAGGATAAACACACCCAAACCAAACAGCAGCGCCATAATCAACAGGGCTGAGTAACCTGAATACGTTTTAACGATTTTTTCTTGGATCATGAGGAGCTCCGATATCAATTTGATATCAAAATAGCATCAAACAGAGGTATACTCAAGCGAGTCAAGAGCATCCTCAAATAAGGACAGTGCGGACAACACACCCTCATTCATCGCGCCCTTATGGCCACTACACATAACCAACTTATCGGGCCTAATCACAGCGAAAACACCAACCGGCGGCGAGGGTGTGTTCTTTACAAACTGAGCATCAGCAGGCAATTCGCTGCGACGAGCCGCTTCTGTGCTAGCAAAAATCTTAATCTCCCCCCCGAATCGCTCCCATCGAGCAAGAGTGGATTCAGGCAGGCAAACAGCGGGATCAATATCGAAACCGACGACGGTAAAGCGGTTGCCGAGCACTCGATCACTCAGCTCGATACCTAAGCCCTCACTCACTACCGACCACTGCGGCAAATGTGACCCGGACTCGAACGGCCCCTTAATCGACTTATCGAACAGACCTTTATCAAAGATGTTCTGGGGTTTCATCTTCATGTCCGTGAATAAACGGCGCACCACGGGCAATAGGGATATGAAACGCGCTAGCCCATGCACCAATAACGCTTTGAGGCCATTGGTTGGCATGATTACGGCACCCAGTGTCTGCGCCAAACGAATCATTTTGCCCGCGTGTGGGCGACGCTCGGTTTCATAGCTACGTAAATTCGCCGAACCCAATTGATTCGCTAAAATAGCAGCTATACGCCAACCTAAATTCGCCACGTCGCGCAAACCCGAAACCAAACCTTGCCCGGCAAACGGCGGGGTAACATGCGCCGCATCACCAATTAAAATCACCGAGTCGGAAACGAATCGGTCAGCGAGTCGCGCATGGAACCGGTAAACTGCTTTACGTTCAACCTCAATATCCTCAAAACTTGTCCACGGCGCTAAAAGCTCGCGAATGGTCTCATCTTGCAAAAACGCATCCTGCGACTCACCTGGATGCAACATAAATTCCCAGCGTTGCCGATCACCGGGCGCTGGCATGTGCGGTGTTGGCCTGCGAGGATTGCAATAAAATGTGATGTCCTCGATTTTTTCAGGAACGCGTAAGGCATCGATTATGAGCCAGTCTTGAGAATAACTCACACCGGTAAAGCCGATTCCAAGCGCTTGTCGTATCGGCGAGGATGCACCATCAGCCGCTATCACAAATCGAGCTTCAATATCCTGAGACTCGTCGGAATCAGCGACTCTGACAATGGCGCACTCCGCATCATTGTGAACGACTTGGGCTTCAACGCCTCGATGCAAGTCCACAAACTCGGATTCGTTGACCGCATTCTCAAGAGCTTGCTCCAGATCAGGTTGAAAAAACGTCACTAATGCAGGCAGCGCATCCTTCATTTCGCTGGTATTCATGCGCGCAAACTCGCCGAATAAAGGGCTTCGATAACGAACGTATGGAATTCGGACCAAATCTAGCGCCTCCAGATTCAACCCGCAGGCAACCAAGATTCGAAGCGCTTCGTTATCTAGGGCGATGGCTCGCGGGTCGCGGTTAATGCTTGGCAATCGATCAAAAACCAAGGTCCTCACAGACAAACGAGAGAGAATACAGGCCATGGCTAAACCGACAGGCCCCGCGCCTACTATGACAACATCGGTTTTTTTTGGAAACACAGGAGCCCCTACTGATCAGTTTTGACTTATTTGAACACTCATGTTCAAATAAGTCAAAACTCAAAGCATAAGTACATTTTATGGCGACCTCTCACTCACAGCGACGTATACAGAGCGCGGCAGTAAAACTGTTTGCCGAGCCGCGCGAAGAGCTCAATATCAGCGAGCTTGCTCAATTTGCTGGTGTAGCCAGAGGCACAGTCTACGCATATGTCAACGAGCTGGACTCTCTCTTTGAACATACAGCCAAGCAACTAGCCCAAGAACTGCACGAACGTGTGCAAGCAGAGCTGCAGCCAATCCAGGACCCCGCTCGCAGAGTGGCGCACGGCATTCGCGTTTTTATACAGCAGGCACACGAGTCTCCCGATTGGGGGAGATTTATGTGTAGACACGGTCTGAACAATCACCAACTTGAGTCTTTATGGCGGGCACAGCCTATGAAAGATTTACAAGCGGGTGTCGAAGCGGGTCGTTTCGCCTTGGACCCTTCGAGTCTTAAATCCGCGACCGCGATGTTAGCGGGGTCGGTCATTGCCGCCATGAACCTAGTTATCGCAGGCCACAGAGGATGGCGTGAAGCG
>JAUHWV010000186.1 GCA_030427335.1 Gammaproteobacteria bacterium | reverse complement strand
TTGAGGTGCGAATTCCCTCTGTTGTTAGTGTGGCCCGCGATATCTTTGTCGCGGGCCGTTTTGTTTTAGGATAGAGAGCCTGTTTATGCAAAGCTCCCAGCTGCCCTTTCTTTTGATGGCTATCGGTGCCGCCGTACTTATGGGGACGATCGGGCCGCTCTCTCGAATGGTTGAAGTATCACCCGAAGTGGTCACGTTTTACCGCGTAGTCATCGGTGCTTTATTTCTAGTTTTGTATCTTATGTTGAGCGGTTCTCTGCGCGGCTCTCTTGTCTTGATCCGTAAACGACAGCTCGCCTCGGGCGGGGCCCTCGCGGGGTTCATGGTTTTCTACATCAAGGCATTGCAGCTCATGCCGATGGCACAGGCGGTGATGATCCTCTATTTCGCGCCGATTTTGGCTTCGGTTATTGCTCACTTTGTTTTGGCTGAGCGGCTGACTAAAGCGAGTTTGAGTCTAGTGATGCTGGGTTTCACGGGATTTGTTTTCTTGATCGACTTGAGTGCGCTGACCGCAAGTGAGGGTTCAGAATATGGCGCTGGTTTGCTGTTCGCTAGTTTGTCTTGTCTGACTTATTGCGCGTTTATCCTGCTGAATCGGACATCTTCTGAAGGTTCGAGTCCGTCACTCAACACGCTTATTCAATTAGTCGTTGCATCCAGTCTCTTGCTGCCATTTGCGTGGAACTGGGGGCTGCCTTCGACTGGTCAGCTGCCCTGGCTGGTGGCAATCGGTTTTTTTACCGGCTTTCTGGCTATGCTGCTGGCAATAAGCGCCCTTGCGCACTTGCCTGCTACAACCTACGGCACTTTAGCTTACCTGGAACCGTTTACTGTCGCCTTATTGGCTTGGTGGCTCTTTGGTGAGTCTCTGTCTCTGTCAGACGCCTTGGGCGCAAGCTTGATCGTGATCGCGGGTTTAGGGCAATCGCGCCTGAGTTTGAGGCGGTCAGAATAGTGAGACAGTGAGACAGTGAGACAGAGAGACAGAGAGACAGTGAGATGAGTAGGCAGCGAGCTCATTCTTGGGCATTGACTTCGCTGTTACCTCGCAGAGACGATCGCCTACCTTGACTGATTGCGAGGCTAGGAACTAAGAGCATAAAAAAAAACCCGGCACAGTGCCGGGTTTTTCATCGGAGCCAGTTGGCTTACATCATGCCGCCCATGCCACCCATTCCGCCCATATCGGGCATCGCAGGTGCCGGCTTGTCTTCCACGATATCCGTGATCATGACTTCGGTGGTGATCATCAAGCCAGCTACTGAGCCCGCCGCCTGCAGTGCAGTACGAGTTACTTTAGCTGGGTCTAGGATACCCATTTCGATCATGTCGCCGTATTCGCCAGTTGCCGCGTTGTAACCGAAGTTACCTTCGCCAGCCTTCACTTTGTCTAAAACAACAGAGGCTTCGTCGCCCGCGTTGCTAACGATCTGACGCAAAGGGCCTTCCATAGCGCGAAGCGCTGCGTTGATACCGTGCGTTTGGTCTTCGTTGTCGCCGGTCATGCCCGCGATCGAGGTCAAAGCACGAACCAGTGCAACACCACCGCCCGCTACGACACCTTCTTCTACGGCAGCGCGAGTTGCGTGAAGCGCGTCTTCAACACGTGCTTTCTTCTCTTTCATTTCGATTTCAGTCGCCGCACCGACTTTGATTACCGCTACACCGCCAGCCAGTTTAGCTACGCGCTCTTGCAGTTTCTCGCGATCGTAATCAGACGAGGTGTTCTCGATCTGAACGCGAATCTCTTTAACGCGAGCTTGAATGGCTTCTACGTCGCCAGCGCCATCAATGATGGTGGTGTTGTCTTTGTCCATGGTTACGCGCTTAGCGGTACCCAGGTGATCCAAAGTGGCTGATTCGAGGTCAAGACCCACTTCTTCAGAGATCACAACGCCGCCCGTGAGAGTAGCGATGTCTTGCAGCATGGCTTTGCGACGGTCGCCGAAGCCAGGCGCTTTACAAGCAGCTACTTTCACGATGCCGCGCATGTTGTTCACAACCAAGGTCGCCAAGGCTTCGCCTTCAACGTCTTCAGCAACGATCACGAGAGGCTTAGACGCTTTAGCAACTTGCTCAAGTAGAGGGAGCAATTCGCGGATGTTTGAGATTTTCTTGTCAACCAGCAAGATGTAAGGCGCATCAACTTCTACGCTCATGTTGTCTTGGTTGTTGATGAAGTAGGGAGACAGGTAGCCGCGATCAAACTGCATACCTTCTACCACGTCCAATTCGTTCTGTAGACCAGAACCTTCTTCGACAGTGATAACGCCTTCTTTACCTACTTTTTCCATTGCTTCTGCAATGATGTCGCCAACTTGGCTGTCACTGTTTGCAGAGATGGTACCTACCTGCGCGATCGCTTTCTTGTCTTCACAAGGGATTGCTGCTGCAGAGATTTTTTCTACGGCCGCTGCGATCGCTTTGTCGATGCCGCGCTTCAGGTCCATTGGGTTCATACCAGCGGCAACCGCTTTAAGACCTTCGTTTACGATAGACTGTGCCAATACCGTTGCAGTGGTGGTTCCGTCGCCCGCTACGTCAGACGCTTGAGACGCAACTTCTTTTACCATCTGCGCGCCCATGTTCTCGAGCTTATCTTTCAGCTCAATTTCTTTCGCTACCGAAACACCATCTTTCGTTACGGTAGGAGCGCCGAATGACTTGTCCAAAACAACGTTACGACCCTTGGGGCCTAAAGTGGCTTTAACTGCGTCTGCCAGTGTGTTAACACCTTTGAGCATGCGCTGACGCGCCTTGTCACCAAATACTACTTCTTTTGCCATGATTCTAGTTCCTTGACTGAATACGTTGAATTCTTAAGTGCGATTACTCTACAACGGCGTAGATTTCGCTCTCACCCATGATGATCAGCTCTTCGCCGTCAACTGTGATGGTGTTACTGCCAGCGTACTGACCAAATACAACGGTATCGCCGACTTTGACTGCCATTGGACGCGTTTCGCCATTATCAAGCGCTTTACCGTTACCTACTGCAACGACTTCACCTTGATTTGGTTTTTCTTTTGCTGAACCGGGAAGCAAGATGCCGCCAGCGGTGGTTTGTTCCTCTTCTTTGCGACGAACGACCACGCGGTCGTACAACGGACGAATTTTCATTGATGTCAATCTCCACTAAATAGATGTTATAGACACCCCTTTCGACAGGGCTGAGCTCTATATGGGGGTGCCTGGATACTTTTCAAGGGCTTTTTTAGCACTCTCGTTAATTGAGTGCTAATTTTTTGTGTGAGTCTGTGATATCTGACTACGGTGGGGAGCGAATGTCCCGCGGATGTGGGTCTGCTTCTGCGGTTATTTGAACACTTCAGAGATTGAGATCAGTCTTTGCGCTCGTATTCACCTTCAATGATCGTGATCGATTCGGTGTGAGAACCTGCCTTTCGATTCGTCTGACCGCGCGATGTCCGATTGGTGTCGGCTTGGTATCCTTGGTTTGTTTGCTGGCTATAGCGACCGGTCTCATTTGCATCGCCAAATTTTCGCGACAGTATTCGACGGAGTGGGGCGATCATCAAAATTAGGGCCATGGTATCTGTGATTAGCCCTGGGATAATCAGCAGCATGGCGGCAAATCCGATAGCCATGTCATCCAGAAGCCAACGAGAGGATATCCAGCCGCCGGAATTCATTTCTTGCGCACGTTGCAATACTGATATGCCTTGGCGCTTGAGCAGCGTTATTCCCAAGAATATCGTTGCTATCACGTAGAGTATGGCGTTGACACTGCCGATCGAGTCCCCGAGTTCAATCAGGCTGAATAACTCGAGGAAGGGGAATAGTATGATTAGTAGCTGCATGCGTCCTCCGTATCATTTCCACTGTAACATTCGCGACGCGTCCGACACTACAGCTCTCTGTTAAAGATTTATCGGGTACAATGGTGCTTTTTTCAAGAGGGAACACTATGGATCTTCAAGGTAAAGTTATTGCTATCACCGGCGGTGCGCAAGGTTTGGGGCTGAGTATGGCCTTAGGTTTGGCGGCGAAAGGCGCTAAGTTCGCACTCTTGGATGTCAATGCTGATCGTTTGGCGGAAGCGGTGTCTCAGTTGGAGGCATTGGGCACGGAAGCACGGGCTTATCCTACAAACGTCGCAGATGAGGCCAGCGTCGTGGCGACCTTTGACCAGATCGTTGCTGATTTTGGTGGCTTAGACGGCCTCATCAATAACGCGGGTATTCTGCGCGACGGCATGCTACTTAAGGTTAAAGACGGTGAAATCATTAAAAAGATGTCCTTGGCTGAGTGGCAAGCCGTTATCGACGTGAATTTGACTGGGGTGTTCTTGTGCGGTCGTGAGGCCGCAGAGCGGATGATCAAACTGGGCAAGGGC
>JAUHWV010000185.1 GCA_030427335.1 Gammaproteobacteria bacterium | reverse complement strand
TAGTCGAGCGCATCAATCCACGCAGCGCGATAGCCGGCTACGTTACCCATTCGGGTGGATGGCGCACGGCCCTTGCCGCCGTAAACTCGCTTTGGATTCTCACCACAGGCCATCTTCAAACCATAAGGCGCACCTGGAAACTTCATCTCTGCCACGGTGCGCGCAGGCACGTTCTTCAGTGTGACACTGCGACCACCAATCAAATTGGCCGAGCCTGGCAGAATTTGCAAGGTTGTGATGCCGCCGGCCAAGGCTGTTACAAACCCTTGATCCTGTGGCCAAACACTGTGCTCAATCCACACGTCTGGTGTCGTAGGCGCGGTGGCCTCGTTTATGTCCGAATGAGCCCGAACGCGAGGCTGCCCGCCCGCACCCAAGTGGGAGTGCACATCGATAATACCTGGTGTCACCCAAGCGCCGTTCAGCTCAACAACCCTGGCGCCTTTGGCTTTCAGGTTTTTACCTACCCGGGCAATCCTGCCCTCTTTGATCAGTACATCACCCGAGTCTATTTGCTCGCCGGTACCGGTCAGGATAGTGCCACCTTTCAACAGCAATGTTTCGGAGGGTAGCGGTTCGTATCTGCTTTCATAGGGCTCAGCGAACGCCAAAACGGGCGTAAGCGTGAGCGCCACGAGTGATGAAATTATTCGACTTTTCAACGTATTCTCCTTATCGACGTCGACTTCGTGAAACCGTGCGGAACGCGTCTTGCTCCACATGACGGTAGAGTACGCGCTTTACCTCTTGCAAGACCAGTGGGTTTTGACGTCTGGCCCAAAATGTTTGGCGCGCGGCGCGGTGCGCTTCTTCCACATCCACACAGGGTTCGGGGTAGTCAAGCTCCAGAGACGCACGCTCGATTGGCCCCAACAGCCAAGGCCTGTGAACAATAGCGCCTTGCAAAGAGCGCAACTCCGGCACCCACTTGCGAATGAAAACTCCGTCCGGATCATGATCTTGCCCTTGTTTCACCGGATTATAAATACGCAGCGTGTTAATTCCTGTTAATCCCACCTGCATCTGGATTTGAGCGTAGTGAATCCCCGGTTCAAAATCCAGAAACCACTGCGCCAGATGCCGGGCAGCCACTTGCCACCGGCCACCCAACAAATGACACAAGACACTCACCAACATCGCGCGGCCCCGAAAATGCAGGTAGCCGGTTTGCTGCACGCAGCGCAAACAGGCGTCTACATAGGGCAAACCCGTTCGCCCCTCGATCCAGGCCTGCTCGTTGCGTTCGTTCCACGGGTCATCGAATTGGTCGTAGCCTGAATTCATAGGCTCGAACTCAATTCGATCTTCAGCCTCAAACTTCTGAATAAAATGACAGTGCCAGTGCAAGCGCGAGTTGAAAGCGCTCAAGGCCCTAGATTTACCCTGCTGCGCTTGCGCTTGCAGCAACCGCTGATACACCTGCCGCACGCTCACGTTACCCCACGCCAGATAGGGCGATATGCGCGAGCAGTGCTTGCGGCTGAGCGTCGGTTTAGATAAAGACCGGTGGTAATTCGCGACACGCCCACCAAAGAAACTGTCCAACACGGCGTTCGCCGGGGCAACCCCCCCCACCTGCTCCCATACCGTTACGGGTTCCGCTAACGACCTAAGCCTCTCTGCGCTCCACTCTTCAACACGCTTAAAGGTGACCTTGGGTTCGATCTTCGCTAGCATTTCCCAATCGGGGCTGTCCATCGGCTGCGCCATGAACTGGTGCCAAGACTTGGCCCAGCCGCGACGATGCGTTCGCCCACGCTGCACGCCGTTATATTGGAATTCGTGCCACGGTATTGCCCTGTCCTGACACCAGTGCGCTACCCCTAAATCTCGATCGTAGGTGCGCCTGAGCCCCGTTTCTTGGTAAGAGTAAAGGGTTGTAATCGTGGTGTGCTCTGCAATATCCGACAGCGCATCTAAAACCGCACCTTCAACTATACGTATTCGGTGGCCGAGTGGCTCGAGTCGCTCGTTCATTTCGAGCAGAGATTGCGCGACAAAGCGCCAATGGCGCTCGCTGTAGTGTGGGTCGCCCCACAATTCGGGCTCAAACACATACAGCAGAAGCGCTGGAGCCCCATTCAACGCAGCGCACAGAGGTGCGTGGTCCTCGAGCCGTAAATCACGCTTAAACCAAACGACCTGCACGCCTATTCTCGAAACCTTTACTGAGGGGATGCTCTATTTACGCAAAGCGATTGTCGATCGGTTTAAGCCCACCCGATTTCGAATCGAATTGGTAGAGATTGAGTTTTTCATTGCGCAGAAAACTCAGCAGGATACGGTAGGCATCGCGATCTAGGCCATCCGCTATGATGTCGCTTAAATCGCTGTCGATGGCCTGCGGTTCGCTGTGGCTTCCGAGGTATGTCCAGTAGTGGAACACGTGCCAGTCGCCGTGTGTGGGAGGAGCATCACCATCGTTTCCCTTAGAGCCAGGGTGTTCGGGGGTAGACTCGGCCTCTGCACGGGTTTCATGGCCCTTGCCATGCTCGCCATTATCACCGCTCTCGCCCGGCTGTGCCCGGTTAGCGTCGCGCTCACGAATCCAAATCGGGTCGGTGTAGGGCCACACGGCTAATTGATAGCGGTACAAAATATCCGCCAAAACATCATTGAACTGCTGAGCACTTTGCTCACCCGTGCAGGCACCATCGCAGCGATTAATCTGTCGCCCAAAGCAGCGGCCTTTGCCCCGATCCAAGCCAATACGCTGAACACAAAGCCGATGTTCTGCGGCCGCGTTGCGCAGCCAGTTTTTCAGCTGCGTTTGATTCGAGAAGAGTCCGTAACCCGACTGCAATTGATCAATCGAAGTCAGCTTCTGCGGGTAAACGCCCAAGTAGCCGTCCGTATCGGGCGCCAAGCGGGCGCTCCAAAGCTGTCGTTTCTTTCTGAGTCTACGATTGAACAGCGGTTGCTCAACCTTCACAGCGCGGCTCTCAAACAGCAGCGCAGTCAGCTCACTCGAGGTGGTCTCGCACTCAATCCGCGCCACCCCCTGCATCATTTTGGCGTGGCGCGCCTCTTTACGAGCGGTTTGGTAGTGCGCCCGAATCCGCGCGCGGAAGTCGATGGTTTTGCCAACATACAGAAGCGCATTATCTTCGCTAAAAAAGCGGTACACGCCCGTGGTCGATGGCAAGCGCTCTACTGGTTCGCCATCGACCTTATATACAACATCCTGCACGCTCGATCTTACTTAAAGTTAACTCCATCTCGCAGAGCCACCGATAAAATAGCACTGTAAACCGCGACGTTCTGATCCAACGCATTCGGGGCAATCTTGTCGAGCGTATCGTTCGGGGTATGGTGCAGATCAAAGTAATCCCAACCGTCTTGTAAAGGCGTAATAACGGGTACGCCTAAAGCCGCCATGGGTGATATGTCGGGACCACCTGTGGCACCGGGTTTTCCGGGAATCACGTTAAGGTGCGCAATCATGCGCGTCAGATACTCAACCGCAGGTAATCCGGCTTCGGTTACGCCGTGGTCCAAACGCCAGATATCACCTGCACCAAAATCGGATTCAAACGCCAGCACAATGTTGTCGAGCTCGTCTTTGTGGGCCTCTGCGTAGGCTTTGGCTCCCACTAAACCCACTTCTTCTGAGCCAAACAGAATTACGCGCAGGGTGCGATCAAAGCCCTCAGGGAATGCTTCGCGTAGCGCCATAGCGGCAGCCAGTACGATGCCCACACCTGCGCCGTCATCTACCGCGCCCGTGCCCAAATCCCATGAGTCCAAATGCGCGCCGATGATCACGACCTCTTCGGGTTTCGTTTTACCACGCCACTCAGCGATCACATTACCCGAAGGTGCACTGGGGCGCAGCTCAGAAGTCAGCGTCATCTCGACTTCGACTACATCATGCCGCTCTAACAAACGGGTCAACTGATCTGCATCAGGGCCCGAAACCGCCGCCGTGGGTGCAACCGGTGCCGAGCTGGTACCTGCACGCGCCATTTGGCCCGTGTGCGCAAAACGATGGCCCGAGGTACCGACACTGCGAATCAAGGCACCCACTGCACCCACGCGATGTGCATGCTCACCGGTTACACGCCGTTTCTTTACCGCGGCACCATAACCCTCACCGTCTTTGGTTCGCACCATGGGCTGATCCACGAAAATAATCTTACCTTTCGCACTGCCGTCCGCCATTGCCATCAGTTCCTCTGGCGATTCGACGCGCAAGACTGCACCGCGCACCCCCTCTTCGGGCGTGCTCGCACTACCACCCAAACCCACTAGCACAAGAGGTTGCTCAGAGGGCGCAACAATCTTGCCGTGCTCAATGTGGCGCTCCCATAGAGGCACCTCGAAGGCTTCCACGTAGACTCGGTCAAATTCCAAGTCGTCGAGCAAATC
>JAUHWV010000184.1 GCA_030427335.1 Gammaproteobacteria bacterium | reverse complement strand
GTCTTGTGTTGCCTTGCCCTGTGCCGCTGCAGGTGAGGCCTTCTCGGCGTCTACACCGGGCGAGTCAGAAGTTTGATTCGCTTCTGCCACTTCAGCGATGGCCGCATCGGCTATCGCATCGCGGTTGGCCCGCTGGCGGCCGGGGCCGCGTCTTTGATTGCGTGGACGACGTTTTGGCTTATCAGTGGCCGGTTTGGCCTCTTCAGATTCGGCCTCACTGGCTGGCGTGGACGTCTGAACTTGATCCTGCCCTGTACTCTGATTAGATCGGTTTTTATTTGGACGTCGTCTTCTGCGCTTGTTACCGCCTTCTTTATTGGTGTCAGCGGCGACGTTAGTATCTGCCTTTTGTGCGGGACGTCGTTTCCCCCGCTTTTCGTCGTCGTCTTTGGTTTTACCGCGAGCTTCAGGTTTGGGCTTACCAAATAGCGCCTCGATGATTCGAGTGAGAAGAGATTTCTTTTTGCGTCCTTTTTCTTTCTTCTTCTGCGCGGGCTTGTCTTTCTCTATTTTGGCTGGCTTGGGCGTGGGTGCAGGTGCCTGCGTGGGTGCTATTGATTTGACCGCGGCTTCCTGGATATTGGTCGCTTTGTCATCGTGGTTGAATAGCGATTCGTCCGGAACCGCTACGTCAAGTTTGTAGCTGATCTCACGATTCCCACTGACTTCATCATCGCGCAAACGCTGAACGTGGAAGTGGGGCGTCTCCATGTTCGGATTAGGGATAACGAGCACGCGCACACGGGCGTTACTCTCTACGGTTGCGAGAGCTAAACGTTTTTCGTTCAGCAGATAGGCCGCTACGTCGAGGGGTACCTGTGCACGAACTTCTGCCGTGCGGTCTTTAATCGCTTCTTCTTCAACCAATCGCAAAATAGATAGTGCGAGTGATTTCGTGTCGCGAATTATGCCTTGGCCCGTACAGCGAGGACAGACGATCCCACTGGTTTCACCTAGAGAGGGGCGCAGTCTCTGGCGAGACATTTCCAAAAGGCCGAAACGAGAAATCTTGCCGACCTGAACGCGAGCGCGGTCAATGGCCAGTGCGTCGCGCATACGGTTTTCGACTGCTCGCTGATTCTTCGCCGCCAGCATGTCGATGAAGTCAATGACGACCAGTCCGCCCATGTCGCGCAAACGAAGTTGACGTGCAATTTCATCCGCCGCCTCAAGGTTCGTTTGCAGTGCGGTTTCTTCAATATCGCCACCGCGCGTCGCTTTGGCTGAGTTGATGTCTATCGATACGAGCGCTTCAGTTGGATCTATGACGATTGAGCCACCCGAGGGAAGACGTACTTCACGCTGAAAGGCGGTTTCAATCTGCGCTTCAATCTGGAAGCGGTTGAACATTGGGATGGGATCTTCGTAACGCTTAATCCGCTCCTTATACTGCGGCATAACCAGACCGACGAAATCAGATGCCTCTTGGTAGGCTTGCGGCGAATCAATCAATACTTGATCAATATCATCCCGGAGGTAGTCGCGTACAGCGCGAACAATGACATTACTTTCTTGAAACAGCAGGGTAGGTGCTCTTAAGTTGGCTGATGCTGTGGTAATCGCCTCCCAAAGCTGGAGCAGGTAGTTGAGATCCCATTGCAGTTCCTCTGCTGATCTGCCCACACCCGCGGTCCGAACAATTACACCCATACCGTCGGGAATCTGCAGTTGATTGATCGCATCTCTCAGCTCAGTGCGGTCGTCGCCCTCGATTCGTCGCGAAATACCGCCGGCCTTTGGGTTATTCGGCATAAGCACCATATAGCGCCCTGCCAGGCTGATATAGCTGGTGATCGCTGCACCCTTATTACCGCGCTCTTCTTTATCGACCTGTATGATGATCTCGGTGCCTTCTTTAACGAGATCTTTGATTTTGCCGTGATCTGCGCCTTTACCTTTTTTGGTCTGATACTCTGGCGCGATTTCTTTTAGGGGGAGAAAGCCGTGACGTTCTGCACCGAAGTCGACAAAAGCGGCCTCTAAGCTGGGTTCTACGCGCGTTATTTTACCCTTGTAGATATTGGCTTTCTTCTGCGTTCGGGTGCGGTTTTCGATATCGAGATCGTAGAGGCGCTGGCCGTCTACGAGTGCGACGCGCAGCTCTTCAGGCTGAGTCGCGTTGATTAACATTTTCTTCATGGACGTATCACTCAATAAGCAAACGCCCGGCGAAGACCTCTTTTCACAGAGGCGCCAGAGACACACACTAAACGGTTAGGGGCGAGAGCAGCTTTACTGCTGCGCATGCCCATACAACGCGCGTCGTGTCTGATTACAACTTGTAATCCTTTCTTCACACCATCCACCAAAATCAGGGATGCCGTTCAAATCTGTTATCTTCACCGGCCATTCGCACGGTTACTTTTCGCGGCAGTGTGGCCCCTTGCCAACACTGCTCCCCACTTGTCATATCGGGGGTCTGCAAGGCGGCGGCGCTTGTCTTGAAGTCTGTATTCGCCTATTGGCGCCGCGGCGGTTATACTACGTCTTGTCGTAGCGTCTGTATCGCCGAGTCGAGCTCTCGCAGAGCGCGAAGAGTAACAGTAAACTCCCTTTACATCAATGATTTAATGTACATGCATAAACCCACTCCGCAGGGCGTTAGCGCTGCTGTTTCCTATATTGAGGTTGATTTAGACGACGAGGGGCAGCGGCTAGACAACTTTTTGACTCGTCGATTTCCAGATGTGCCGAAGTCGCGCCTGTATAAAGCTATTCGGTCAGGAGAGGTGCGGGTCAATAAAGGACGAACGAATGCGAAATATAAAATTGCTGGTGGCGACGTATTGCGCATTCCACCTCTTTCGTCCTCGCCGGGGGGCAAAGTCTCGGACGATTCATCACGGGTTGCTCACTTCTGGCTTGATGCCGTTCGCGACTCGATACTATACGAAGACGACGATTTTTTTATATTGAACAAGCCCTCGGGTTTGGCCGTTCACGGTGGCAGCGGTCTGAAATATGGTTTGATAGAAGTATTGCGGCAACTTAGGCCAGAAGCCAAGCGCTTAGAATTGGTTCACCGACTGGACCGAGACACCTCTGGCTGCATCATGATCGCGAAAAAAGGGAGTGCGTTACGCCAACTGCACGCGGCTTTGCGAGAGCGCAAAGTAACCAAGCGCTATCAGGCTCTGGTTTTCGGTAAGTGGCCGCGGTCGATCCGATTCGTTGAGGCTCCGCTGAATAAGGTGGCGCTTCCCTCGGGCGAGCGTGTTGTGCGGGTATCCGAGCAAGGGCAGGCGTCGAGAACCGAATTCTCGGTTTTGAATCGCTACCCTGGTGCAACGCTGGTCGAGGCGATTCCGGTAACCGGGCGCACGCATCAAATCCGTGTGCACGCAGCTCACCAGGGACACTGTTTGCTGGGTGATGACAAGTACGCCCACCAAGAGGCGGTGAACTTGGCCTCCTCAATCGGATTGAATCGATTGTTCCTCCATGCGGCCTGCCTTTCTTTGAGCGCACCAAGTGGAAAGCGCCTTGAAATTCATGCGCCCATGGGCGAAACCCTGCAGGAGGTATTGGCGCGCTGTGTTGATCGTATTTGACTGGGATGGGACCTTGTGTGACTCCGTCGCGCGGATTGTTCATGCGATGCAGAGTGCTGCGCTGGATGAAGGCCTCGAGCCGCCCCCTGATGCGGCGGTACGGAATATCATTGGTTTGAGTCTGCCGCACGCGATGTTGAAGCTCTTTCCTGATGATAGCGGCAAACACTGCGATCTCATCGCGGCGTATTCTTACCATTTTGTTCATTCCAATCATATTCCTGATTCAGCCTTGTTTGATGGCGTTCGCGATATGCTTGCGAATCTCGGGTCGAGTGGGCACGATCTTGCGGTCGCAACGGGTAAGAGTCGACGAGGTTTAGATCGAGCGTTTGCGCAGTTCAATCTGGGTGATGTATTTGCCTTTTCGCGTTGTGCGGATGAAACCCGCTCAAAACCGCATCCGCAGATGTTACAAGAGTTACTGGATGTTTCGTGGACGGACGTTTCCGACGCGCTGATGATCGGCGACTCAACTTATGATTTGGAGATGGCTGCCGCGATGGGGATGGGTTCGGTTGGCGTTACTTACGGTGTTCACCCGCCCGAAGTTCTACGCGCACATGCGCCGAACGAGCTGGTTGACTCCGTCGAGGATCTCGAAAGTGCCATTAATCGCTGGCTACGGGAACGCGGCTAGATTAGGCCGTGTTGCCGCAAGAGCGCAGCGGTTGAAATTAACGGTAGGCCTTCGAGTGCCGTTGGATCTGTACTGACAACCGAGTCGAACAGGGTGATGCCTAAGCCCTCGACTTTAAACGAACCCGCGCAGTCAAATGCGGGCTCTTTTGCTACGTAGCGGTTAATTTCATCTTGAGTAAGTTCTCTGAATTGCACGCTGGTCTTGCAGTGTGCACTCCAACAGCGT
>JAUHWV010000183.1 GCA_030427335.1 Gammaproteobacteria bacterium | reverse complement strand
GCATCTTTGGCCACAAGCCGAGTTACGGCATCGTGTCGCAACAGGGGCATATCCCGCCAGGGCAGAGCATACTGAGCGAGTCGGATCTCTCGGTAGTCGGGCCTTTAGGTATTTGTGCGGATGACATTGCGCAGGCCCTAGACTTATTACTGGGTCCCAATCCGGTCGAAGCAAGAGCCTGGCGTATTGAGCTACCGCCGCCGCGCTTCACAGAACTCAGCGAACTGCGAGTCGCCGTCTGGGCGGACGATTCCTTTTGCCCCGTAGATCACGATATCCGCGAAGCCATCACTGCGGCTGGGCACAGTTTGGCGAAAGCCGGTGCTCAGGTCGATTTTCAGGCTCGCCCAGATTTTGACGTCGAGGCAAACCACCGAATTTATCTGCATCTGCTGATGTCTGTCATGGGCGCGGGCATGCCCGATTCCGTGTATGAGATGGCCTGTGATGTCGCGAAGAAATCGGACCCAAATGATCACGCGGATGCTCTAGAGCAAATGCGCGGTATTGCTATGTCGCATCGAGACTGGTCGAAAGAGCATGAGCAGCGACTGAAAGTGCGAGCGGCTTGGGATCGCTTCTTTGAAGACTACGATGTCGTTCTGTGCCCCTGTGCTTTCACGACCGCCTTTCCGCATGATCACAGCCCTAATATGGCTGCGCGTCGGCTTACGGTAAATGGCGAGGATCGGGCGTACACTGATGCTATGCGTTGGTCTGGTGTAACCCTAAATGCAGGCCTCCCGGCTTCTGTGGCTCCCGTGGGCATAAGTAAAGAGGGTTTGCCGATCGGCGTGCAAATCGCGAGCGCGTATCTAGAAGACCGCACCTGTCTGGCGGTGGCTAAACTACTAGAAGAGCACCACCGAGCTTTTGTGCCACCTCCGGGTTATGCGGACTAGAGTGCGCGCCAAGTCTGCGCAACTAATGTTTCATCGCCATTAAGCAGCGTAGCGGTATAGTCGGCCCCTGACATTAAGGGGCCCACCCCCGCGGGAGTGCCTGTCATTATGACGTCACCATCACGCAAACTCATAAACTGGTTGAGTTCTTCGAGTATCACGAGGGGGGGGTACAGCATCATGCTCACGTGACCCTTCTGGCGAAGCTCGCCGTTCACGTGCAGTGTCAAGGAAAGGTCATCGAGCGAGTGGGGTGCACTTACGAATTGGCTAAAGATGGCGGATCCGTCGAATGCCTTGGAACGTTCCCAGGGTAGCCCTTGTTGTTTCAACTTAGCTTGCGTGTCCCGTTTGGTTAGATCGAAACCTATGCCGACGCCCCTTACACGGCCACCTTCGATTAAAAGGCAAATTTCGGTTTCAAAGTGAACTGCCTCACCGCGGACTGCAATCAAATCGTTCGATAAAGCGGTGTTAGGTTTTAAAAAGACCGTCATATCGTCGGGCTTCAATCCGCCCATTTCATCGATGTGAGCCGCGTAGTTTTTGCCAATGCAAACAATCTTGGAGGGTGTTATTTGCTTTTCGTTGAAGTGGATCATAGGGTTTGTCTTCAGCCGCACAAAAGGTGCAATCATCCTACCTGCACAGTTCCAAGGCAAGCTCACTCGCCGACAAATCGTTATACAAGGCTCGTGCACGGTTCAAATATTAAGTGCTTTTCGGTTCTTTAGGATAACCGTCCATCGAGTAGAAGCACTCGAGCCGTCTCGGCCATTGGAACCTCATTTTTCTGTCATCAAATCGTTGTAAAACTGTCAACGATCTGTCGCTTGGCGGTCATGAAACACGCCTATTTTCTGCTCGGGGTCCACAGCCCCTGTCGACAACAATCAGGAGCAATTATGAAAATCACGACCCAGGTCCGGGCTATTACCTTAGGCGTACTCGCGGCTTCGCAGTTCGCGCATGCCGATACACGAGCAATGGAAGAAATCATTGTTACCGCTCAAAAGCGCGATCAGTCGGTGCTCGACGTTGCCGCTACGATGGACGTCATCTCGGCGGAGTTCCTTGAGCGCACTAACACCACTGAATTGGATGATCTGTCTCGCGTATTGCCAAACGTGGTGATTCAAGAGCAGGCGGTCAGCTTACCTTCATTCAACATACGTGGCATTACCGACGATACGGCCTCCGTTTCCGCGACGCCGCGGATTTCGGTTTACCAGGATGGCTTTGATATCTCGAAAAAAACCGTATCGAGTGCCGCGCTGTACGACATTGAGCGGGTCGAAGTTTTAAAGGGGCCCCAGCCAACCTTATTCGGGGTGGCGGCGGCGAATGGCGCGGTGAGTATCATTACTAACACGCCTGCACCTGAATTTGATGCGAGCGTCAGAGCCGCTTTGAATACGGAGGGCGGTATCGAAACACAGGCGATGGTGAACTTACCAGTTGGCGAAAATAATGCTTTCCGAATCGCCGGTATCTACCGCGAGATGGATGGTGTGATCAAAAACTTAGCGTGCTCAGCAAATTCCTACAATCCCGCAGGTACGATTGAAGACCACACGGGTGCGGTTAAAAACTGTAAAGGCGGTGACTTAAACGGTGTATCGGTTCAAGCTTTTCGAGCCAGCTGGAAAACCACCTATGATTCATGGGATCTCGTAGCCAGACTGGGTTACGAGTATAACGACCAGCCAGGCATCGCATTCAAATCGGGTTCGATCGCGCCTAAAAATGGCAACACCAATCCGTTTACCGCGGCTGAGTTGGGTTTTGGTTCTGAGCTCGGTATTGAGCGAGAACTGAATGCCGCGGATCTGACTTTCAATTACGCTTTATCCGATACCCTGAAAGCCACAGTCGACGCCTACTATAAAGACGTCGAGCTCAACGAGGCATTCGATGCCGATGGGACGGGTTTGCGGATTCAAGATGCCTACTTCGACAACGACGCGATTCTGTTTGGCGCCTCTGCGCGTTTGGTGTTCGACAGCGGCGACCGTCTCGCGGGCTTTGTGGGCATCTCTAACAGTCAGGATAAGTCGAAGTTACCCTATTACGTTATGGTCGATCCGTTTGTACGTGGTACCTTCGATGCGGTGAAAGCTCAGCTAGAAGCCGCCAATCCAAATATCCCGCTGAATCAGAATATTGCGACCAATGCTTCACTGGCGGATATTGAAGCGCTGCGATCGGCTTTAGTGTCTAGCCTTTTTAACGCCGACGGCTCCGTGATATCGAACCCTGCTCTTCCCGCTTCTTTTGTGCAGGGGCCATACACCTTCGAGGCTGAGCTCGATATCAATTCAGTGGTAGCGGAGGCCTCTTACCGACTGACTGATCAGCTGAATGCGACTGTGGGTATGCGTTACCTAGACGAAACGCGATTGACGCGTAATTTCGTTGTGTTCGAAGCAGAGAAAGATTTTACGGCTACTTTGCCCCGGTTCGCCTTGAACTACGCTTACAGCGATAACTTGTCGTTCTATTTTAACTACGCCGAAGGCCGTCGCTCACCGGTCGTAGATCCGAACTTTGGCGCGACAATTATCACCAAAGCGGAAACAGTTGATTCCTATGATATCGGTTTCAAGTACATGGGTGATCGTTGGTCTTTGTTTGCTGCTCTGTTTACCTACCAGTATCAGGATTATCAGCAGAGCTTCACCGACGCCACGACGCTGCAGAGCATCACGGTCACGGTCGGCGACTCGACGATGTCGGGCTTTGAAGCCACGGCGCGCTATTTGCCGAGTGACACCCTCATGATCAGTGCGAGTTTGGGCTTGCTCGACGCGACCTTCGCTAATAAAACAGACGATGGGCAAGTGTTCGATTACGCAGGCAATCAGTTTAGGTTGGCACCAGAGGTATCGGGCTCGCTTAATATCAATAAGCGCGTTGCTTGGTCTGACTGGGAGATGGACCTTGATCTCTTGATGTCTTATCAATCTGAAGTCTTCTTCGAGAGCTCAAATTACCCTGGCCTTTCCCAAGACGCTTACTGGATTACGGATGCCTCGGTCATGTTGAATCGCAAAGGGTCAAATCTGAAGTACGAACTTTATGCCGATAATTTATTTGATGAAGAGTACTTGATTGACGCTGGTAACACCGGTGGTGGTATCGGAATTCCAACTTATGTACCGGGTATGCCTATGATTGCCGGGATTCGTGTTTACATGGATTTCTAAACCATTTGGTACTGTCGTTCAAAGCCCCGCGGTTTGCGCCGCGGGGCTTTTTTATGGGCTCTTGGTATGGCAGAGAAGAGACTTGGCGAGAAACACTACGCGGCGCAAGATACCGTTTGAATCGGATTTAAACTGAATGAGCGTAGAATAACGTGATAAGGCTTGAGGTAGCCACATTGGCGCCAATATCGGCACCAATGTGTATTCAAAGTGGATCAATCTTAAGCTATGTCGAAGCGGCGCATCCCCGCGGGCGCGATGAATTCCTCTGACTCGCTAACCGTGTATTCGCGCGAGAGTATCGTTGACACATAGCGCCAACGCGTGCGAA
>JAUHWV010000182.1 GCA_030427335.1 Gammaproteobacteria bacterium | reverse complement strand
CTGAGCAGTTGATAGCCGAAGGTAAGGCTTTCCGCTGTTACCGAACCCCGGAAGAGCTCGACAGCCTTCGCAACGAGCGCCGTGAGCAAGGCTTGGCGACCGCGTTAAAGCCCTCTGACCTGAAGTTAAGCGCTGATGAAGTCGCCAAGCGCGAAGCCGCCGGTATGCCGAGCGTGATCCGCATGGAAGTTCCCGAGGAAGAGGGCGTATGTGAAATCGAAGATTTACTGCGCGGCACTGTGGCGCTCGATTGGTCTATGGTCGATGCGCAAATTTTGCTGAAGTCCGATGGCTTACCCACCTATCACCTGGCGAACGTGGTAGATGACCATTTGATGCAGATCACGCACGTGTTGCGCGGTGAGGAGTGGCTGAACTCGGCACCGAAGCACAAGCTACTCTACTCGTACTTTGGCTGGGAAATGCCGACGCTGTGCCATCTGCCGCTGCTGCGAAACCCCGATAAATCAAAGCTGAGTAAGCGCAAGAATCCAACGAGTATTTTGTATTACGAGCGCATGGGTTATCTGCCCGAGGCTTTGTTGAACTACCTAGGGCGCATGGGCTGGTCTATGCCCGATGAGCGCGAGAAGTTCTCGCTCGCTGAGATGCAAGAGGCATTTGATATTAAGCGCGTGTCACTGGGCGGCCCAATCTTCGATTTAGCCAAACTTAAGTGGTTGAACGGGCTTTGGATTCGTGAGGACCTATCGGCAGAGGCTTTGGCCGAGCGTTTGGTGCAGTGGGCATTGAATAAACAGAACCTCGATTCGGTTTTGCCACACGTGCACCGCCGGCTTGAGACCTTGAGCGATTTTATTCCAACCGTGGCCTTTATGGCGTCGGGTGATTTGCCCATCTCGGCCGAGAGCTTTGCCGATATCAAGCTCGAATCGGAAGATCAGGTCAAATTCCTGCAGTTTGCGCTCTGGCGTTTGGAAAGCGTGCGGGACTGGCAGCGCGAGGCGATTTGGAACAATATGAAGGGCTTGGCCGACACCAATGGCGTTAAGATTAAGGACTTTCTGGCGCCTTTGTTTATTGCTATTGCGGGTTCGAGCAGCTCGTTCTCGGTTGTGGATTCCATGCACCTCTTGGGCCCCGACATGACTCGAGCCCGATTACGGAATGCCATCGAGGTACTGGGTGGTGTTTCCAAGAAAGCGGCTAAGCGACTCGAGAAGGAATATGCCGAGATTCCGCTATTCTAGCTTGACTCACGCGGGGCGTGCCCACTAAAATGCGCGCCTCAGAGATTCGGGGCCATAGCTCAGCTGGGAGAGCGCAACACTGGCAGTGTTGAGGTCGGCGGTTCGATCCCGCCTGGCTCCACCAATACAAAAAAAGGCCACCCATTTGGGTGGCCTTTTTTTGTATCCGCGAGTTAGTGGTTCGAACCGCCGAAGGCGGTACGATGAAGCACAGGATGTGCAAATGCCGCGGAGGCCACGGATGGCCGAGAGCGGCCGAGCCTGGCCCTCGATGTGGAAGGCCACCCAAATCGGTGGCCTTTTTTTGTATCCGCGAGTTAGTGGTTCGAACCGCACCCCAACCGCACCAACCCCACCAACCCCCAACTCCGCCTGCCGAAATTCCTAAAAAACCTGTAGCCAAAGACGACGTGTATGGATGTACACTACAGACATCAAGAAAGCTTCGTTTTATAAAAGAGTACATTTGGCGTAAGCGTAGCGGCCAGATCCAGCGAGCGGTTGCTTCTTGAGTGCTGTGCGGTAGCTGTGGTGAGGATTAGAGGATGGTAATCAATAAAAAGTCGAAGCAATGGCCCCTGCGCTGGGACCTGCTTTCTCGGTATCGGCTCATCGAGATCATTGCGTATTGGGAAGGGCGCTTAACTACCAAGCACCTGTGCGACGCGTTTGGCATTGGTCGACAGCAGGCCTCCAAAGACATCAACACCTACTTGAAAGATTACGGCGCTTCGAATCTCTCATACGACGCCTTTCAGAAAGGCTACGTACCTACGTCCCGATTCATACCCGTGTTTACTTCTGGCCACGTGGAAGAATATCTGCAGCTGGTCGCGCGCAAACAGGATTTGCAGCAGACCTTTACCGATCTCGGTGTCGGACCGGATCACAGCGAGATACTGCAGGTGCCTTTACGTAACACGAATCCAGCGGTTATTCGGGTTTTGGTGAAGGGCATAAGAGAACAGCAGCGCGTTGAGGTAGATTACGTATCGATCAATTCGCCAGACAACGAGGGGCGTATCATCGTGCCACACTCGCTGGTGAATACCGGTTTGCGCTGGCACGTCAGAGCCTGGTGCGAGAAGAACCAGGCCTACCGCGATTTCGTGTTGAGCCGCTTTCGGGGTGAAGCCTCGATTCTCGGAGCGCCGCTCTCGGAGCTGCCGATGGATGAGAACTGGCACAAGCAAGTACAGATCAAGGTAACGACTGATCGGCGCCTGAGTGCCGCACAGCAAGCTGTGGTGGTGCGTGATTACGGCATGGTGAACGGGCGCCTAACGATTACCACTCGGGCCGCATTGGTGTATTACGCCCTGCAACAACTCAATATCGATCCACATTCGGTACATCCTAAGCCCGAGGCACAACAGATCGTGGTAGATAACCTAGATGAGTTGAAGCCGTATTTGTTTGAATAAAATCCTTCGTCAATCGATAAGTTTCTTAAGGGCAGTAGATATCAATTCAAAAATGAGAAACCCAGTGAGCTAACTCGATGAATAAGCCAATCCGTTTTCTTTCCAGGGCTCTAGTGGCAACCGGTGGCTTACTTTTATTCACGCTCTTTGATTTCTCTGTAGCACAGCGATTCACGAACCATCTAGGCATGGTGAGTGTTTTTATGTCCGCGGATCTAGCACTCTTGGCTTTCGTGCAAGTGCCACTGATTCATCTGGCGTTAGGATTACGGCGCAACAAGGTTTGGATGAGTGAAACCAACGCCGCGCTTGTTAGCTCGCTTCTTGTCGGTGCAGTATTGGTCGCTCCACAAATGATGACCTTATCGAACGCGGGCCATACGAGTCCGCAGCTCAAGGCCGAATGGTTGTACTTGTATCTACTGTTTTTGACTAATGCTCTGCTACAAATTTTGAATGCGATGGTCCTGAGTAGCCGATGGATTGCACCGAAAGGGTCGAAGAACACTCCGACCTTTGCATCAAAGGCCGTCTCGTCTACCGGTACTTCGTCTAAAAATCCGTTATTGCCCTAATCGACATTCAGCCTCTTGGGCAATGGCGAGCAGCAAGGCGGTGATTTGGTTCCGCAATAGCTCGAATCGCTCACCTTTCTTAGGTTGACGTATTGTACCAAGCTCTTGGCTCTCACTATGGTTTTGGTTTTGAGGTGCAGTGAACCTCTCGGTCAAGGCGGCGTTTCCTACAAGGGGAGATTGGCTAGGTGAATTTTCGCTATGGTTCAGGGTTAGCCTCCGATTGGACGCGAAGCTATGGATTTTGTCTTCAGGCTCCAAGTACAGATCTCGGTTAATCTCAATCATCACGCTTAGTACGTTTGGATCGCCCTCGAATTTACTCGGTACCATACTCCCCGAAAAAGGGGCGTTCGATTCGCATCGGTAACCCAGTTTCCGGAAGCCACTTAGCATCGCGTCTTCTAGCCATGAGGGGGTATTGGTCGAGCTTGTTCCAATACAGATATCAGGCCGCGGATTGAGAGAACTCACCTCAGTGGGTAGCGGAATAGACGGAAAACTGTGGCAGTCGATGATTACGCAGTATCCGAAACGATTTCGCTGTTCCTCTACATCGTTTCCAAGCTTCAGGTGCCAGGGCGTGTAGTACTGGTTCAACAATTCGGTCCGTTCCTCTTCACTGATCTTTCGCCGTAGAGGCCTGCTAGCGCGGCGTCGCAAAGGTAAAGTGGTGTGGCTGTGGCTGTGGCTGTGGCTGTGGCTGTGGCTTTGGGTGTCGGTGTCGGTGTCGGTGTGGGTGTGGGTGTGGGTGTGGGTGTATATCACGCCTTGCCCGAACCGCGCGGCTGACTCAAGCGCGTCATCTATGTAGCGCTCGGTATCCACCACGACACGGCTAATCGGTGTCTCTACTCGAAGGCACCCTGGGATGCGAAACAGCTCGTTTGTGTACCAATCGGTTAGGTCAAAAACGGTTTGATGAATTTGCTCCAAAGACAAAAACTGATCAAGCACAGCGCTGGGTATGGCGGTGCCCGCGTGAGGAATGTGTAAAACAAGCGGAAGGGTTGTGGGTGGCCACATGGTCAGTCTCCTATTTAGCATTAACGCAGCAAGTGGGATTAAATCGCGTACGAGCATGGTAGACGAAAAACACAGTTTCGCTCAAATAATCTTTTGGTGTTGTTTAAAACCTGTCGCAAAACACGACAGGTAAAAACCGACACCTTGGCAAACAGCAAGCCAAGGCGTAGCATTAAATCATCGCCGATTTCTGACACTTGCAGGGCGATT
>JAUHWV010000181.1 GCA_030427335.1 Gammaproteobacteria bacterium | reverse complement strand
TGGATTCTCGTTGTATGGGTTTTTGTCTTGGCTATGTCACCACCAAGCACCGTTAATCCTGTTATGGTTTTTTCTGATAAGCTAATGCACGCGGGTGCTTTTTTTGTGTTGGGGGGTCTTGGCTTTTGGGCCTATCCCGAGTTGCGAAAAATAGTGTTTATAGGGCTGCTTTGCTATGGTGGGGCGATCGAGCTTGCCCAGTCAACAACGGCTGATCGATCTCCCGAGTGGATGGATTGGTTAGCCGATATGCTGGGATTGGCTCTCGCTTTGCCCAGCTACCGTTTGCGCCATTTATTTGTTAAATAGAAATGCGTTCTGTTTTATTCCCTTCCTCTTTCCTCTTTCCTCTTTCCTCTTTCCTCTTTCCTCATCAAGCTCAAAACTTTACCGATATTTAATTTTTCAATAGACTCTCTATTTTTAAATAGGAGAGTTTCGTTATGGCAAAAGTATCCGCCTTAGATATTTACGTAAAATCAAAAGCGAAAGCGAAAGCAGAGGGAAAGCGACTGGCTTTAAAAGAAGTTGATAAACTCATTTCTGTTTTGCAGGAAGTAAAAGCGGAGCTTGAACAAAAAGAGAGCGAGCGAGCCGAAAAAGAAAAGCAGCAAAATATCGAGCGCATTCAGGTTCTAATGGCCGAAAAGGGGTTGACCGCGGAAGACATTGCGGGCTCTGCGAAGAGCGCTAAGAAGGCGAAAAATAAGCGGGGGCCAAAAGCCAAATCGGCGAACTCACGTCCGCCTGTGGCGCCTAAATACCGATTGGTGATAGAAGGTGAAGAGCATTTGTGGACAGGGCGAGGCCGAACGCCAAAAGTATTTCAAGAATACTTTGATGCCGGTAATTCACGCGAAAGCTGCACGATTTAGATTTAACTCCGAATATAAAAAGATAAACGGTTAATTACATCTGTACAGCCGCCAGATTGGCTTATTCAGTTATAGTTGTGTTGAATGAATAAGCCTTCGCAACGCGTTACGAGTTTTTCTTCGCAGAAACATTTTCCGCTAATAAAAATCTTTCTGTCCACTACCGAGTCAACGGTCACTTCAAACCTCAAGGGGACGTTAATCGGCGTGGGGCGCATGAATTCAATGTTGAGGGTGGCAGTAGGCCCCCCTGTTCGGTTGAATATACCGGCGAAAGCCAATAGCTGATCGTATATGGCGGCAATCCACGATCCATGAACCGCGCCAGGCCCCCCCTCATAGACTTTCGAGAGCGTGACTTCGCCTATCAGTGTTTTGCCATCCAGATGAAGCGCGACGGGCGGCGCGATAGGATTGAAGCGACCCGTCACTGGGCTCATAGGCAGGGGGGAATTTAAGTCATCACCCCAATCCAGCGTAAAGTGTTCCAGCTGCTTATTGCCTGTGTGCGGCGCCATGGCCTGAGCTAGCCCCTTCGCTTGTGCTGCTATTGCATGAAGCGTTTCGGCATCGCCGCTGAGTGTCGTCATGTGGTCAAGTACGGTTCGCAGCTCATTCGCAACAGCCAGTAGAGCGTCGCGTTGAGCTTGTGTAAATTCGGTGTTGGTCTTCAAAGTAGTCATCCCTATGTCATCTGCTGACAGATTAGCAGGTGCAGCGTCAAGACGCATTGTCATGATATCCTCCGTTTGCGGGTCGCGGGAAAGAGTCCGTCGGCATCAGAAGCTAGAAAAGACTTTTGCCAATTTCGGTCGCCTCTTAATTCCCATATAATCAGCGTCTCATTTTGGAAAAGGCTGTACTCGGTGACCTGGTTAGTTGTGCAAACGAAACCTAAGCAAGAAGATGTCGCTGAAACAAACTTAGCGAGGCAAGGCTACACTGTATTCTTGCCAAAGCTCAAGAAGCGCAAGCGCGTGCGAGGGCAGTGGCAAATCGTGGTTATGCCCCTTTTCCCCCGCTATTTATTTATCGATGTGGATTTGGGAAATGAGGATTTATCGCCAGTCCGCTCTACCATCGGCGTGTTGAGTTTGGTTCGTTTCGGTTATGAGATCGTGCCTGTACCCAACGAGGTAATCGAGTTCTTACGTGCGCAACAAGACCCCGATCAAGGTGTTCGAGATGAATCGGCTTGGCCTCACAAAAAAGGTGACAAAGTGGAAATTCTGGAGGGCCCATTTGCGGGTCTCGCGGGTATTTTTGATGTTAGCAAAGATGAAGAGCGCGCCTTTTTGTTTATCGAGCTGTTAGGTCGAGCAACCCGAGTTGCTGTGGACCGATCTATGTTGGGTAATACCCTATAGCAGTGATTGAGCAGCGAGATTGGGTAGCCTATAGCGTAATCGCTATCCAGTCTCAGGCGTGAGCGATCTAATGAAAACCAAAACGAAAACCATAATGACAGCCGAAAACCCGCGGACCAATTCTATGATGCATACAGCGCAGCGGCTTACCCAGAACAAAGACGTGAAGTTTGGTACCAGCGGGCTTCGGGGTTTGGTTGTGGATCTGACCGATAATGTCGCCTACGCTTACACTAAGGCATTTTTAGAATCCGTGGTTGTGGGCGCTTCGGGGCTAGTGATAGGCCACGATCTAAGAGATTCGAGCCCGAGCATCGCCGCAGCGTGTTTAAAAGCCGCTCAAGATTTGGGTGTGGCTGTCACTTATGTGGGCGCGCTACCGACCCCCGCTATCGCCTATTTCGGGATAGAGCAAGGCGTGCCGTCTATCGTGGTAACGGGATCGCATATCCCTTTTGATCGAAATGGCATCAAGTTTTATACGGCCACCGGCGAAATCACCAAAGACCATGAGTTACTTATTAACGAAGCTCAGATAAAGCTGCCCGAACTCGTCACCACGGATTTGCCCTCGGTTGATGAGCGCGCCTATGAGCACTATTGCCATCGCTACCTTGACGTATTTGGCAAGACTGCGCTCGAGGGGGTGACGGTTGCTCTGTATCAGCATTCCAGCGTGGGGCGGGATCTCTTCGTTGATTTGTTCGAGCGCATGGGCGCGCAGGTCATTGCGCTGGGCAGAACGGATGAATTTGTGCCGATCGACACCGAAGCCGTTTCGGTCGAGGATCACAAGCGAGCCCAGCAGTGGGCCGCCGACTATACCTTTGATTGTATTTTTTCTACCGACGGCGACGCCGATCGCCCTCTGGTTGGTGATGAACAGGGGCGCTGGCTACGCGGCGATCGTTTGGGCGTGCTGTGCGCGCAGTTGCTCTATGCCAACGCCGTAGTTACCCCGGTGAGTTCAAACTCTTTGGTGGAGGAATGTGCGAGTTTTACGCGAGTTGAGCGTACTCGAATCGGTTCACCCTTTGTGATCGAAGCGATGGAGTCGCTCGCCGCTGACTACCAAAATGTCGTAGGCTATGAAGCGAACGGCGGGTTTTTGGTGGGCAGTGAGCTCGCTGTTGAGGGGTCGATCTTGCGGCCACTGGCGACGCGGGACGCCATTTTGCCTTTTTTGGTGGTTATGGCAGCGTGCAAGAAGCGGGGAATTCAGCTTTCCGCACTCGAGGCTCGCTTACCTCAGATTTACACCGCCAGTGATCGAGTAAAGGGGGTTTCACCCGAACGCGGTGCCGAGTTTATTGCTCAGTTGAAGACCGATCCCTATACCCTAGAGCAAGATTTGGAGCTTCAACCCTTTGTGAGTGCCGATGCTACAGATGGCTATCGATTGCGATACGAGGGCAATGTGATCGTACATTTCAGACAGTCCGGCAACGCGCCGGAGTTGAGGTGTTACACCGAGGCTCGTAGTGAGCAGCAAGCGCGCGAAATTAATGCGCGCGCTTTAGCGTGGGCTGTATCACAGCTGTAAGTTGTGCGCACGGCGATTCACTGTGCGCTTCCTCATTAGGGTGGGCGAGTTTAATGCGCAACCCATCGGCACAGTACAACTAGTGCACTTTGCGCCGTTGAGCACCGTTTTGATATCAGTCCATCACCGAAACGGGACTACTGTTGGTTCGCGATTCAAAAATGGGCGTTGCCCGGTGTGCGAGGGAAAGGTATCGCATCGCGCACGTTTTCCATGCCGGTAATGTAGTTGAGCAAGCGCTCAAATCCCAAGCCGAAACCGGCGTGGGGCACCGTGCCGTAGCGGCGCAAGTCGCGGTACCACCATAAATGCTCACGCATGGTCTCATCCATGCGAGCGTCGAGTATATCCAAACGCTCTTCACGTTGGCTTCCGCCGATGATCTCGCCTATGCCGGGTGCCAATACATCCATTGCGGCGACGGTGCGCTCATCGTCGTTTAAGCGCATATAGAACGCCTTGATGTCCTTCGGGTAGTTCATCACTACGACGGGGCGGCCCACGTGTCTCTCGGCTAGGTAGCGCTCGTGTTCGGATGCCATATCGATACCCCAGCTCACTGGGAACTCAAATTTTTCGCCGCAATTTTCAAGAATTTTTATGGCGTCAGTATAGTCGATGCGCTCGAAGGGTTGGTCTATGACGTTTTGTAAACGCTCTAGGACCGTGGTATCGAT
>JAUHWV010000180.1 GCA_030427335.1 Gammaproteobacteria bacterium | reverse complement strand
TACGATATATGTATTGCTGACCATCGGCGATGGACTGGTCGCTCAGATTCCGTCGCTTCTTTTGTCCTTTGCTACGGCCATTTTGGTGACTCGCGTAACAACCGCAGAGTCTATGGTTGAGCAAGCGGGAAGTCAGTTAAGCCGGCCCAGCGCCATTTTCTTGTCAGCGGGCGTTTTAGGCGTTCTCGGTTTAGTACCCGGTATGCCTCACTTCATCTTTCTAACGCTCGCGGGGGGCGCAGGCGGGCTTGGTTATTATTTGCAGCGCAAGTCGAAGGAACCTAAGCCCCTGAATTTGATTGAGAATCCGAGTGAAACTGCTAAGCCTAAGGCGCTCGAAGAATTGGGTTGGGATGACATCGAGCAGGTAGACTTGATTGCGCTTAACATTGGTTATGGTTTGGTCTCGCTTGCCAACACCGATTCTGGCGGTCAGCTTCTACCTCGAATTAAGGGGATTAGGAAGAAACTCTCCGCCGAGTTGGGCTTTCTAATTCAGCCTATTCGTATCCGAGATGACCTGGATCTGTCACCCGATGCCTACACGATTGTGATTAACGGCGTGGTTAGGGGAAGAGGTGAAGTTCGCGTTGGGCGTGAATTGGCGATTGATCCAGGTGGCGTCAGCGATCGGGTGGCAGGTGAGGCCACCAAAGACCCAGCCTTTGGACTGGACGCCGTTTGGATTGAGCCTGCTCAAAGAGATTATGCTCGCGCTTTGGGGTATACCGTTGTCGACTCGGCGACAGCCATTGCAACACATTTGAACACGCTCCTACGCAATTGCGCAGCTGAGCTACTCAGTCATGATGAAGCGCAGCAACTACTCGATAAAGTCGCAAGTCGATCCCCCAAGTTGGTGGACGACCTCGTGCCGGGACGTCTCTCTTTATCGGTAGTCACTCGGGTCCTCAAGAATCTATTGACGGATGCGGTGCCGGTCCGAGATATGCGTACCATACTTGAAACGCTATCGACCCGAAGTGGTCAAACCCAAGATCCGGATGAGCTTACGGCTCTGGTGAGACCTCGTCTTGGCCGCATGATTGTGCAAAATTTGGTGGATCAAAATTCGAATCTTCCCGTGATTACCCTTGATGCCAATCTCGAGCAGATGTTGCACACATTGATGCAACAGAGTGGGGGTGCGCGCAACATGGTGCTTGAGCCAACCCTCGCCGAGAGGCTACTGAAGGCGTTAGTAGACAACATGCGCGAAGCAGAAAATCAAGGCATTAATGCGGTACTGGTGGTTTCGCCACCCTTGCGTGCTTGGATGGCTACGTTCGTTCGGCCACGTATTAATGGTTTGACTGTATTGTCCTACGAAGAAATTCCGGATGATCAAGCGATACGTGTAATAGCCAGTGTCGATGGCAATATTGAACAGTAAAGGAGGTAGCACAATGCAATTGGAGAGAGTCGTTACCATGGATTTACGCCAGGGCATGAGAGAAATCGAACATCGTTTCGGTGATAACGCGCTGATTGTGTCCAATCAAAAAGTCGGTGGAAAGATTGAGCTTATCGTCGCAATTGATATCGAACCGATCCTAGACCCGAACGAGGAGTATGCTTTAGTTTTGGGGCGAGACGTGCGAGAGTTAGACGCGGATGCGGGCATAGGGGACACGCGGGTTCGAAGTCAGTTGGTAACACCTCAGGAACGATCTGAGTCAGGGCGCCAGTTGGCCTCAGGCGTCCCAGGGATTTTGTCATCGCGCGCGCGACCGCTGAGTGTAACACCCCCGGTCGATGAAGCAGTAAAATACCCCGATTCAGAGCGACCCGAGGGGGATATAGTTTCAAGGCCGGCCTTTGAAGACTTACTCAAGAGGGTGACGCGCTTAGACGTTTCTGAGCAGCCGCTATCCGGCCGGAAGGCGAATGGATCTGCGGCAAGGTTTGCCGTAAGCGTTTAATCAAACTAGTTATTTTTTCAAATGTAAATGCTAAACTCGGAGCAATAGATGAGCGAGACCTTACTAACATGACAACAAACAGATTGGTGATCGGTGTCGCGAGCGGAAAGGGCGGTGTTGGAAAAACAACGACTGCGGTCAACCTTGCTGCCTGTCTCGCTAGCCAAGGTAAGGACACGTTGTTACTCGATGGCGACTTGGGTTTGAGTAACGCGCAAATTTTACTTGGTTGCAGCCCGAAATTTACGTTTGCTGATGTCTTGTCCGGTCAAAAAACGGTCGAAGAAGTCATGATAAGCGGCCCACATGGCCTAAGACTACTGCCGGGGGCGAGTGGCGTTAGTGAGCTTGCTTCTCTCTCTCACGCAGAGGTACGTGGTCTCATAAACAGCGTGTCGCAACTGCCTCCGTGCGATGTACTTATTGTCGATACGGCTGCGGGTGTGTCTCATAACGTCACCTTGCTGCTTCAAGCCTGTGATCATCAAATTGTCGTTGTTGAAAATGAGCCTTCGTCCATCGCAGATGCTTACGGAATCATAAAAGTTCTGTCACAAGCGATTGATGTCAGTCAATCCCTACATGTGCTCCCAAATCGGGTCAGTAGCCACAAAGAGGGAGCGGCCATACACCGTTTGTTAAATGATGTGGCAATGAAGTTTTTGGATGTAAATATCAATTATTTGAGTTCGATCCGTGAAGACAGCAACGTGGTTAAGGCTGCAAGGGCGGGTATCCCCGTGATCGATTTCGCTCCCAGCAGCTTGATTGCCAGCGATGTGCGAGCTTTGGCGAGTAAAGTGCTAGAGCTCCCCTCTGCGTCACGGGTGTCCGGTGGAATACAGTTTTTTATGGAGCGGCTGAGCGACCAAGCGAGCGAGAGAGTGTGATATGTCAAACATAGGACTCTATGAAGAAGTACAGCATGGCGGGCGCGCCAAACAGCACGAGCTTTTGAAGCATGTCGGTTTGGTAAAACGGGTTGCCCTGCACTTAAAGGCGCGTGTGCCGGCCTATATGGAGCTGGATGAGCTCATGCAGGTGGGTATGATGGGCTTGATAGAGGCCTCTAATTCGTTTGACGCAAGCAAAGGCATTGAATTTGAAGCCTTCGCCCGCAACCGTGTGCGTGGTGCAATTTTAGATGAGGTACGTAAATTATCCGATCTTCCACGTTCTGCCGTGGGTCACATCAAAGAGAATAACGCCGCTCACCAGGCTTTAGCCTCTGAGCTGGGTCGGGCTCCGACTCAAGCAGAATTAGCGGAATATCTTGGCAAGGAGATGGACCAGTATCAGCGCGAGCGAGCGCATGCTCTGACGTTTCAGACGGTCTCAATGGATGAAATGCAGGGCGATGACATCGATATGATCCCAGCAGAGAGCGCTGACCCTGAGGAACAGGTTGAACACGCGGAGTTCATGGATGGGCTGGCCGCTGCCATCGAAGCGCTGCCTGAGCGAGAGGCCTTAGTCGTGTCGCTCTATTATGTTGAAGAAATGAACCTCAAAGAGATTGCCGCGGTAATCGAAGTCAGCGAATCTCGTGTGAGTCAAATCTTGACCGCTTGCGTCAAAAAGCTTCGCTCTTGCCTGCAGGATAGCCTCTAATTTTATTGGTTTTCTTTGGGCGCTGGCGGATACGTAATCACCGGCTCTTCTCGTTTCGCTTCTTGGATCGCTGTTTGATTGCGGATTGCCTGAAGGTAATTTGCTTTTTCAAGCTCGAGTAGCGCAGCTAAATCTTTCGTGAGAGCTTTAATTTGGCGTTCAGTTGCAGGGTCAAGACCGACTTTGTTACTTGACGTTGCCGCTAATGTATTCAAGATGCTCTTTAGCTGCAGGGCCTGTGCATCAAGTTGCGTTTTGAGTTCACTTGGTAATGCAGTGTCTGCAGTCTTTGCGTCCACGACGTCATCCATTCCTGCGTCTTCAGTTTTACTTACTTGCGTCAGTGGCCCAAGTCTATCGATGGCCTGATTGAGCTCTATAACACGCTTGCCCACCGCTAGGACGGTGTCGTTCATAGCCTCAATGCGCGTTGAAAGTTGATAGCTACTGATACTGAAGAAAATCAGAAGCGTTGCGAGTACCAATACGCCAGCAAGCGCGGCCACGGTCGTAAGAATACTTAGACCGCTTGACTTACTTTCACCTTCGTCGTCTTCGCTGCCTTTCTTTCCTGATTTAGACTTTGAACCTTTGTCATCGTCTTCAGACGCGTTAGGGTCCTTGCGGCTGAAAAGGTTGCTAAAGCTTTTCAACAGCTTCCCTATTCCTTTGGGTGCTGCTTCGAGCTCTTCTGATTCCGCGGGCGCGTCTTTCTTGGCCATATTAGTTGCTCTTAGTTTATTGCGAATACGTCTATATGGTATAGATCGGGTTTCCGTCGGAAAACTTGAGGCAGAGTGGGACTCATTCGGGGAGTTCGCTCATTACAGCCGCACGAGTCCGAATCCAAGTATCAAAGTTTGAAAAAAGTGCTTCCGCGGCATGTGCTTGCTCCAGGCTGTCATACGGACCGCTGAGGACGGTTGGCATGAGG
>JAUHWV010000020.1 GCA_030427335.1 Gammaproteobacteria bacterium | reverse complement strand
CTTCAAACAACTCCGAATTCGGAATTTATTTCCAAATTTCGAATTCGAGTTTGGTATATCAGGCAAAACTCCAGATGGAAAACTCGTTTTCGGCGGCTCTGGAGGATTACTCGTCTGGGATGGTGAGACAGATATTAGCAGTGACTCTCCGCCGCTTCTCAACTTCACAGGATTTTCGGTCAATGGTGAGGAATTGGACCTTACCATAGCCGCCGAGGAGATCACCTCCGTTGTCTTATCCCATGAAGCACATTCCTTTAAAGCGGATTTTGCCGTGATGGACTACATAAACCCATCTCAGAATCGTTATGAATACAAATTGGAAGGCTTCGATGAAGACTGGGTCGATGGCAAAGTCAACGGCAGCGCTACCTATACAAATTTGGCGCCCGGGGACTACAAATTACGAGTCAGGGGTGCAAATTCGCTGGGGGTTCGTAGCATCGAAGAAATCACACTCGACATAACTATGAAGCCGGTTTGGTGGCTAACTTGGTGGGCCTTTGCGGCTTATTGCGCTCTCATTGCTTGGGCTGCGGTTGCGGGCAAACGACATTACGACAACGTTAAGCTCCACCGTCGCGCGATACTAATGTCCAAAGAAATGCTAGACGCCTCTGAAGACCAGATGGCAATCATGGAAAGGCGAAATAGCGCGTTAACGCGATCCGTTGAGAACCAAACCCGACTATTAAAACACTTTATTAAAGATCTTGGAGTTTTAGCCCCGATCTACCAGGGGAGCGATTTGACGCAATGGCTCAACGAAATGCAGGAGGCAAATGAACGTCTTATGGTGGGCAGCTACACGACGGAAGTCAGCTGCGATGCCATTGGAAATATAGCGCTGGAGATTGTCTCCAAAGAAACAAGTCAAAGGGGCTTACAGTGCATTGGGTTGGTCGAGTCTCCAAGCCCTTGTGTTAGAACGGATCTGACTCTCCGGATATATGCCCTCGTTGTCGAGCTCGCACGATGGTCGACAGCCCACCTAAGTGAGCGTCGAATATCTCGTATTGCCCTAACGTTGAGCTTTTTTGAAATCGGAACCGAACTGGGGATCAGAGTAAGCTGCAGCCACTCACTGATATTTGGATCCGACCCCATGGGAAATGCCCGAATCAGACTCTTACTTAAAAATGTCGATGCACAAATCAGTGTAGCATCCGATCTTCATGCGGTTGAGGTAATGATCGATAACAAAGCGTAGGGGTTCATGGCTAATAAAAAAGCCGGGGGAAGCTTACGATCGATGCCAGGCCCCGTTAATCATTGGGGTCACCATACCAGCACAAAACCAAATCAGCCTACCACGCTAGCGGCCTTTAAAATGGGGAGCTCGCTTCTCTTTTTGCGCTACTAATCCCTCTTTTAGGTCTTCCGAATTCCAGCAGTGATTTGCGATAACCTTTGCTTCTTCCCTGTCCAGACTGCTGTCAACGATAGCATCAATAATCTTCTTCATACCCTGCACAGATAATGGCGCATTTGCGGCTAACTGCTCTGCGTAGGCATACGCGGCCCCATTCAACTCGGTTCTTGCGACCAACGAATCCAAAAATCCGATCTGGATAAGGGCTTCACCCTCCACCTTCTCGGCAGCTAAAAGCAAGCGCTTGCTCATGTTCGGGCCCAGTTTTTTAGTGAATGTTTCGATCCCCGATATGGGATAACACAGCCCCATAGTTGCAGGGGGCACCCGCAATATCATTCCCTCAACGCCGATTCGGAAATCACAACTCAAAGCAAGCTCTGCGCCGCCACCAAATACGCTTCCGTTTAAAGCAGCGATGGTCGGAATAGTTAGACTGGATATCTGATCTGTCACGGCCTGAAAGTCATCGCCGGTGATAGCCCCACTGCGCAGATCGACCAGCGAGGCGCCGCCGCAAAAGGTCTTCTCGCCAGCCCCGGTTATGATTAGAACGCGCAATTCAGGATTCGAAGCAACCGTACTCAGCGATTCAGATAAGCCCTTGAGCTCTTCTGCACCCAAACTGTTATGGCGTTCAGGGTTATTTAGAATCAACTCAGCGATCGGCCCTTGGATAGATAACTTAATGGTATCAGACACAGTGCGCCCCTTAGTCTGTATAAATGAGTCGAGGGTGCAAGCTTACCCTAGACAGCGACAAAAAAAATACCTAAAGTTCAGTTAATCGAACCCATAGTAACGTGAGCATTCACCTTGCCAGACAATACAAAAATAAATACCCCCCATGGCAGCGGCTCCCCCTTCGATAAATCGGCGCAGCATACAGCAAAGCGAGAAGCGATCTTATCCGAGTCGGCTCGTTTATTTAATAGCAAAGGCGCACGTGCAACAACGCTCGCGGACGTTGCGGCCACTCTGGGGCTAACTAAAACCAGTCTCTATTATTACGTGCGCACCAAAGAAGATTTGATCTTTCAGTGCTATGCATCGACCTTGAATCACATGATGTCCAAACTCGATCAAATCGCCGATGCCCACGATTCGGCTAGAGAACGCATCAGTGCCTATATCGTTGCGCATTTCGATGACATACGCAAAGCAAAACAAGGGCAAGGCTACCATATGGCCGCACTGCTCGAAATCGCGTCTCTCAAAGGCGAAAAACGAGAGCAAATTGAAGCGCTGTACATACAGATGTTTTTGAAGCTACGTTCGTTCATTATCGAAGGGATTTCGAGCGGAGAATTGAGATCCGTTAAACCTACGACAACCACCCGTGCCATTCTCGGTGCGCTCGACTGGGCTTTCTACTGGCTTGAGCCCGTGCCTAATGACGAGATACCAGAACTCGCTAATGCCGCGATCTCCATTCTTCTCGACGGCATCGCTGCAACAGCTGAGACCTATTCCTCTACTGCGGGGCTGGAGACACAACAAACGATCAGTTCGGGATTTGATCGTGAAGCTCAGAACAAACTCAAACAAGAGGCATTTTTCAAGGCGGGAACACGTTATTTCAACCGTAAAGGATTCAGCGGAACATCGCTTGACGAAATAGCCGAATTTTTAAACGTGTCAAAGGGCGCCTTTTATTACCACATCAAATCTAAAGACGATTTACTTGCTCACTGCTATGAGTACTCCTTAGACAAACAAGAGCTCGCCTACAAGCAGATCCAGGCAACGCACGATAGCGGCCTTCAGAAAATCGTTCACGCTTGCCACGCACTGTTCATCCTTCAAAACTCCGAGCAAGGTCCCTTGATTCGGTACAACACCATCACAGCCCTTGATGAGGAGAGACGCAAACCCATTCTTCGTCGCACACGAAACGCAAATCGCATCCTACGAGAATTTGTGGAACAGGGGCTTGAAGACGGGAGCATTCGGCCCATAAACACCCTAGTAGCAGAGAATCTAATTACCGGATCCGTGAATGCTGCAATGGAACTCAGCGCTTGGCGTCCGGTCACTGATGTGCCACAGACGGCACAAGAATATTTCGACGCCCTGATCAACGGGCTCACAAACTGAGGTAAGAAATGGACATCAATAAACTGCTCAATTACCTGCACGTTGAGCAAATCGACAAATACGTATTCGTGGGCCAAAGCCCTGCGCGCCCCTCACGTATCTTTGGCGGGCAAGTCTTAGCCCAGTGTCTCAACGCTGCATCACGTACCGTTGGAGAGGACCGCCTAGCGCATTCGCTACATGCCTATTTTTTGCGCCCCGGCAATCCGAAAAAGCAGATCTTATTTGAAGTTGATCCAATCAGAGACGGGGGTAGCTTTACGACCCGAAGGATCATCGCAAAACAAGACGGCATCCCGATCTTTAATATGTCTGCCTCGTTCCATCAGTTCGAAGAGGGCTACTCGCACCAGATGGATATGCCTGAAGCCCCAATGCCCGAGGATGTAGAAACAGATGAGGAGTATTGGGCGAAAAATGCGCATCGATTTCCCGAGGGAATGCGCCCGCCAAATCATTTTCCGATTGAACGCAGAAATGTCCACCGGCGCGATTACTTAGATCCAAAACCCTTACCCCCACACCAGCAGTTTTGGTTCAGAGTGGCGCAAGAGCTCCCTGAAGACCCACGGTTACATCAGGTTCTGTTAGCCTATATCTCTGACTATGGCTTACTTGGCACCGCCATGTATCCTCATCCCTACTCACCAGCGATGCCCGAAGTGCAATGCGCTAGTTTAGATCATGGCTTATGGTTTCACAGGCCTTTCAGAGCCGACGAGTACATCCTAGCAGATATGGACAGCCCGAGCGCCAACGGTAACAGAGGCTTCAGCAGAGGTAGTTTTTATACACGCGATGGCGTCTTAATCGCCTCATCAGTGCAAGAGAGTCTGGCGCGAATCCGCAGTACCGATTAATTCACTACGGTGCTCATTTGAGCACCGAGTTCAACCAGCTGAAGCTCACCATCTGTAAGACGGCAACGAGTAACTGAGCCGTTAGCAGGCCAGTACTGCAAAACAGCGTCACTGCCGCGAATGTGACCCACGATGACGTTCAACACCATGAAATGCGTAAATACCACGGAGTGATGCCCCAAGCCCGAAATAGCGCTGATCACACCCTTACGCCAGCCAAGCACCTCTGGCTCATCTACGTCACTCCAAGAACCTCGCATCAATTTTTGAAGCCAGGCTTGGCGATTCTCTAAATCGGTAACGCTTGGCACTTCACGAAATACATCTGTAATGATCACTGGCGCTGATCGCCGTTCCGCGAAAGGCTGCGCCGTCTCTTGCGCGCGAAGTTTGGGGCTCGACATGAGTACGGTATCTGCGGGCGCCAAACCGTTCAACCGTCCCGCGGTTTCAGCCGACTGCGATCGACCCAGCTCACTCAGCCCCGGGTCTACGTGTTGCCCCCAGGATTGCGCGGCTTCACCGTGCCGCACGAAGAACAAGTCGATCATCGATACGTGACCAGACGCTCACCTAACTGTGCGCTCAGCAATCTCAGCGCCGAGTGATCATTGAAGTGGCTCAGAGAAATCTTATCGCCTGAGTAGAAAAATTGGGTAACCGAGCAGTTAATCACCGGCTCATAAAAGCGATACACCAGATCCGCGCTAACACCCAATACAAGCGCCGTAGCCGTGGCGATCGTGCCGCCCGACGTAAAGATTCCCACCGTTTTACCGCCGCCCTCCTCGTGCATCACATCACGAATACCGCTCATCACACCGGTAGAGTAATCCTCCCAACTTTGAATATCCGGGTGTGGGGTTGTACGGGTAACCCAGTGCGTAAACACCGCCTCAATAATCTTTTGATAGTGCTTGCTATCCTGCAAGGCACTTTCCATTAGCTTGGCCAGCCGAGGTTCAGACTCAGTCAAAAGCGGCAGTAAAATATCGACTTGCTCGTCGTTACGAACCTCATCGAATCGCGCATCAATCTTGTGATCAACGACGCCCGGCTGACTCGCCAAAACCCGCTGCGCTGTTTCGCGCTGGCGCGAAAGTTGCCCAGAATAGGCAACGTCAAATACCACACCGGTATCGCGAAAGTATTCGCCCATCAGGTCAGCCTGCCGCTGACCTAAGGGCGAGAGCTGATCGTAGTTATCCGATCCGAAGGAGGCTTGGCCATGCCGCACCATCATAATTGTGGCCATTCAATTCATCCTGTTTTCTTTTGCGGATCGAAGCGATATTTACGACGATAAGGGAAGAAATCTTCCACATGACCCGAATTGATTTTGTCTTGCAGATTCTGCCAAAAGCTCGCCTCGTACAAATCGCCGTGCATCTGATCAAAGACCTTACGCGCTCGCTGATTACCGGAAAAGAACAATCGAAACTCTTCTGGGAAAATGTCGTTCGGCCCAACCGTATACCAGGGCTTACTCGCCATCTCTTCAGCTTCAGTTCGAGGCGTCGGGATCTTACGGAAATTGCAATCCACAAGAGGCACAATTTCATCGTAATCGTAGAACACAACACGGCCGTGACGCGTCACACCAAAGTTCTTCAGCAGCATGTCACCAGGGAAAATATTAGCCGACGCCAGCTGCTTAATGGCGTTGCCGTACTCGTCCATTACATCATGCACCTGCTCGTCGGTTGCGTCCTGTAGATAGAGATTAAGCGGTGTCATGCGCCGCTCAACATAGACATGATCGATGATAAGGGCTGAGCCTTTCTCGTGAATGATCGACGGTGCGACTTCGTAGAGCTCTTCCATTAGCTCGTCGGAGAATCGGTTACGATCCAGCACCAACTGGTTGAACTCTTGGGTATCAGCCATCCTTCCGGCACGATCGGCTCGCTTTACAAACCGGTACTTGGCCTTTACCTGCTCCCGCGTCATTTCCTTCGGCGGAGTGAAACGGTCTTTAATGATCTTAAACACGAAATCATAGGATGGCAGCGTAAACACACTCATGACCATACCTTTGATACCAGGCGCAATAATAAACTTGTCGTTAGTCGTCTGCATGTGCCGGGTTGCACAGCGGTAGTAATAGGTTTTACCGTGCTTGTTGTAACCCATCGCGCTGTAGATTTCAGAGATGGGCTTCGCTGGCATCAAGTGCTGTAGAAAACGCACGTATTTTGAAGGAACGCTGGCATCGACCATAAAATAGGAGCGTGTAAAACTGAATATCACGCTAACACGATCCGATCCAAACAATACCGTATCGATGTAAATTTCGTGGTTCTCGCTGTGCAGTAAGGGCACCACAAAGGGCATGCTGTCATCGCCCGTCACAAAACGGCCTACAATATAGGCGCATTTGTTTCGAAAAAAGTGATGCTCGAGCACCTGAATTTCGCTTTCGCCCTGGATCAGATTAAACCGAGGGGGCAGGTACGACCGCAGTAACTGATCGATTGACACCAGATCCCGTTCTAAATTTTCGTAGGGAATCGCGAACTCATAGTCCCGCAAAAGAGCACGAAAGGTGTCTTTATAATCCGACTCAATTGGATAGACACGATAGACCTGAGTCATATCGGATTTTGGCATGTCGCCCTGTGTCGAAAACACAAAGGCGTGATCGTCTTTAATCAAACGATGTTCGAAAACGGAGCAGTAGACCGAGTTGAAAAAAGTCTCTGCAATTTCGAAGTTCGAATGCCCTTTAATCAAACCAGAGTAAAATTGCTTTACAGCGCGCCAAAAGGTGTAATCGTTGCGTTTATTACCCGCAATGATATCGACGTAGCGAGTTACATGTCCGATCTTTTTTTTGTACAAATCGATGCGTTCCGTCGACGCCTTGTGCATCGCAAGCCAATCAGCACGCTCGAATCGTGAGCGCGCCGCTAGCGTTATATTCTGGAACTCAGCAAAGTAGGATTCAAATCCGTTGAAAACCGTGCGTGCGAAACGCTCCTGCACTTCAACATCGGGGGTTATGGCTTTTTGCATCTACAACTCGGGTTTAGGGTAGGCTCGTCGCAATTTTCGCATACCGCCGATCCATCTGTCATAGTTTGCCGTCTTCGCAACGCGATATTGTTCAACCTGAGGGTGCGGCAAAATCAAAAAGCGCTCTTCGCGAACCGCATCAACCACACATCCAGCGACATGCTCGGGGGTGGCCACACCATCAACACCCGCAACCCCGCCGTTCTCTACCGCCTGAATCATAGGGGTATCAACCGCTTGTGGGCAGAGAACGCTCACTTTGATACCGTCGTCACCATGTGTAATCGCCAGCGACTCGGCAAATCCCACCGCAGCATGTTTTGTGGTTGAATAAGCTGCGTCACCAATCTGGCTGAGAAGACCCGCGGCGGACGCGGTGTTAACAAAGTAACCCTGCCCCCGCTCAATCATGTGAGGCAAACACGCCCTTGCTGCATAGATGTGCGACATCACATGGATTTCCCACATCGCTTGCCAGGTTGCATTGGTTGCGGAAGTTGCCCACCACTGAGGGCCATCACCGGCGATAATACCGGCGTTGGAACAGAATAAATCGATACGCCCGTATTGTTCAACCAGCGCATCGACCATCGTTTTGATTTGGGATTCATCGCGTACATCAACACCAAAGGCGACACCCCCAATCGAATCGGCTACCGCTTGAGCCGCTTCTTTGTTCAGGTCAGCCACAGCAACCAGAGCGGCACCTTCCTGAGAAAAGCGCTCGCACAGAGCCTTGCCTATGCCGCTGCCACCGCCAGTGACAACAACAATACCGCCTTTAATTTCCATACGCCCCCCAATCTAGCTTGCGTAACGCAATTGCGTGAATTCACTCATATGATGCATTGCGTCACCCAAGGTGGTACCAATCATCATCAGGCGTTTTGCATAGTGGCCGATATCAAGCTCATCGGTAATACCCATACCACCGTGCATCTGTATGGCTTCACTGTAGATACGCTTTCCCGCCTTGTCGATCATAATCTTCAGAGCCAAGAGTGACTCACGCTTTTCAGGTTTGTCTGCTTCAAAATCGCATACCGCTCGGTATAGCAAGGATTTCGTTTGCTCATACGCCATGAAGGTTTCGACCATTCGGTGCTGCAAAGCTTGGAAACTAGAGATCTTAACGCCAAACTGCTCACGTGTTTTGGTGTACTCTACCGTCTTGCTATTGAGTTGACCCATTACACCTAGCGCTTCAGCACCCAAAGCCAACATCGCGTCTTCCGTCACCGACTGAATCAAGCCAGCCGCTTCGCCTTCTGCACAAACCGCATTCGATGCGGGCACTTTTACGTTGTTGAAACGGATGTTTGCAACCACCTGGCCGTCCATCAAACGATACGTGCTGGTCTCAATACCTTCGGCATCCGCTGGCACCAAGTACAAAGAAAGACCCGCCGCATCCGATTGCGCACCCGAGGAGCGCGCTGACACGATCAAGTGGGTTGCGCTAGCACCATTAAACACGACCACTTTTTCGCCGTTGATGATGCGATCATCGCCTTCCACAGTTGCCGTGGTGAGCACGTCATGGAGCTCAAAGCGAGACTGACGCTCTAGATACGCGAAGGCACCCAGGCATGAACCATCAATAACGCTTGGAATAACCGACTCTTTCAGCGCCTCGTTAGAGCCCTTTTGCAGAAGCCCACCAAAAAGCACCACGGTGGCAAAGTAAGGCTCGAGAACCAAGCCTTTGCCGAGCTCTTCCATCATGACCATCACATCAACAGGGCCGCCGCCAAAGCCACCAAATTCCTCTGCGAAAGGAACCGACAGCCAACCTAATTCAGCAAAGGTCTGCCAGTTCTCAGGCTTCATTCCAGCTTCAGTCGCCGCAATGGCTTTGCGGGTGTCCCAGTCGTAATCGTCTTGAACGTATTTGGCTACGCTGTCGCGCAGCATGTTTTGCTCTTCACTAAAATCAAAATTCATTATGCTTACCTCGTACCCTTACAAGCCCAAGACGGCTTTCGCGATGATATTTTTCTGAACCTCGTTTGATCCACCATAGATCGTCGATGCACGACCGTACATGAAGGACTGACGCGCTTGGCTACCAAAGGAATGCCCAAGTACCTCTTCGGATAGATCCGTGGGTAAAACGCCTTGGTAATACGCCGCCAGATCCATCATTAGAGTCTGCGTCGCCTGTTGCATCTCGGTACCCTTGATCTTTAGCATCGATGACTCGGGCCCTGGGGCGCCGCCAGAGGACAAACTTGCCAACACGCGTAACTCGGTGTACTCAAGCGCCATGATCTCAATATCAATGTCCGCCAGACGGCTCTGGAAGTTCGGGTTATCAATGAGTCGCTTACCGCCATTCACCTCAGTAGCAGCGAGACGCTTGATTTCAGATACCGCACGTTTACAGTCCGCAACGCCCGCGATGCCCGTGCGCTCGTGTGCGAGCAAGGCTTTGGCGATGTGCCAACCGCGATTTTCTTCGCCAATCCGGTTCTTAATAGGCACGCGCACGTTGTTGAATTCAACCTCGTTGAGGCTGTGGTGGTTATCAATAGACACGATCGGATTCACTTTAACACCCGGCGTCTTCATATCTATCAGCAAGAAACTGATACCTTCCTGCTTCTTGCCCTCATTGCTGGTGCGAACCAAGCAGAAGATCCAGTCGGCGTACTGAGCGTACGTAGTCCAGATTTTGGCCCCATTAACGATGTAATCGTCGCCGTCGCGCTCTGCTTTGGTCTTTAAAGACGCCAAATCAGAACCGGATCCTGGTTCCGAGTAACCCTGACACCACCAGTCATCACTGGCCAAAATACGAGGCAAGAACTGCGCCTTCTGTTCATCGTTGCCAAAGGCGTAAATAACGGGGCCGACCATGGTCAAACCGAAGGGCACGTTGTCACGTACGCCCGCAGACGCACGCTCGGAGTCGTAGATATACTTTTGGGTAGGAGTCCAACCTGTGCCGCCGTATTCAACGGGCCAACCGGGCGCAATCCAACCTTTCGCGTGCAGCTTTTTCTGCCACTCGACAACTGCTGCCTTAAAAGTCGATTTATCTTTCATTCGCTGCTGCAGTTCTTCGGTGTATTCCTCTTTGAAAAAGGCTCTCACCTCATCTCGAAACGCAAGATCTTCATCCGAAAATCGTGTATCCACTTTGCTTACCTCGCTTTCTTTCCAGTTTTAATTTGCAAACATCGACAGGAATCGAATCACCGCCGATACGTCTGTTACCCCATTAACCACCTTCAATCGCCCACTCGCCAGAGCTGCGGGGAAAGAGTCGTGTTTGGTAATAAGTGCAACCCAGTCGCGTGCATTTAACTCCACTTCCACGGTATCCGCGGGCAGCTCGTCAATAGGGTTGATTAACAACACATTGTTACGCACCGTAAGCAGAAATCGCTTACTTTGATCGGGGAACGTGAAGGCCATGCTGGCACTGACCCCTTCGGTTTTCGCGGGGTTTAACGATACCCGCATCATTTCCAGAATATTCTCAATAGGAAAGCTCTGCGCGAACTTCAGGCGTGCATCATCCACCGGTCGTGGTTCTATATCCACCCGACCTTCTAGCTCAAGCGCCTCCGTTAAGTACCAATTACGCGCGTTGGGATTGATTATATCGGCGGCCATATTCCGGAGTGCCCTGGCTTTCAGCGATCGTGCGCGCTCGTCTGAAAGGCCTGCATCCAGCACCATAGTGGCGAGCTCCGCTGCCCACTGTGGATTGTCCTGAAGCTCTTGCTCTACTTCGGTCAACACTCGGTCGACGCCACCCATAAGTGCCACCAACTTTGCCCCACGCTCAACCTCAGGCGTCGGAAACAGATCGATGCTATCGCCGTCAAACCATCCTAGGTAACCTGTGTAAACCGAACGCACAGACCACGCTACGGTGCCATAGAACGGCCGCAACCATGCATGATTAGCTAGATTGTCCGGTAACTCTAAGGCTTGCACAATCTGATCAGGGCGCATGCCCTGATTGATGAGGCGCACGGTCTGATCGTGCACAAATTGAATTGCATCTGCATAGTCATTCAACAGTTGCTCAATCTCGCTCTCACCATAAACCGGCTCCGTATGGCTTGGAACCATGACCAAGGGCTTGAGGTCTGCCATCGCACGAACACTGTCGGACCACTTACGGACGTCGCGGTACGGCGTGCCTCGAATGGTGTACAGGTTAGGGAAGGCCTTATAGATGTTGTCACCAGGCAGCAAAACACGTTGTTTAGGTAACCAAACGACCAACTGATCGTCGGTCTCGCCTGGCGAATGAATAAGCTCCAAATCAACACCGGCGATCCTCACGCTAAGTTGATCACCAAACACTTGGTTCGGCGGCAAATAGCCGCGACTACCCAAGCCATCACTGGCACTGAACTGGCGCAGTTCGGGCCCGATACCATCGTTTACGATACCTTCCCCGCCCTCTGCTAGCTTCTCGCCGAACATCCGCATCGCATTGGTTTCGATGGTCGGCGTGATCACGCTCATAACACGCCGAACGTGTTTTGGAAGGGTCTCGTGCGCATACACGAGAATATCTCGGCCTTCAGAAAACACAGACGCACCCATAATGTGATCAGCGTGATTATGGGTATAGATAATGGCCTCAACCGGCTTATTCGAGACCTCGCGGAACGCTGCCAACACCGCCTCTGCCGCACCACGAGATTCGGTTGTGTCCACCACAATGGCGCCGTCGTCGCCCTCAATCCAGATACTGTTTGCGAGTGCATAGCCAATGGCCACGTAAATACCAGGCGCTGGATTTTCGAGGCGCTGTTCAAATATCGCGCTGTGCGCCTCAAGCTCTGCGGTGCCGCCTGTCGGTGCTACGGCAGGTGTACGTGCATCATCACCCCCATCGCATGCGATGAGAACCAGGGTAGATAAAACGATCAATGCTGCTCTAAACACTCAATTTGCCTGGATTTGAACTTGGAGTAGGTTTTTTGCACAGAGAGCAAACTATCACAGCAAGTTGACAGTGACAACCAGCGCGAACCGCTTTTTTCAGAAGCCTTGCTAGACGATGTTTTGCGGGAGCCATCTCCGCAATGGAAACAGCTTCAGGATAGGAAAGTTCGGGATAAAAATATCCCGTGTGAAGGCTTAATACAGCAAGCCGAATAGCTTGCGCTGGTAATCCACAGCAATCGGGTCGCCCTTACCTAGGCTCGCAATAATATCGAGCATGCGCTTTTTCGTGGCACCATCATTGTGGTCGCGATTTTGGCGCAGAACGACCATGAGCTGCTCGAGCGCATCCGCATGATGCCCGTCGGCGGAGTATTGAACGGCCAAGTCGACCCGAAGATCCAAGTTATCGGGATCGGCTTCGAGTCGCGCTTCTAGCGCTTCCGTTTCCGGCGACTTTGAGGCCTCTTGCTTCAGGGCAAGATCGGCCATCAATTGCTCGTAACGCGCGTCGCGATCGACAAAACGGATGTTTTCTAGCACGGTTTCTGCCTCAGCGAATCGATTGCACTGAATCAAAACGTGTGCCAGATTGAGCGCGATATCAAGATCCTGATTCGATTCATCGTAGGCTTTGCGAAGCAGTGTTAAGGCCTGTTGCAACTCGCCTGCCTCGACCAGACGTGCGGCCTCTTGCATTGCCGCCGCCCAGGGGCTTGGTAGGTGCTTTTGCAGCATTTCACGCACTTGCGGTTCGGGCTGCGCTCCGGCAAAACCGTCCACAGGCTGCCCATTTTGAATCACCATCACGGTGGGCAGACTTCGTACACCAAACTGCGCGGCAATATTTTGCTGCTCATCCGCATTGACCTTCGCCAATAAAAACGCGCCGGCGTACTCGTGCGCCAGTTTTTCGAGAATGGGCATCAAGGTTTTACAAGGGCCACACCAATCCGCCCAGAAATCTACGACCACGGGCCGCTGATGCGATTCTTCGATCAACAGCGCCATTGCATTGCTTTCATCAATATTGGCGATGTAATTACTCATGGTTACCCTCTCATCGCAGCCCCTGGTCTAAAGGCCAGCGGCTTGCTACTTCAGATTTAGTACGTCCTGCATGTCGTACATGCCGGCCGGTTTTTCGGTTACCCAACGCGCAGCGCGTAACGCACCTCGAGCAAAGGACATACGGCTCGATGCTTTGTGCGTGATCTCGACGCGTTCGCCATCTGCTGCGAACATCACCGTATGGTCGCCTACGATATCGCCCGCTCTTACGGTAGCAAATCCGATGGTATCGCGATCGCGAGCACCGGTTTGACCTTCTCGTCCGTAAACGGCCACCTCGGCCAGGTCACGCCCGAGCGCATTAGCAACAACGCCGCCCATGCTCAGAGCCGTGCCTGAGGGCGCATCGACTTTGTGACGGTGATGTGCTTCCAACACCTCGATATCCACATCGTCACCCAGAACCCGAGCAGCAATATCCAATAGCTTGAAGCACAAGTTGACACCCGTGCTGAAGTTGGAAGCTTTGCAAACGGGAATTTGAGCAGAAGATTTCGTAATAATCTCGTCTTGCTCAGCAGTAAAACCCGTGGTGCCAATCACAATTGCTGTATTGTTAGCCGCGCAAGCTTTGATGTGCTCTATCGTGGCAGAAGGCGACGAGAAATCGACTAAGACGTCAATGTCACCCACAATTTTAGTTACGTCATCAGCGATGCTTACGCCCAATTTACCCAAACCTGCAAGTTCACCGGCATCGGCTCCAATTAAAGAGCTACCGGGTCGCTCTGTCGCACCGGCGAGTATCAACGCACCATCACTTTGAGACACCGCCTCAATTAAGGTGCGCCCCATCCTACCAGCAGCGCCAATTACCCCAATCCTTACCGTCATAATTTCATATCGTCAAAAAAGTTTTTTACGCCCTCAAACCAAGAAGTTTGCTTGGGAGATTGCTTTTTTCCGCCTTCGCTTAAACTCTCTTTGAATTGTTGGAGTAGCTCTTTTTGGTGCCTATTGAGCTCGATAGGCGTTTCCACCGTAACTTTACACAATAAATCACCCTCAGCACCTCCACGAACAGGCTTCACACCTTTGCCACGCAGTCGGAACAGCTTCCCAGTTTGAGTACCTTCTGGAATTTTGAGTTTAACACGGCCCTCCAGAGTCGGAACCTCAAGCTCGCCTCCAAGCGCTGCATCACTAAAGGTAATCGGTACTTCGCAGTAGAGATGCTTGCCGTCGCGCTCAAAAATAGGATGCTGACGCACTGAAATTTCAACGAACAGATCGCCATTTGGGCCGCCATTTGGGCCCGCCTCCCCTTCGCCAGAGAGACGAATGCGATCCCCCGTGTCGACACCAGGCGGTACTTTCACCGACAGGGTCTTAGTTTTTTCCACACGCCCTTGGCCCCCGCAGGAAGCACATGGGTCAGTAATAGTTTGTCCGCGTCCACGACAACTAGGGCAGGTTTGCTGAACTTGAAAAAAGCCCTGCTGCATTCGAACCTGACCCATACCACCACACGTATCACAGGTCTTAGGGCTGGTGCCAGGTTTAGAGCCAGTACCGTCGCAAGGCTCGCACGATTGCAGAGTTGGCACTTTGATTTCAACGGTTTTACCAAACACCGCGTCTTCTAACGAAACATCGAGCGTGTAGCGCAAGTCGGACCCGCGCTGCGGGCCAGAGCGTCCACCTCGACCACCACGCCCACCGCCGAAGATATCGCCAAAGACATCACCGAAAATATCACTGAATCCACCTTCTGAGAATCCGCCACCGCCAGCCGAGCCGTCAACAGCAGAATGACCAAAGCGATCGTAAGCCGAACGCTTTTCGGTGTCAGTCAGAACCTCGTAGGCCTCGGTGGCCTCTTTAAACTTTTCATCAGCCTTGGGATCATCCGAATTTCTATCGGGGTGATATTTCATGGCGATCCGACGATAGGCTTTCTTGATTTCCTTTTCGTCGGCATTTTGCGCCACGCCAAGCACTTCGTAGTAATCGCGTTTAGACATTAGGCTAACTTCGCTCTCGCTCTTTGGGGGCTACGCCCTCTCATTTTCTAAAACAAAGGCGCGGGCACAAAGACCCGCGCTGATTCATGCATTGTACACTGGCTAAGCTCGCTCAGCGCGGTTAAAGACGCCCTACTTCTTCTCGTCTTTAACTTCTTCGAACTCAGCGTCCATGACGTCGTCGGCGCTGTTAGCGCCCGAGTCCCCACCGGGACCAGCTTGCTCGCCGGCAGCCGCTTGAGCCTGATACATCTTTTGCGCCACGGGGCTGGTTGCCTCAGTCACTTTCGTTGCAGCTGCATCGATAGCGTCTTTGTCACTACCTTTCAAGGCTTCTTCCGCCTCCGCGATAGCTGCCTCGATAGCCGCTTTCTCTTCATCCGTTGCATGTTCGCCACCTTCACTCAAGGTATTCTTAGCGGCGTGGACCATACCCTCGCAAGTATTGCGTGCAGAGATCAAGGCCTCGAATTGAGCATCCGCCTCGGCATTAGCCTCGGCATCTCGCACCATTGCTTCGATTTCGTCGTCCGATAGCCCGCTCGATGCCGTAATACGGATCGATTGTTCCTTACCGGTGGCTTTGTCTTTGGCTGACACGTTCAAAATACCATTGGCATCCAAATCAAACGTAACTTCAATCTGCGGCATTCCGCGCGGTGCCGGCGGAATATCGGCTAAATCAAATCGGCCCAGCGATTTATTTTGCGCCGCTTGTTTACGCTCGCCCTGAACAACGTGGATCGTAACCGCAGTCTGGTTATCGTCTGCAGTAGAGAAAACCTGCGACTTTTTCGTCGGAATAGTGGTGTTCTTCTCGATCAAAGGTGTAGCAACGCCGCCCATCGTCTCAATACCCAAAGTCAATGGCGTTACATCGAGCAAGAGTACGTCTTTCACGTCACCCGAAAGAACAGCACCCTGAATCGATGCACCCACCGCCACAGCTTCATCGGGGTTCACATCACGACGAGGCTCTTTACCAAAGAAATCCGTCACGGCCTGTTGAACCATCGGCATACGAGTTTGCCCGCCGACTAGGATCACATCATTGATCTGACTTGGGCTCAAACCCGCATCCTTCAACGCAATCTTCACTGGCTCAAGTGAACGCTTGACCAAGTCTTCAACAAGCGCTTCTAGCTTGCTGCGTGACAACTTAACCATCAAATGTTTGGGCCCGGTGGCATCCGCCGTGATGTAAGGCAGATTAACTTCAGTCGCCCGAGAAGAGGACAGTTCGATCTTCGCTTTTTCGGCGGCCTCCTTCAGACGCTGCAGTGCAAGTGGATCGTTGTGCAGGTCGATGCCGTTCTCTTTCTTGAACTCATCTGCCAAGTATTCAATCAATCTCAGATCGAAATCCTCACCACCCAAGAAAGTATCGCCGTTGGTCGCAAGTACCTCAAACTGGTGCTCCCCGTCTACTTCGGCGATTTCGATAATGGAGATATCAAAAGTACCGCCGCCCAAATCGTATACGGCAACGACGTTGTCGCCCTTCACTTTATCCATTCCATAAGCGAGAGCGGCAGCTGTTGGCTCGTTGATGATTCGCTTTACCTCGAGCCCCGCAATCTTGCCCGCATCTTTCGTGGCTTGACGCTGAGAATCGTTAAAATAGGCCGGCACAGTGATAACTGCCTCGGTTACAGGCTCGCCGAGATACTCCTCAGCGGTTTTTTTCATTTTAGCCAGCACTTGCGCAGATACTTGCGGAGGGGCCATTTTTTTGCCTCTCACCTCAACCCAAGCATCGCCATTGTCTGCGCCTACAATCGAATAGGGCACCATCTTGATGTCCTTTTGAACGACCTCGTCAGTGAACTTGCGCCCAATCAATCGTTTAACCGCAAAAAGCGTGCTTGTAGGGTTGGTCACAGATTGACGCTTGGCACTCTGTCCGACCAAGATTTCACCATCCTCCGTATAACCAATAACTGAAGGAGTTGTTCGATCGCCTTCAGAGTTTTCAATCACACGAGGCTTGTCACCATCCAAAACCGCAACACATGAGTTGGTTGTGCCGAGGTCGATACCAATAATTTTTCCCATAATGCTTCTCCTGCTGTGCCCATGAAGTTGGCACGTTTTGTTTCGTTGTTCTTGATGTGGATGCTATTCCCTATATTTCAAGGGGGATTACAAAAAAAGAGCTACTCGGCCTTGCTAACCATCACCATTGCTGGCCGAATTAATCGGCCATTTAAGGTATAGCCTTTCTGCATAACGGCAATCACAGTGTTGGGATCCACCTCGGGATTCGGCACCATGCTCATAGCTTGGTGTAATTGAGGGTCAAACGGCTCGCCGTGGGGATCCACCGCTTCAACATTGAACTTTGCAAGCACGTCACTAAAGCTTTTGAGGGTGAGTTCAATACCTTCAACAATAGGCTTGATGGCTTCGTTTTCAGGATCAACCATACTCAGAGCGCGCTCCAGATTGTCAGCGACAACCAGGACCTCTTTAGAGAATCCTTCGAGCGCAAACTTGCGGGCTTTCTCAACTTCCTTCTCAGCCCGGCGTTGTGCGTTAATCGCATCTGCCTGTGCTCGAAGAACGGATTCTTTGGCTTCAACCAAGGCCTGCTCCAATTCCGCCATCTTTACAGCAGGATCTAGCTCGTCTTGGGCGTCTGCAAACGGCCCGTTCTCTTGCGCAGCCGCAGCGTCGGTTTGGGCTTCGGCAACTTCAGGCACTACTTGTTCGGTGGTATTTTCTTGCTGTTCGGACTCTTTCGCATCGCTCACGATATTCCCCTTCAATTCAGACAAAACAATTTTCTAAACGTCTTGCCGATATTGGGTTCAATCACGATTTTTCAAGAGATTAATTTGATAAAGCTTGACTCAGCATTCGCGCTGTTAAATCGACAATCGGTATAACCCGATTGTATTCCATACGAGTGGGCCCTATTACACCCAACACGCCGAGTGTTTTCTTACCATCCCCGTAAGGCGCAGTCACCAAAGAGAAGTTCCCTAGCGCATTAAAGCCCGCTTCTTCCCCTATGAAAATTTTGACGCCATCTGCGTCCGAGGAACGCTGCAGCAGATGCAGCACGTCTTTCTTCTGCTCAAGTGCAGAAAACAGCTCCTTTAAATGATCTAACTCATGGGGAGACACCGCTTCTAATAACCGTGACTCGCCTGCCATAAGATAGTCTTCCGAGCTGCTGGCATTTAGAGAAAGTGCTTTGTTCGCGAAACTGAGCGTGTCCTCCATCAAGCGATCGATCCGAGACTTTGCCTCGCGGATTTCAAGCTCGATACGCCCTTTGATCTCGTCAAAGGTATAACCGGAAAACCGCTCGTTGATCAGTTGAGCCGCCGCCTTGAGCTGATCTGCTTCATAGGTCTCGTGTGTGTAAATAATTTTATTCTGAACTTCGTGCTCGTTTATCACCAAAATAACGAGCACACGCTGACCCGAGAGAGGCAAAAACTCCACCTGCCTAAAACGCTGCGATTCGGGTCTCGGCACGGTCACCAAACCGGCTTGGGAGGTAATTTCCGCCAATAGACCAGAGGTCGTCTGCATTAAGTCTCGAGCGGATTTATCTGGATTCAGTTCGTTCTGGAGCGCTTGAAATGTGGCGGCATCCGGCATATCGACTTGCAGGAGCGAATCGATGTAGAGCCGGTAACCAGCCGCCGTGGGAACACGACCAGCCGAGGTATGGGGCGCGTGCAGGAAACCGCGATGCTCGAGGTCCGACATGATATTGCGGACAGTCGCCGCGCTGACAGACAGCCCTGTCTCTTGACGAACCGTGCTGGACGCCACTGGTGCGCCCTCGTTAATATAGCGCCTGACCAGCGCCTGCAATACAATTTTGGAACGTTCCGAAACGTTTTTATCATTCATAAGCAAAATACCCAAAGTGCTCGCTAGGTATACCTCAGACCAAGCGATCATTCCAGTCATTACCGCCTATTTTGAATCAATTTGCAGTAGACGATTCTCGTGACATACTAGTGCGCTAAACTTGCGGTCAATCACAAGGTTCGCCCTAGCGCATTATAAGGAATTCGCGCATGCTCACCCACATTCACATCAAGCAGTTCGCAATAATCGAATCGTTGTCGGTTGACTTGCGGAAGGGCATGACCGTGATCACGGGTGAAACGGGGACAGGCAAATCCATCTTAATTGATGCCCTGGGGCTCTGCCTGGGAGACCGCGCCGATTCAAGCAGCGTGAGACACGGGGCAGAGCAGGCGGAGATAACTGCCCTCTTTCAATTAGACGAAACGAGCCCAGCTTTAGAATGGCTTCGCGAGAATGACTTTGAAGCGGGTGAAGAACTGCTCATGCGGCGCATCATCACCGCCGAGGGCCGCAGCCGTGCGTACATCAACGGCGGCATCGCAACCGTTCAGCAGTGCGCGGCTCTAGGCGAATTGATCGTCGATATTCATGGCCAGCACGCGCATCAGTCGCTTATGCGCAAGGCGATGCACAGGCAAATGTTGGATGAAATGCTTCCAACGCCCGCGCTGATAACGGAAGTCGCCTCTCTGGCGAAACTTTATAAGGAATATCAAGCAGACTTGAACGCGCTTACGGCGGGCAACGAAGACAACGAAGAGCGCAAATCCTACCTTGAATTTCAAATAGACGAGATCGGCGGGGTCATGCTTGGCCCCGAAGCGCTGCAAGAACTTGAACAAGAACTCGACCTGCTATCACAGGGCGAAAGCTTGCTCAAGCAGCTGGCAGAGGCCGCAGAGCTGTGCGAGCATCACAGCGATGGCGTCAATCGCGCAGTTCATCTTCTGGAATCGGGTCTGAATTCGGGCCTGACCAAAGAGAGCTACGAACTCCTCTCGTCTGCTGCCATTCAAATCGACGAGGCGCGACGCGACATTGAACGTATTTCGGACCGAGTCGATCTCAATCCTGAGCGCTTGCAAGAAGTCAACACTCAGCTGGATACGCTCTATGACATGGCGCGAAAGCACCGCGTGCGCCCCGAGGAACTGCAACAAAAGCACGATGACTTGCAGACGGAACTCGACAGTTTAACTGCTACGGATGCTCGAGTCGCTGAGTTGCAATACCACTTAAAAACCACGCTCGCCAACTATCAGCAATCCGCGATCAAGCTCACAGCCGAACGAACCGCAGCCGCCCAAGTCCTGGAGGCCGAAATCCAAGAACAGTTGAAGGCACTCGCAATGCCGCACTGTCGATTTGCCGCGGTGCTCACACCGCGAGAAGCGTCAAGTCCCTCATCACAGGGGAACGAGGAAATCGAGTTCAGGATTGCAACCCAAGCGCAAGGCGAACTAAAAGCCCTCACAAAAATTGCATCGGGTGGGGAACTGTCGCGAATCAGTCTTGCTATTCAGGTGGTCACGGCGGCAAAGAGCGTTACACCCACACTGATATTTGACGAGGTGGATGTCGGAATTGGCGGTGCCACAGCCGAGATTGTCGGCCAGCGCTTACGCGCCCTAACCCAGCACTCTCAGGTCTTGTGTGTCACTCACTTAGCTCAAGTGGCAAGCCAGGGGCACTATCAACTTCGAATAGCCAAAGACCACAGCGCCGATAGCACGGCAACTAAACTGGTAGAACTGGATCAATCAGAGCGTATTGAGGAAATCGCGCGAATGTTAGGCGGCGTTACCATCACTGACCACACGCGAGCACACGCGGCGGAGATGCTTCAGAGAGCGGCACGCCTCGACGAATAAGTGCGACACCACGCCGGCGATGCCTCAGAATCGTGGCGTCCTAACCCTGCGGTTTTTTACGAACATACAGAACCAATGAATGATCCACGAGTTCGTACCCGTGCTCTTCTGCAATCTGATGCTGGCGCTTCTCAATCACACTGTCGGTAAACTCGATGACGTCACCACCGTCTACACACACCATGTGGTCATGATGCTCGCCGGTCGCAATTTCATAGACGGAGTGGCCCGTTTCGAAATTGTGCCGCTGAACCAAGCCCGCTGACTCGAACTGAGTTAACACGCGATACACGGTTGCCAAGCCCACTTCTTCCTCGGCTTCGAGTAGCGCTTTATAGACATCTTCTGCGCTCAGATGCGTCCCTTGATCTGAGCTCGACTCTAAAATCTGCAGAATTTTTAGCCGAGGTAGAGTCACTTTGAGCCCAGCTTTTTTAAGGTCTTGGGTTTCAAAAGGCATTTAGGGGGTTCTCTCAATCCGGATAGACCAGTATGATGCCATCCCATAGCGACAAGTTAAAGGTTTATAACAATGCGAATCATTCTCATTGCCATTTTCAGCGCCGTAATCCTATCGGGATGTGGCTTTGTGGGCTTTCCGGGTGTGTATCGTATTGGTATCGAACAAGGTAACGTCGTCACGCAAGAAATGGTCGATCAACTCAAACCCGGCATGACACGACGCCAAGTGCGTTTCGTATTGGGAACGCCACTGATCGAAGACAGTTTCAATGGCGATCGCTGGGATTACCGCTATGTTTTCAGTCGGGGCGACCAGCAAATCCTTGATAATCGACTGACCGTCTACTTTGAAGGCGACACGCTCGCACGCTTTGACAGCAAACTGCCACCCAGCGTAGCAAGCGACGAAGCGAACACGGCAGAGACTCAGATAACAGAAAACTGAAAGCGTTATTACCTAGCTCTCGATTCACGGGCTTTCTCAGCGCGCTCCATGGAGATATCTTCGCTGACAGAACAGACGCACTTAAAAGGCGCTGTCACTTCCCTTTGGATTCTCTGGCTTTCGCGGCGCGCTCCTTACGCACTTCTTTTGGATCGGCAATCAGGGGTCGATAGATCTCAATTCGATCACCGGCTCGTAGCACGTAATCTTCTGGAACGACTTTGCCAAAAATACCCATCTGGCTCGTACTGAGATCGAGACCTTCAAATTCATTGGTAATACCGGATGCCAAGGCCGCATCGATCAGAGCCGTACGTTCAGGCACCGTGAGTGACACAATTACCTGTTTTTCAGGCGTCGCATAAGCCACTTCAATATCGATATCGGACAAGGTTACTGCGCCCCCAAAACAGCATGAGCTCGTTTTATCAGAGCATCAACCACCGACGTACTCGTTCGCTCAACCAGCTGTTTAGCGGCAACCTTTTTGATCGCGCCATCGGCCTCAAATTGCAGTTGTAACTCAATCTTGGCGGCGGAGTCAGACAGCGATTTAAATAGCCAGCTTCCTTTTAGATGCTTGAGCGAGCCCTCACTCAGCTCCATCGTGATTAAAGATGGGCGTTGCACGGTATTACGCGTACTGAAGGGGTATTTAACGCCGAGGACCGAAACCGTCAGCTCAGCCTCAAGTCCTTGCTGCCATTCGCGAATGATTTTGGCTCCGATACAGTTGGGAATGTAGTCTGGGTAGGCACGAATATCTGAAACCAGCTCGAAAAGGCTCTCGGCAGAATAGGGAAGCAAAGCACTGCGGGTTATCTCAATCATGGCGGCAGTATAGCTTTAAGGCGTTCGCGTCACTAGCTTATTGATACACCAGCCAGCCGAGCACAAGTAACACGACACTGCCGAAGGGCACGACATACCGCAGTAA
>JAUHWV010000179.1 GCA_030427335.1 Gammaproteobacteria bacterium | reverse complement strand
AACTCAGTAGTGAAACGATGCATCGCCGATGGTAGTGTGGGGTCTCCCCATGTGAGAGTAGGTCATCGCCAGGCTTCTAAATTAAAAAGGGTCACCCATCGGGTGGCCCTTTTTTAGTTTGGGGCCGGGAACATCAGCAACCGACCGCAGGAAACAGTAAACCTTGGGTATCGGCTCCTACTCCTTATGCACACCCGCCACGGGCGGCTTACTTCTCGCTCTTGGCGGCGGCTGCGAAACTCGCTTCAGGCGTTGCCTTCCGCTCAGACAGTCTCGCCGACAGCCCCGCCAAACGCGCTCAGTCAAAACGCCACCTGATTATGGCTTGGCGCGCATCGGCCTCAGTCGCTACCCACGCTGCACCAGCGAGGCAGCACCTCGCCGAACTGCGCTGGGCGGCTTATCGTCCGGACGCCCGAGCTGTTCCGCCCCGTCGAAGAAATCCTTAAATCCAGATGGCGCGTGTCGGCCAATTATCAGGCTCTCCAGAATACCGCAGCCCGAGTCGTTAGCCTGAGTTCCAATTGCGACTTGTTGGATATGGATGTTTGGGTAATCAAGTGGGTTAATTTCGTTTAGGTTGATCTCCTCACGTTCAGTCACCAATTCCCCTTTCCACATACCGTGGCCCCAGGACGCGTGGTTATAGCCGATTCCTTTTGTGAGAAACTTTTGTTTTGTCTCTAGGGTGTAGTCGGTCTCGGTCCCGTCGGGTGCGGTCAACTTAAAGGTGGCAGATGTTGGGTAACGGGTTCCCTTCGCATAGTTAAGTGTGTGTGTAACGCCGCGCATGGCAACGCGGCCAGGATCAACATGTTCTGGGATTTGTTCCGGGAGAGCGTAGGTTGGCAAAGTATCCGCGCTGATCTGAGTCGGTCGGCCGTCACGATCCTCGTAGGTGCCCATATGGGTACAGGTATTGGCCCAATGCATGGGATTCCACAGCCAGTAAACCCCGGGTTCACCCGACATCAGACCCGGTGCTCCGCCTTGTGGTTCGCCAACGGGTCGGATCCCCCATGATCGATCGCGCACCGCGTAGGCGTGATTGATATCTTTTCTCTCCCCATCAATCGAAAGCCAGCCTGTCCATCGGCCCATTTGCGTGAAGCGCGTGGTATGCATGATTAGGTGGCCATCGTCGTGCATTAGGCTCGGCGGCTCTTGATTCGGTAGCGAGTTGGCCGTAAACAACAGATCGCACTCGATCCCATGCTCATTCGGCTCGAGCTTGACGCGTAAATGCTCGAGGGGTTCTTCGACCTGAATAGAAAAAGGTCCGATAGTCGTGTCGGTACGGTCCTTCGGCGCTCTTCGGGATGCGTGGAAGCAGACTTGTCGGTGGCCCATAGCAATGCTGAAATGGCCGTCCATCACGCGCCGATTTGGGTAGATACCAAAGCCAACGCCGAACATGTAGTCGCCCGTGTCATCGAAACCGCTGAAGAAGTAGCGGTCATAAAAGTTTCGATCACTTTGGGAAGGTTCGTTTACCGGGAGCGCGGTTTGGTGAATGGCGTAGTCGTCAAAGCGTGTGATCATTTCCTATCAGTTCCCTTTTATCTATCGCGGTATCTTGGTGCTCGATTGTTATGTTGAAAACGCGAGGGGTAAATTCAGAGTCTCGCAGGAATTCGGAAAAAGCGCCTCGTCCATACGGACTGCAGCAAGGGATCGACCCAGCGATATAAGCGACCGGAAACGAAAACGGGCTTGCCGGCTTCAAGCGCCTTGATTCCCTCGCGCACCACCACGCTCGCATCGTACCAAAGCCATTTCGGCATTTTGTTTTTCATTTCCATCAGTCCGGCTGTTTCGTGAAAATCCGTGTGGGTGTAGCCAGGGCAGAGTGCGGATGCTTTTATGTTGTAAGGTGCGAGCGTCACAGCTAAGTCCTCGCTCAACGCGACGATATAGGCTTTCACTGGCCCATAATTGCATCCGCCTGAACGAGGTATTCGGCCTGCCACAGAGGCGACATTTAAAATGAAACCAGACTTCCGCGCTTTCATATCGGGCACGAATAAATGGCACAGTTGCGCAATCGAGGTCATCATAAGTCGATAAAAGGCCTCGTGTTTAGACCAGTCCCGCTCTTCGAACAGATCCTCGCCTGCGGCCCCAGCGTTGTTGATCAGCCACTCTATGCGAAGATTTTCTGTATCACAAAACTGGTAAAGTTCGAGTGGCGCTTCCGGTTTGCTTAGATCGGCGCTGACGGTGCGGACGTCAATACCATAAGAGGCGGCAAGCTCTTCGGCGACGGCTTTCAACTTATCCTCGCGTCGCGCCACCAGAACGAGGTTGAGTCCTCGTGCTGCGAGTTGCGTCGCAAATTCTGTACCGAGGCCCGCTGATGCGCCGGTAATTAAAGCGTAGTTTGACATCGTTCTCGTCTCCTTAACGCGTAATCTTATTGAGCTGTAGGTACCTTAAGTTTGGTTTGATCCGCTGCCTGATGCAAGTGGTCATATAGAGACCTAGTCAGCCACGCTAAAGCTTGCTTAAATCGAAGGCTAAACAACAAACAACAAACAACAAACAACAATAAGGAGTCCATATGCGATTGGCGGGTAAAGTAGCTTTGGTGACCGGAGGGGGTAGCGGTTTAGGCAGAGCAATGTGTATTCGTTTTGCTGAAGAAGGCGCGTCGGTATTGGTGACCGATATTCATCTTGAAGCGGCGCAAGAGACGGTGAGCTTGGGTCAAGGACTGCCAGGCAAGCTTGTGTCTCGTTTTCAGGATGTATGCGATGAGGCTACTTGGCCTGAGACCCTCGCCTACGCCGAATCAGAACTGGGCCCTCTCAGCATATTAGTCAATAATGCGGGGATTGCTGTTACCGCTTCGGTTGAGCACGAGACCCTTGAGGGCTGGCGTAAAACTCAAGCGGTTAACTTAGATGCGGTATTTATGGGCACTCAGGCGGGTATCTTGGCGATGAAAGGCCGGGGCGGTTCCATAATCAATCTTTCGTCGATAGAGGGGATTATTGGAGAGCCCCTGACAGCGGCATACAACGCCAGCAAGGGTGGAGTCAGAATATTCACTAAATCCGCTGCACTGTGGTGCTGTCGCGAAAAGTATGGAATCCGCGTAAATTCGATCCATCCGGGCTTTATTGAAACTCCCATGGTAATCAACGGGTTGGCGCAGCTCTCCGACGAGGAGCGTGCTGTTATGGATGCTCAGTTACAGATGGCTATCCCGATGGGGGAAATGGGGCGCCCTGAAGATATCGCCAACGCAGCCCTTTTCTTAGCGAGCGATGAGTCACGGTATATGACGGGTGCTGAGTTGGTCGTCGATGGTGGATACACCGCCCATTAGTGCCGATGCTAAGCGACTCGATTCTGAGCTTCTCCCGTTGCTAGGTAGTGGGTAATGTTTTCAAGCGCTTGGGCAACGATGGCGTGACGACATTCGACGGTGGCGCCGCCAATATGGGGCGTCACTGTCACATTATCTAAAGCCAGTAGCCGAGGATTTACCTCGGGTTCATTCTCGAACACATCCAAACCCGCACCGGCAATCTTTTGTTTCTCAAGTGCATCTACTAGCGCATTCTCATCGACCAGTTCGCCTCTTCCCGTGTTAATCAAAAAAGCACCGGGCTTCATTTGTTTTAGAGAGGCGGCATTGATCATGTGGCGTGTGGAGCTAGTCAGAGGGCAGGTGAGTGCAACTACGTCTGCTGAATTGAGCAGGTCTTGCAAGTCTTTGTGATACTCGATGGCGAGCTCGGCTTCCAGGGCGGGTTTCGGGTTCGGTCCGTGATAGCAGAGAGTCATACCAAATGCATTCGCGCGACGCGCCAATTCGGAACCAATGCTTCCAGCACCAATGATCCCCAGTCGTTTTCCTCGAACTGAGGTGCCCAGTGCGTTGGCGCCCTTTGCCCAGTCGCCAGCGCGCAAGGCGCGCTCGCAAAAACTCAAGTTGCGTAGCGTGCTTAAAATGAGACCGAAGGTGAGATCCGCTGTATCGATGGCAACGACCGGTGTGTTGCAGACCATAATCTCGCATTGCCGTGCTGTTTCTAAATCGATTTTGTCGACACCCGCGCCAATGTTCGAGACAAGCTTGAGAGAGCCTGGAAACGCCCGAATGAGGTCGCCATTCACCGAGTCAAACGCGGTTGTCAGGCAGACCGTTGCGCCAGACCAGTTGTCCACGTCTGACATGCGCACGATGTCTGCCTGTGTGCGTAAGGAGCTCAGCATCGCTTCGGGTAGGATGTCGCTAACGAGTATTTTTATCTGAGTCATGCGGTGTCGTCCTAAGTTATATTTACAGCGTTTCAATCACACTGCTGTTAATCTCTTCTAAGCGCGTCACACCGGTGAGCGCCATAGAAATCTCTAGCTCCGACCTAAATGCTGCGAGGATATTCTTTATTCCTTGCTCGCCTTGTGCGGCTAAAGCATAGACCCAAGGGCGCCCAATGAGCGTATGGTCCGCGCCCAATGCGAGCGCTTTGAATACGTCTTGTCCACTGCGTATGCCGCCGTCGAGAATGACTTT
>JAUHWV010000178.1 GCA_030427335.1 Gammaproteobacteria bacterium | reverse complement strand
AGCGTGACCCGAGTGGAGGCAGCCTATTTTAAGCGGGCGCTCACACGACACGACGTCGTGTGCGCGAGCGTGCCATGGATGGCCTTGAAGCGTTCCGCGTAAATAGGCTGCGACGCGAGGCAGATTCAAATATCTCAGACAAATGGGTCAGGTTTTTTCAACCTGACCCGCCTAGTAGCCGAATCGTGAAACGCGTCTTGGGTCAGACTCATCGCATCTAACCCGTTTATAGCCGACCATCAAATACCTGTAGATCGGCCAACAGTCTCTGAAATCTTTCTTAAACAAAAATGACATAAAACTGTAGCCTTAATGTCACTTTGTAACAAAATTGACACATTTTAACGCTAGCATGCGCTCACAAGATAAAAGGGCCACCTCTATGATCTACCGCTTGCTTATTCTCTGTTTGCTATTTGCCTCGCCTGCAAGGGCTAGTAGCGAAGTAGAGACCTTAAAATCCGAGGTATCTCAGCTTAAAGAACTCGTAATGATGCTAGAACAGCGCTTAAAAACCGTTGAAGGGCAGCGGATCGAGGTTGAGGATTTAAGTGCTTTGGCAAAATCCAACCCTGTTTCGGTGAAATCAGCCAATAACGCCAAGGTTACTTTAGCGAGCGACTTTCGGCTACGCTACGAATCAATCGATAAGCAAGGTGCAGATCATCGTGAGCGAGAGCGACTCCGCGCTCGTGCCACGCTCACCTACAAGGGTGATGATTTTACTGGTGTGCTCGGTTTAGCCTCAGGTGGTGATAGCCCGACATCAACCAACCAAACCTTTGGATCTGGCGGAAGCACCAAAGGCCTGCAACTCGATTTGGCCTATGTTATTTACCCTCTCAGCGAAACACTGAGCCTGAGCGCAGGTAAGATGAAGAACCCGCTCTACCGCCCCGGTAAATTTGGATTGGTATGGGATTCAGACTATCGGCCTGAAGGCGTATTTGTAGGGTATGAGGACTCAGGGCTTACGGTAACCGCGGGCGGGTTCTGGCTCGAGAGCGATACCAAAAATGCAAACGAACGTGCCGTCTACGCCCTACAAGGTCGTTATGAAACCGCTCTAGCATCAACAAAATTAACGCTCGGCGCGGGTTATTTTGAAGCGAATATTTCCGGGGATTCACCCTTTTATTCTGGCGACACAATTAAGCTTGGTAACCTGCAGGACTGCTTGGGCGCCGGTTGTGTCTACGTAAACGATTACCATGTTTTTGAGGCTTTTGCCGAAGTCGCGCTGGCAAACGATATCAGCGCATTCGCCCACTGGATCGAAAACTCAGAAGCGGACAGTGATAATCAAGGCTACGTTGTCGGCGTAAATTACGGTCGCAAAAAACAAGCCGGTGATTGGGCGGCTCAGCTTGCCTATCAGAGCCTAGAAAATGAAGCTACGATGGCGCTTCTGACCGACTCGGACTTTGCGGGCGGCGGCACTGGAGGTGAAGGCACTCAGATTACCTTGAGCTATCAAGTATCGAAAGCGTTCGCCGTAAACTTGCTCTACGCCCATACCGAGCGAACCACCTACACGGATTCGCAGCCGCTTGATTACGAGAGGTTGGTGCTCGATTTCTCTATGAAATATTAGATGTAGATCGGAGCTGAGCGTTTGCAGGTAGCTCCATGCAGATCACAGAACGATAAAAAACCCGCGAAAGTTCGCGGGTTTTTTTTGAGCCTTGAGCCTTGAGCCTTGAGCCTTGAGCCTTGAGCTTTGAGCTTTGAGCTTTGAGCTTTGAGCTTTGAGCTTTGAGCTTTGAGCTTTGAGCTTTGAGCTTTGAGCTTTGAGCTTTGAGCTTTGAGCTTTGAGCTTTGAGCTTTGAGCTTTGAGCTATCTAGCTTAATGCTATGGACTGAACGTGGTTACCCACATTTTCAGCGTTGTCGGCGATGTCGCCAATCCATACTAAGACTTCGTATAGGAACATCGCATCAATTGGCGATAATTTACTTTCAAGTTCAAAAAGCTGCGCTCGAAGTTCGCTTTGCATTATGTCGGTTTTGCGCTCTGCATCGTCAATCACAGCAAGACTGGCTTCGACTCGTTCAAGACTGTGCTGGCCAAATCCGGATTTTACGAATTTATCCAGATGATGAACCGCTTCCTTTGCATAACGAACGGTTTCAGCGGCGGTCGTAACGAAGTCAATCACACCTGCACGCATCGGCTTGGGAAAGCGCATCCGGCGCCCCACCATAATACCGGCAATATCTTTCACGCAGTTGGCAATTTTATCCTGCGAGGTAATCAGCTTTAACAGATCGGTTCGCGCCACCGGCATCATGAGACGCTTGGGCATATTGCGACGAAACTGCGCCTTTAGTTCATCGGCTTGATGCTCTATTTCGACAATACGCTTGTGTTCTGTAGCGGCTTCATCCCACTGCTTACTGAATTCAGCCTGGAAAAACGTGATCAGCGCTTCCGTTGCTTGCAAGGTAACGTCAATGTGTTGGGTAATGGTTTCGATCGGTGATTTCACCACCAGATCAGCGATAGGCATTCTGATAGACATGTTCGACTCCGTACTCTCACGAGTATGATAAAGTTTTGGTGTTTTAGGAACTTAAACCACGTTCTTGCGCCATAGCATAACAAACTAGCTGTAACTTTGTAACATCTCAGTCATATTTTCACAAATAAATTGTGCCAAGCTCGCTCAAAATGAAGGCTCGCAAAAAAAACAGGGCGAAACCCTTGCAGTTACCCCAACTGAATATCGGGTATGCTAAATTGCCCCGTGTGAGGCAGACTGACAAGGTGATCCGCAAATAAGGAGCCAGGCGCAGATTTCGCCCAGCAGCTCACTTGCAATCACGCTTTAATAGGCTCAGCGCAAATAGCGCGATTAAGGAATAGGAATGACAGTTGGCGTCTTAATTCTGGCCGCGGGTCAAAGCGAGCGCATGCAGAGTGATAAACGACTACTACCCTGGCGCAACACAACTCTCGTAGAGCATGCGATTGAACTGTGCAACCAAACTGGCCTCGAATCTATCGTTGCGTTGTCCGACTTAGACGTGGACGACGCGATCTCCGCTCGATTAAGTAAAGCTAAAACTAAGCTCCTGCGCGTACCCAACGCGAGAGAAGGCATGGGGGCCACCATCGCGAACAGTATAAATCATCTGCCGGCACACTGGTCTGGGCTGCTTATTCACTTGTGTGATATGCCTTTGGTCACAGCGAGCACGCTAAAAAGTATGGCAGTCGCTCTTCAAAAACATCGGATCGTTATTCCTAGCTACGTTGAGAAATGGGGTAATCCAAGGGGCTTTGATCGCAGCTTGTGGCCAGACCTTGCGAAACTCGGTGGTGACGTCGGCGCTAAAGCACTGATCAAGCAGAACCTCGACCAAGTCTTCGTGTGCGAAACCACCAACTCGGGAGTGTTAACTGATTTAGATGACCGCACCACCTACGAGTTCTGGTATCGAATCGACCAAGAGAACGATCAATAAAGGCCGCTGCACGTTTGGGCATGACTCATAAACCCCCTAAATCGCAAGCGAAAGGCACCTTGATACATCCTGCGTCATCATGCCACGCTTCAGCCGAGTGAGCTGAGCCAGAATCGATACCGCAATTTCCATCGGCGTTTTGCTGCCAATATCAAGACCTACCGGCGCATGAATACGATCAAGCTGCGCTTCCGACATCCCTCTCTCAAGCAACCGACGTTTGCGGTTAACGCTGGTTCGTCGGGAACCCAGCGCGCCAATGAACGCATAACTAGAATCACGACTTAACCAAAGCGATTCGTCGTCAATATCGCGATCATGCGTTAGAGTAATAAGCGAAGTATTTGGCTCGCCGAGCGCGTGAATGTGCTCAGTGAGTTCGCCGCCCAAAAGCGAAATAGGGGGTCCGCGCCACGCATTGAGTTTATCTGCACGCGGATCCAAGACGCACACATCGTATTCCATATTGAGCGCCAGAGAACTGAGCGTTTCGGCAAGACTTCCAGCACCCACTAAAACCAAGCGATGCTGTGGCCCCAAGCGATGCAGCCAAATATCGCCTTGCTGCTCAACAGCGTGCGACGCTTGCTGACGGAGCGGTTCGACTGCGCACCTGTAGGGACTCACCGTGACGACTCTCTGTGACCACGATCTCGCTTGTAATGCGCTGCTAACTTCCCGCAACCAGGGCAGGTCGTTTTCAGATAACGCCTCTACTAGTAGAGTGAGTTTGCCACCACAGGGCAACCCATAGCGCTCGTTATCATCAGCGTCGACGCCGTAACGCGTAAAGTGCGCTGTACCCTCCGAAAATTCATCGAGTTCAAAGCGCTCAATCAAACATTCCTCGACGCAACCACCCGATACGGAGCCTACCGTTTGCCCATTCGCATAAGCTAAAATCGAACCTAAGGGGCGAGGTAAAGACCCGACAATCTCGACTACGGTTACGAGCCAAGTGCGGTGCCCCGCCTCTAGAGCATTAGCGGCGAACTCAATCACGGCGGCTTGATCGACCCGTAAATCCATTAAACTCTGAATCCCGCTCTCGCTATCGGCAGCT
>JAUHWV010000177.1 GCA_030427335.1 Gammaproteobacteria bacterium | reverse complement strand
TAGAGCGCTGGTTAATCACAGTTTGTATTGTGCCCGGGTTTTGCTTGAAGCTTGGCAGCGCGATCGTATGGCCGAGCAAATCGCGTCGAAGGTGCTAGAAGACAGCTATCAGCCGGGGCTTAAGTATCACCTAGGGCGCGCATACGGTTACTTGTTGCTTGAAGCCTTGGGCTCGAATGATGCGCCCCAGAAGGCACCTGAGCGTCTTGAAGATCTACCCAGCCCTGCGCCCGGAAAGTCACTGCCGCTCGCCGTAGTGGCAATGGCGCGGGGCGAAAATGGAGAGCTCTCCCCTCTATTCGCTGAACTGGCCTTGCCAAAGAGTGCAGGTTCAGCAATCAATTTGGCCATAAGCACAACCACGCCCAACCACGCCCAGTGGATGAGTTGCTATCAATATTTGCAAACCAAAACCAGCGAAATTCGAGACGTACTCGACGAGTGTTAGTTTGGTTTCTGCATCGTGGACCTGATACACTAGGGCGGTAATTCACACAGGAGTTTGTTTTGCCTGCCTCTTTTCTTGAAATTGCGGAGCTCGCTAACGGTGATATCGTTTTACAGCGTGCCGATGACGACAACGCCGAACCCCTTGTTACTATCCGCTTTTCGGATGAAAGTGCGGTCTACATGCATGATCAAACGCTCGAGGTAGCCAAAGCGATGATTCAAGCTGGAATCCAGGCGGTTGCGGTAATTTCAGAACAAGCGGAGGCGGAAGAAGCCGCCGCTTTAGCGCCACGAGTCGTGCACTAGCGCCGAATTACGCCTACGCTCAGCCCTTCTATTTGAAATTCTTGTTGACGTAGGTCTACTTCAATTGGGGCGTAGTCATCGTTCTCGGCTATTAATCTGACGGTGTGGCCGTTTGTGGCACGATCCAATCGTTTTACGGTCACTTCATCTTCAATGCGAGCTACCACGATTTGACCGTTGCGAACGTCTGTCGTGCGTTTGACGGCAAGAAAGTCGCCATCAAATATACCCACTTTGATCATGGAGTCGCCCTGCACTCTTAGAAAGTAGTCTGCGGCAGGGCTAAAGAAGTCAGGCGGAATGGCGATGTGGTCTTCGATATGTTCTTGCGCGAGGATCGGGCTACCCGCTGCGACTCGGCCAATGAGGGGGATTCCTGCGCTGACATTTTCTGGTAAGCGTATCCCTCTGGATGCGCCGGGCACCATTTCAATTGCGCCTTTACGCGCCAGCGCTTTCAAGTGATCTTCAGCGGCGTTAGCTGACCGGAACCCCAGCGATCGAGCGATGTCAGCGCGAGTTGGGGGCATGCCCGTTGCTTGCATGTGGCTCTTGATAAAATCAAGGACTTGCTCTTGCCGGTGGGTTAGCTTATGCATAATTTACCTGTTTAAAAAACCAGTAACTGTGATTATATACAGTTATAGGCCTCGCGCAACATATTGTCTAAACTGTCGGTTTATAAAAGTACGGGGCAGTTAGGTTTTGGAGCAAATTTTTGGTGTGTTACTCGAGCTAAAAGGCAATCTATGGATTGAACTTGCGGCGATATTAACCTTGGCCTTGATCGGTTACGCGATACTTAAAGGCCTACTCACGCGAGCCAAACGAGGTGCTCAGCGCACGCAATTGCGGTGGGACGACGTTTTATTTCGTGCCCTGAGTGTGCCGAGCCGAGTGGCTTATTGGGCCTTGGTAGCCTTGTTAATCTGGGCTTGGTTGCCAAAAGGCTTTACGATGGACTATCAGGTCTATCTTGCGTCAGTGCCGCGAGTGTTACTCATCTTAGGGGTAGCTTGGGTTCTCCATCGACTTATTGCCGGGTTTGAGAGCGAATATATTTCAAGTCAGGCGCAGCAACTGGATTCCACTGGGGTTGCGACGGTTCACGCGATAGCGAAGTTAACTCGGGTGGCACTCTGGATTATCGTGGTGCTTACGGTGTTACAAGCACTAGGTGTTAGCGTATCGGGCTTGCTGGCCTTTGGCGGGATTGGTGGGATAGCCGTAGGTTTTGCGGCCAAGGACCTGCTCGCGAACTTTTTTGGTGGCATGAGCATTTATTTAGATCGTCCATTCGCGCCGGGGGATTGGATTCGTTCACCCGATCGAGAAATTGAAGGCACGGTAGAGGATATCGGCTGGCGACTGACGCGGATCAGGACCTTTGATCAGCGTCCGTTATACATTCCTAATTCGGTTTTTAGCCAGATAGCGGTTGAAAACCCTTCGCGTATGCACAATCGCCGCATCTACGAAACTATCGGGGTTCGCTATCAAGACAGTCACGTATTACGGGCGCTGGTTGCCGATGTCAGGAACATGCTCGCGACTCACCCAGATATTGATACGAACCGAACACTCATAGTGAATTTTAATCATTTCGGTGCGTCTTCGCTTGATTTCTTCCTCTACACATTTACGAAAACGACGGACTGGGTTACGTATCACAGAGTCAAAGAAGATGTGTTATTAAAGGTTTTAGATTTAGTACACCAGCACGGCGCTGATGTAGCGTTCCCGACGCGAACCGTTCATCTTGAAACGCATCACGCACCTGAGATCTAAATCATATCTTGATTGCTGGATCCCAAGCAGTCACTCTTCATACGGTGTGGTTTCCCCTCCAATCCCGCTGCGCTGTTAGCAGCGCAGCGGCTTGGTCGGTTCGTTTAAATTAGATGTTAAGGCAGGAGGAGTAATAGGGTGGTTATAACCGCCATACGCGAGCACTATGACGTGCCGTCTCAACGCGCCCCCCTGTGACTTGCCGTCTTAAGCGGTATATGCTCAGCGCAGTGCCAGCATGTCACGTTTCTCGACGGCGCGTCTTCGCTCAAGAAATTGGCTGTTGTTAAAATTCCCCGGTATCGGCAAGGACTCTGCTAACGGGCTCTACAGTCGAGTCGGAAGCAGGGGCCGAGTCCAGCGGTGAGGTCGATGTAGGTGGCGTTTTGGCGCTAGGCGTTATGGAAGGTACTGAGAAGCTTGAACTGAAAGGCCGTTGAACGTTTACAGCACCCTTGTGGTTTACGGTGATGCTGACCCTTGTGCGCCCATCGCGTGTTCCAGCTCCGAAAAACCCTGCCGTTTCATCATAACCTGAACCGCCTATTTCAATCGATGCTACTCGTTCCTCTTTCTCAAGAACTAGGGTCATTCGATCAGAAATGGTCGTAGATCGAATCGTCCAACCCGCGTCTACACCATTCTCTGCGAAGAATCTGAGTAGGCTACCACGTGTCTGATCGTCGACTAGGGCGATTCGACCAGACCAGTTTTCTCCGGTGCCCGCGACTACCGTTCCCCCCAGATCAAGATCGGAACTTTCAGGTAAGGGTAAATCAAATGCCATGAGCTCTACGACTGTCTTTGTGTCTTCTTCATAGCGCACTGCGGTGGTTCCCATCGCGCAACCGCCAATCGTGCTAACCGTGAAGACAGCAACAAGAAACTTCATCGCTTGCGAAAAATAGTGAGTGGAGGTGTTCGCGCGACCGAACGAGGCTGCTTTTAAAAAAAGTCTTAGCATTTCGGCAATCCCAATTTTTAAAATGCTAGTTTGCCACAGGTCACCTCTCTTTGTATAGCGGCCTGCTCGCCCATCGCTTGAGCTTGCGAAGCTCATCGCCCTCGATGCGGGTGATGCTCACGATAATGCCCAAAATGGGGTGGTCCAGATAATGTATCTCGCCGCTCCGCATGCGCCGAGTTTGCTGAATGGCGATAGCGTGTTGGTATGGATATGAATTGGTGGCCTCGAGATCATCAAAGCCATTGGGCTTATTGGAATCCGGGCGGATGCGTTCGATGTATCTGAAATGTGGGTTCAAGCCAGGTGAGAGTATGAAGTCGGGTCTACCCAGAGGCGTTATACTCGGAAGCAAGGCGTCCCATGGTGACGTCTCTCGCCGCACCAATGTCGTCGCGGGTGGGGGCAAAAAGTGGGTAACGGTTGGGCTTGGATGGGGCGGTGGCGGCATTGTCCAATCGGGAGCGTAGGGCGCCATCGTATTCAGCCAAAGATTTGTTTTAACGTGCAGGTAGCGCTCTACGTATACCGTGATATCGCCCTGGATTTCAGGCCAATCTTCGCCATAGTTCATTGTATCCAGGCGGATGGGTACGGCGGACTCTTCTCCTCTCAATATCTCGGCCCAGCGCAGGTAGTGTTGCACTCGATAGTCATCGCTGCGATCGAGTCGTTTTTGGGCATTGCGTAGTTCAGATTTGAGCGGGGCTTCCGCGTCTAGCCAGTACATGCTCTGGGGTAGATGGGTGTCTTCAGAGATGGGGATCGTTCCAATAGCACTGTCCAGCCGATTTGGGTTTTCACGCGGAATAATAAACATTCGCTCGTTTGCAAAGGTGAACGAGCCTAAGCGGTAGTCAAGGCGTGTAGGCTGCGGTTGTAGCTCGGGCGCGTACATGGCGTCAGGAGGGACCGTATAAATCGATTCATCGATCTCATAACCATCGGCGGCGGGTCGATGCCAATTAACGACGATCGTGCCGGCGTCCGTCAGTGTTGTCTCCGTCTGGTAGATTGCTTTTAATTCT
>JAUHWV010000176.1 GCA_030427335.1 Gammaproteobacteria bacterium | reverse complement strand
TACCTTGGCGATGTATGACCCCTCAGGTATCGATTTCGAGCCCGAGGCTTTTGCCATCAAGGCAAAGCCAGTGAGCTTTGACTGATGTTTTTACTGGACACCAATGTTATATCAGAGCTCAGAAAGGCGGGTTCTGGGCGCGCAGACTCCAGTGTACTCCGCTGGGCCAATGAGCATGATGCCGATACCCTGTTTGTTTCAGTGGTTACCCTCATGGAGCTGGAAATCGGTATATTATCTATCGAGAGGAAAGATCCCGCACGGGGAAAGTTGCTGCGTGAGTGGTTTCAGTGTCAGGTTTTAGTTGAATTTGACCGGCGAACCCTCGCAATTGATGCCGCTGTAGCCCTCCGCTGTGCGAAGTTACATTTGCCGGACAGGCGAAGTGAGCGCGATGCGCTTATTGCCGCCACTGCCTTGGTGCATGGGATGTGCGTTGTTACCCGCAATATCGATGACTTTATCGGCTCGGGCGTGGCAGTTGAAAACCCGTGGAGCTGATTCCCACTATTCGCTGCAAATTAGGTGATGCAATCTCTCTGCACTCGGGCTAGAGTGTTCCTTTTCAACTTGCGGTATTTTTTATGTCTGGAACGTCTTTTGTTGCTCTGCTCGATGGTATGTCGGAGTCAGATGGCGAATTTAAAGTGACACTCCCTGAAGATTGGTTGCAAGGGCGCACAGCCTACGGTGGGCTCTCTGCGGCTTTATGCTATGAGGCGGCGCTGAGGAGCGCTCCGGATTTACCCCCCTTACGCTCCGCTCAATTCGCGTTTATTGGGCCAGCGATCGGTGAGCTTACCATCGTGCCTGCCTTATTGCGGCGCGGTAAATCTGCAGCGTTTTATGGCGTTGACCTATGGGGTGAGGCAGGTGTCGCGGCGCGTGCTTTACTGTGTTTCGGCGCGGAACGTGAATCTGAACAAACCTTTATGGATGTCGAACTGCCAGATGTGCCCGCATGGGAAGAGTCGCGCGACTTCTTCAACCGCCGCGGAACCCCTGGGTTTACTCAGCATTTTCGGGGCCGAATGGCGCGTGGGGCCAATCCCTGCACACCCGATGCCGATCCCGATATATGGGTTTGGTTATCGCACGAAGATCCCGAATCCTTACCGGATACGCTGACACCGGTTCTGGCGCTAGCGGACGCTCTGCCTCCCGCTATCATGATTCCATTCTCTGCGCCCGCACCCGTGAGCACCATGACTTGGGCGATTGATGTACTTACCGATTCACCTAAGTCCGAAACGGGTCGATGGCTCCTGCGCTCAGTCGCTGAGTCAGCAGGCCACGGATATTCCGCTCAGGCCATGACCCTATGGAATGATAAGAGAGAGCCCATTATGGCGATGCGTCAAACCGTCGCGATTTTTATTTAGCGCAGCCTAGTTTGAAGATAACAGAACAATAACAGAGGTAGACCATGACCTACGATCCCGATCAGGATATTCGATTAGATCCCCGTTTAAAGCAAGCTTTGAAACTCATGGGACAGTTAGGCCGAGACGCAACGCCTACCGACGTGCCCAGCCGTGAGGCGATGCTCGCCGCGGCGAACAGCCCGGAAGGCGTGGCTCGGCGCCAAACGATGGAGGGGATGTTTGGGGCTATGGACAACGTTAAGGTCGCGCCAAAGGAGGGCTTACGGATCGAGAAGCACTCGATTGAGTCTGCTCCCGATGGCAACACGATAAACCTATCGGTTATGCGCCCAGATACGGATGAAACGCTCCCCTGTGTTTATTACATCCACGGTGGCGGCATGATGACGCTCTCTTGTTTCTTTGGTACCTACCAAACCTGGGGGCGAATGATCGCCCATCAAGGCTTGGTGGTTGTGATGGTCGATTTTCGCAACTGTCTGACCCCCTCGAGTGTGTCCGAGGTCGAGCCTTTTCCTGCGGGCTTAAATGACTGCGTTTCGGGTTTTTTGTGGGCACACGACCAAGCGGAAAACTTTAATATCGACACTCGTAAAATGTTGATCGCGGGCGAGAGCGGGGGGGGTAATCTAAGCATCGCAACCACCATGAAACTGCTTCAAGACGGCCATGGCGATAAGCAAGCGGGGTTATACGCACTGTGTCCGTATATCTCGGGCCAGTGGCCGCGGGATGAATACCCCTCTTCGAGCGAAAACGACGGTATTTTTATTACCATCGGTAATAACCAAGGCGCCATGGCCTACGGTATGGAGCAGCTTCAAAGTAAAAATCCGCTCGCTTGGCCGCATTTTGCGGGAGAGGAAGAGTTGAAAGATTTTCCGCCAACCATGGTGAGCGTGAATGAGTGCGATCCCCTGCGCGACGAAGGCATCGCCTTTTATCGAAAACTGATGAACGCAGGCGTGAAAGCACAATGCCGCCAGGTCATGGGAACGGCGCATGGTGCTGAGCTATTTACCTCTACCGTGACCGATATCAGCCGCACTACCGCGAGAGATATTCGCGGCTGGGTAGATGAGTGTTAGATGGCTTCGGGTATTTAAGAGCAAGCTAATACGTTAGTTCTTTACGTTTCGAACCAATGCGCCTGCCGCAGTGTGAAACGTTCAACGGCCGCTGCATCCGGCTTTGTGTTTTCGTTCCTATGGGCCTTGGTTCGGTTGCCATAGAAGAGACTTTTGTTTAACGTACCGAAAGTTCAAATAATTAACATTGGAGTATAACTATGGATACAAGCACATTATTTTCTCTCGAGGGCAGAACCGCGCTGGTCACGGGCGGTTCGCGCGGCATTGGCTTGATGATTGCCAAGGGCTTTTTGGCTCAAGGTGCCAAAGTCTATATATCCTCTCGCAAAGCGGCTGTGTGTGACGTTGTAGCCGAAGAGTTGGGTCCCAACTGTATTTCTTTGCCGGCGGATGTTTCCACAGTAGATGGCTGTCGAGGTCTTGCGGCGGCTTATGCGGAACACGAGAGTTCACTCGACATCTTGGTCAATAATGCGGGAGCAGCTTGGGGTGCGAACTTCGAAGAGTTCCCCGAAGCAGGCTGGGATAAAGTAATGGATTTAAACGTGAAATCCCCCTTCTTTTTGACCCAATCGTTTCATCAAGCGCTAAAAGGTAACGCAAGTCAAAGCACGCCTTCTAAGGTGATTAACATCGCATCAATCGATGGTTTACGTTTGAATCCATGGGAAACCTACAGTTATCAGGCATCGAAGGCGGCTGTTATTAACCTAACAAAACGTATGGCAGCGCGCTTAGTGAAAGACGATATCTACGTCACAGCCATCGCCCCCGGTGCGTTTGCCTCCGAGATGAATCGTGCGGCGCGTGATCACGCTGATGCCGTGGCGAAAGGGATTCCAAATAAGCGTGTAGGCGTCGACGAAGACATGGCCGCAGCTGCGATCTTCTTAGCGGCGCGATCTGGGAACTATGTGATCGGCGAGACGATCGCCGTCGACGGCGGTATTGTTTATGCAGGTATGGGTGAGAGCTTAGATCCATAAAATTCGATACGAAGGGGTTGGAGTGCTCCGACCCCATTTCGTACGTCTAGGCTTTCGGGTCTAAATGGTCAAGATTTCGGCACCGGGGGTGGGAGTACACTCCTACCCCGTTTCATACCCAACCTGTTTAAAACGGCCTCAATTCAAGATGTTAAGCGCTCAAGATTGGACTCGTGATCTGCTTTGGTAAGTTGATAGCGACTGATCGCATACAGCATGCACGACCACAGAATCAGCAAGGTCGGCGCGTACCACAATCCGAGAGACCGCAGAGTGGACTCCCCGACATCTGCCGGCGCCACACCCTGTGGAAAGGCGACCAAGCTTAGGATTAAGCCAGCGGCAAATGCGCCTAAGCCCTGGTTGGTTTTACGAATGAAGGTGATGGCAGCGAAGAATACACCCTCGCTGCGTTTGCCGGTACGTATTTGGTTTTTCTCCACCAGATCGGCCACCATGGAATAAAGCACGGCTTGGCACGCGATAATTAAACCCAGATCGATCGTATTGATCGTCGCAATCAGTGGGAACAGAATGGGGTCGCCGTTTTCAGGCATGAGACCGGCCAGACGCAGAAGCACGGGCATGGGCGCTACTGAAAATGCGAGTACACCGAGTGCGATGGCCGCGCGCTTCTTACCCATTCGCTTTACAAAAAATGGGGCGCACCACAAACCGATTGTCGCCGAAATAAACACCAGCGCTGTGAGCATAAATATTTGATGGGAAGAAAAGCCCCAAAAATACGTCAAGAGAATGAAACTCATGGCGCTCGACAGTCCTGCCGCGGCAGCACCCAGTAGGCTGGCCACAAATAAGGCCAAAAAGCTGCGCTCTGCTAGGGTATTGAACAAATCGTTGAATACCGCCTTCAAACCTGTTGGACGGGTCTTGGGCGCCGGCTCCAAATACGGAATTCGACTGTGGGTTCCAATCGACGATAGCAGTATGGCCAAGAAGATAACGACAGAGGAAATAATGCCGTAGACTTCGTAGCCATCCCGGTTTAACGTTCCTACGGGCTGTGCCTCCGTTGGTACCAAAAGCACAGCAAACATGAATACGGTCATTGCATTCCCGCCGCTCCATCCAAAGAACTGTCGCCAAGCCTGGATCGAAGTGCGTTGGTTATAGTCCGTGCTGAGTTC
>JAUHWV010000175.1 GCA_030427335.1 Gammaproteobacteria bacterium | reverse complement strand
TCTACCCATAATACTCCTTCACGTTTAGAGGTCGGACCTTAATTTCAATGTCTCAAGGGTGGCCATATATAGAGATGCAAAGCCTTTGGGTCAAGCAAAAATCTGAAAATACTCGTTTGGTGTATACCTGTAATACCCAAAAAAGCGCCCCGACCCTTACTCGGATTTTAATCCACAGCGGCCTTTCTGAGACACTCAGACGCCTGATCGATCGTCGCGGAATCACCCTTCTCAGCCCAGAAAAAACCGATCGATCCAGGTGTGATAGAGACGATATCGCAGCCCTCGGGCAGCTCTTGTAGTGACGAAGGTAAATCACCGTCGCCCGTCAATTGTACCCACTGTGATTCGCTTCGCAGCCAAGAACCTACAGCCGGGGTCTGCTTCGGTGCCACTCGTAGACCATAGAACACCCAGAAGCGCGCATCGTCTTCCGATATACGTATCTGGACCTTACGGTGAATCGGCAACTTTCGCAGCTCAACGTACATTCCAGCGAGTGCAGCATGCTCGCGCAAGCTCGCGAGTCTTCTTTGACGTTTACTTGGCCAAAAATGCTGCAGCGGTGCCAGCGCTACAAGCAGAACCCCAGCGATAATCCAATAGGCCACAGACTTTCCTTATTTGATCTTGATCAGACTTGTAGTGTAACAACAATTGAACTTAAAACGTCCTAATGCGATAGTTCACGACGGGAATATTGAGGAGAGCTCCACCATGTCGAACTACACCAAAATACTGATCGCTATTGATTTAAGCGAAGAATCGCTCAACGTTGTTCGCCGAGGGTGTGCTATGGCGGCTGAAAAAGAAGCGGAGCTTCATTTGATTCACGTAATCGAGCCTCTCAGTTTCGCCTATGGCGGAGACATTCCAATGGATTTCTCTGGTATTCAAGAAGAAATAAGTGAGCAAGCGCGCGAGCAGCTCAAGCAGGTAGGATTGGAGTATGGCGTTGGAGAAAGCAACCAGCATACGGTTTTCGGACGACCTGAAGTCGAGATCCACCAAATGGCGGAAACACTCGGAGCCGACCTGATCGTGGTTGGCTCGCATGGTCGTTATGGCCTTGCGCTTCTAATGGGATCTACCGCCAACGGTGTGCTTCACGGCGCCTCTTGCGATGTGCTCGCGGTGCGAGTGGGCAATTGAGCCACCCACTCCCGCAGTCGCGCGTCATCAAACGGCCAATTTAACTCAGAATCCCCGTGGGCAACCACGGGTATCAGCCAGCCGTAACGCGCCATCAATTCATGATCAGAAACGATATCGACGGTTCTGATACTTATCGTCTCGTCGTTTTGAATAAGCTTTAGACACAGCGCTTCAGCCAACTCACACAAGTGGCACTGGCTCGTGTGATATAAAATGAGTTCCAAACCTGCTCCCTTACTCGCATCGAATAGTGCCATAGGGTAGCATCGCGTCTTTAACCAAGCGAGCTCGGGCATGCAAGATTCTCAGCAATACAGAGACAGAAAAAAAGCGTTGCGAAAATGGCTCACCGTATACGGCCGAAATCCTGTGGAGGCCTGCCTTCAAAATAGCACTATTGTGCCGAAAGTGTTGCATTTAGCGGATTCAAACCAAGGCTCAGCGAAACTCGATCGCCTTAGGGCACAAGCCCAAGCGCGCGGTTGCGAAATTCGAGTACACTCGCGCGATGCCTTGTCCAGAATATCGAAAAATAAAAAGCAAGATCAGGGGGTTGCGCTCGATATTGAATGTAGATTATTTAACGATTTAGCCACCTTTTTGGCCTCAGCACCGCAGACGGAACGCTCTTTAATATTACTCGACAGAGTCACTAATCCTCAAAACTTAGGGATGATCATTCGCTCCGCGACGGCAGCTAATATCAGCGGCATAATTGTGCCTGAGAAAGGCTGCGCTCCGCTTGGGCCCCTCGTCGCCAAGGCGAGCGCCGGCACCTTGTTTCACGCACCGATCCTGCGCTCTGAAACCACCCTCAACGCACTTACCGAATTAAGTCGTGCAGGTTATACGAGCTACGTTCTAAGCAGTCACGCCAAGGCGAACGTGTTTGAACACGAATACCCCGCGCAGCGCGTTGTTATTCTGGGCAACGAATCCGAGGGCGTGAGTAAAGAGGTTGAGGCAAAGGCATCGAGTGCCTTGCGTATACCTATGAGCAATAAGGTTGAATCCCTGAATGTTGCCGTAACAGCGGCGCTCATCGCGTATCATTTAAATCAAATTTAGCGACGCTTTACTTCGAGAGGTAAGTCATACCCTCTTCCAAGCCCTTTAGCGTAAGCGGATACATATGCCCCTCTAAGAGCTTGTAAGCTATTGAAGTCGACTGGGTATATTCCCACTCGGACTGTGGCGTCGGATTGATCCAGATCACCTTCTCGTAAGTCTCGCGCATGCGCCGCATCCAAACTTCGCCCGACTCTTCATTCCAATGCTCAACCGAACCCCCTGACGCCACAATTTCATAAGGAGACATAGCAGCGTCGCCCACAAAGATGACTTTGTAGTCGTGGCTGTACTTGTGCATGACATCGAGCAAACTGGTGCGTTCATTATGACGGCGAATATTATTTTTCCAGACGCTCTCATATATGAAGTTATGAAAATAGAAATACTCTAGGTGCTTGAACTCCGTGCGAACGGCAGAAAAGAGTTCCTCGCACACTCTAACGTGCGGATCCATTGAGCCGCCGACATCAAAAAAGATAAGCACTTTCACGGCATTATGACGCTCGGGCACCATTTTTATGTCTAGTAACCCCGCGTTTCGCGCTGTTGAGCGGATCGTGTCGTCTAGATCGAGTTCATCAGCCGCACCACTCCGTGCGAATTTACGCAGCCGTCGCAAAGCCATTTTAATGTTTCGCGTGCCCAACTCAACGGAGTCATCCAGATTCTTAAAATCACGCCGATCCCAGACTTTCAAAGCCTTTTTTTGCCCACCGTTAGGGCCCACTCGCATCCCTTCCGGGTTGTAGCCCTGCTGCCCAAAGGGAGAGGTACCACCGGTGCCAATCCACTTGTTACCGCCCTCATGCCGCTCTTTTTGTTCCTCGAGCCGTTTTTTGAATTCTTCGATGAGTTTTTCTAGCCCACCCAAAGACTCTATTTTTGCCTTTTCTTCATCCGAGAGTTGCTTCATGAACTCATTGCGCAACCAGTCATCTGGAATCAAGGCTTCGATAACACCATCTAGACTCTCGAGTTCTTTGAAATGGGCACTAAAGGCTCGATCAAAACGATCGAAGTACTTTTCATCTTTAACAAGACACGTTCGGCTAAAGAAATAAAACGTGTCCAGATCAGCAAAAACAATGTGTTGTTCTAACCCTTCAAACAAATCCAAGAGCTCCCGAGTCGTTACCGGAACGCCCGCGTCACGAAGACCTTGAAAGAAATTAATCAACATCGATTTAGCGCGTCTCTCGTCGATGCATAAAAGCGAGCCGCTCCAACAAATGCACATCCTGCTCGTTTTTGAGTAGAGCACCATAAAGCGGCGGAATGGCTTTGGTGTGATCTCTGTCCTTCAAAATTTCATCGGGAATATCGTCTGCCATTAACAGTTTGAGCCAGTCGATAAGCTCAGACGTAGACGGCTTCTTCTTGAGACCAGGAATTTCGCGCACATCGAAGAACACCTCAAGTGCTTCATTAACGAGGCTCTGTTTGATATTGGGATAATGCACATCGACGATTTGGCGCATGGTATCGCGATCAGGGAAGTTAATAAAATGGAAGAAACAGCGGCGCAAGAATGCATCCGGTAGCTCTTTCTCATTGTTACTCGTAATGATGATCACGGGGCGCTGCTTCGCTTTGATCGTTTCACCGGTCTCGTATACAAAAAACTCCATACGATCAATTTCGACCAGCAAATCATTTGGAAATTCGATATCCGCTTTGTCGATTTCGTCAATCAAAAGGACGACTTGCTCATCGGCTTCAAAGGCCTCCCATAACTTGCCCTTCTTGATGTAGTTGGCAATATCGTGGACTCGATCGTCACCCAACTGCGAATCACGTAGCCGCGACACTGCATCATATTCGTACAGACCTTGTTGAGCTTTGGTCGTGGACTTGATATGCCACTGAATCAAACGCATACCCAAGCCAGCCGCAACTTCCTCCGCTAGCATGGTCTTCCCCGTACCTGGCTCTCCTTTGATCAATAAAGGGCGTTTAAGCGCCACAGCGGCGTTCACCGCCATTCGCAGGTCATCGGTTGCAACGTAACGTTCGGTACCCTGAAATTGTTTCACAAGCTGTCCTTTATACCTTTGTAATCAGGGGCTGAAGGCTACAGGGAGCCGGCAGATCGCGCAAGCCCCCTAAAAGTCAATCGGCTTAGTCGTCTTCAGAGCGCATATTGATGAGCGGCGCATCGCGCTCGTCTTGACTCATCTTGGCTCTTTGAATACGTTGACGACGGCGACGCTCTTGGATTGATCTGACCACCCATAGAAGCAAGCTAAAGCCAACCAGTGCACTCACCAAAGGATAAATCCAAGACGGCAAACCCGCATCTTGAATGGATTCCTCGCCTTTCGTTACGACCTTAGGAGAGACTGGTGACGCTTGAATATCGACGTACATAGGTAGCTCGCGAATCAAC
>JAUHWV010000174.1 GCA_030427335.1 Gammaproteobacteria bacterium | reverse complement strand
GAGCCCAATGCAGCGTGTCGGGGTCTGTACGTTCACCGGCCAGAAATAGAGCCGAAAGCGAACTCAAATCATACCGCCCAATAAGACTGCCATTGGGGTCTTCCTTTTTGATCGCCCGAAATGCCGTGGGTGCGGTAAACAACACTTTTACCCCGTAGTCGGAAATAATCCGCCAGAAAGCTCCGGCATCCGGTGTGCCAACAGGTTTTCCCTCATACATCAGGGTGGTCGCCCCGGCCAGTAACGGCGCGTAAACGATGTAAGAGTGGCCGACGACCCAACCAACATCACTCGCCGCCCAAAACACTTGCCCTGCCTCGACATCGTAAATGTGCTTCATAGACCAATTCAAAGCCACCGCATGTCCGCCATTATCGCGGACCACCCCTTTCGGCTGACCTGTCGTACCCGATGTGTAGAGTATGTAGAGCGGATCCGTCGCCATCACGGCAACGCAATCGACGGGGGCAGATTGAGATAACAATTCAACCCAATCAAAATCACGACCTGGCATCATCGATGCCCTGCAGGCTTCGCGCTGGAACAAGATAACGGAGTCAATACCGCTTTCGCTCATCTCAACCGCCTGATCGACCAAGGGCTTGTAGGGTACGATCCGGGCGGGCTCTAAGCCACAAGACGCCGCCAAAATGACCTTCGGCTTTGCATCATCAATCCGTTTAGCGAGCTCATTGGCCGCAAAACCACCGAAGACAACGGAATGGATCGCACCGATCCGAGCGCAGGCCAGCATCCCAATCACCGCTTCTGGGATCATTGGCATGTAGATAAGCACGCGGTCACCCTTAGCCACACCGCGCTCCGCCAATACGCCCGCAAAACGGGCCGTTTCGTCCAGCAGTTCGCTGTAGGAATAGGTTCTTTTTGCTCCGGTCATTGCGCTGTCGTAGATCAGAGCCGCTGCTTCGCCATTGCCTGCGAGCACGTGCCGGTCAAGTGCATTGAAGCAGGTATTAAGAATACCATCACTGAACCAGCGGTAAACTGGGGCCCCAGACTCATCTAAAATAACACTAGGTTCCTGATACCAATCAATACCTTTAGCCGCCTCCTGCCAAAATAAATCCGGTGTATTGATACTTCGGTTGTACGTCTCCAAAAACGTCGCCATTCCATCCCCCGGTCAAACCGTATTCGGTAATTCCGCTAGTGTGCCAGAGCATTAGCGGAAAAACATCCGACGATAGTCGAGTAGCATCCTCCCGAGAGCATCTGGATTCACATTTTTATGACAACAAGGTTACAGATATATTGCAAACCCCAAAAAAAAGCGCTACCTTATGTTTGTTACAGCGGTATTACAACTTCATTACACCGCTGTGAAACTGTCGAGATGACAGATAACTCAATAGGAGTAGTAATTATGATCAAAAAACTTATAGCTGTGTCCGGACTCGCAACTGCCGCTCTGATTGGAGCTACAGCCAACGCTGGCGACGTCGAACAAAATTGTATTCTCAAAGGAGTCGTAAACAAAGCGGCAGCGGCTGATCGCGGCCTCAACGTTTACGTCGACTTCAAATCGGCTAAGCCAGCAACGCGAAGAGCGTCGTGCGACTTGTCGAGAGGCGAAGCACTTAAAGCAGATACAGACGTTCTGCAAAAGATTAACAATCTGCCTCACGGCACCAGGGTATCGTATGAGTACACCCTGTTGTCAGATCAGACCACCGAATGGAAATTACTGACACCAGATCTCTAGGTATAGACTCGCTGAAAACCGGCCTCGCGCCGGTTTTTTTTCGTCCTAAAGAGCTGGAAATTTTAAAAATCATCATTACTATTGGGGTGTGCTTGTGCGTTAAGGAAACCATAAGTTACAGACAACTGGCTAATCAAGGAGTACAAACATGCAGGAACGAACTGTCTACACTTCAACACCATCGCAACTGGAGTCACTGGTCAGCACGCATAAGGTGCTTCGCAATACCTACTTATTGCTTGCCATGACATTGGTCGTCAGCGCGATCAGCGCAGGTACATCGATGGCACTGGGGCTAGGCTCGGGCGCAGCACTTGTTTGCATGCTCGCGGGATTCGCGATGCTTTTCGTAGTTCACAAAATGGCTGACACAGCAAAGGGACTACCCGCGATTTTCGTTTTCACCGCACTGATGGGCGCGTCAATTGGACCACTACTCTCGGCTTATCTCGCCCTACCCAATGGTGGCGCATTAGTTATGCAGGCATTGGGGGGAACGGCTCTGATTTTCTTCGGCTTGTCCGCTTATGCGTTGAGCACTAAGAAGGACTTCAGTTTCCTGGGTGGCTTTTTAATGGTTGGTCTTTTGGTGATCATCGTCGCCGCTATTGCCAATATCTTTTTAGCAATCCCCGCGCTTCAACTCACCATTTCATCGGCCGCGGTACTGATCATGTCGGGCCTCATTCTGTTTGACACCAGTCGTATTATCAACGGCGGTGAAACCAATTACATCCGCGCGACGGTGGGGTTGTACCTCAACATCTACAATTTATTCATCCATCTACTGCATCTGTTGGGTGCCTTTGGCGGCGATGAATAACCAGTAGTTCGATTACCGGGCGACCGATGGTCGCCCTTTTTCTATGAAGACAGCGCTCTTAATCGCAAGCTCCGCCGGCACCCATCCGCATCGCCACGCTTATCACTTCGCCGGTGCACTAGCGAAGCAAACATCGCTGCAGCTTATCTACTTCGCTGGGCGCTCAGTCGATCTAATTAAGCCAGAATACGCCCCCCTTTTGCTTCAATGGCAAGAACTAGCGCGTGATCGCGAATGTTGCCTCTATCTGTGCTCCAACGGTGCGGCAGCGACAGCAACATCGGCCGCGGTAGAGGACATCGAGATCATAGGACACGCAACGTGGATCGCGCTGTCATCTGAGGTCGACCGGGTCTTTTCGTTCCCGGATGCCCCCTTATAATGCAGATTCACATTATCGCCAACGCTGACACCGGACTGTCCTTTGACTTGGGCGCGACCTATCTCGCTATGAATCAACGCGTTACCGTGTGGATTCCGTCTAGTGCTGCAAACTCGCCACCACCTTCACAACGAGAACGGGAACTGTTCAGTGAGTTCGGCGGGATCACGCGCATTTTAGAAAGCGATTTTACTGCTCAGATTGGACCAAAAGATCGAATACTGTGTCTATGACCTCGGCTCGAACGCTTATCATTTTTACCTCGCTCTCGCAGCTAACCAAGCTAATGCACGAGTCGCTAACAGCGTTTTCCGAGTGCGACGCTCTTCTACTCGACTGCGCTGAGCAAATCGACGAGCACCAAACACAGTGGCTTCGAGAGCAGTTCGGTGTTGTCTACCAACTCAGGTCGCTTGGCGCGAAAGACTTGACGCACTTTCGAACGATTGATTACGACGAATGGGCTCAACTTAGCATACAATACGCCCACACGGTGTTTTGGCCACTCGCCTAGTTGCTCTCTCGGCGTTTTACGTCGGCACACTGAAGTAACCTAGAATCGGTTAAACCCGAATAAAACCCTAAAGGCCGAGCGCGCGCATACACAAACCGTTCTGCCAGCAATGAATTGGACTCAACTTGTTACCAAATCAATTCCAACCCGACTTATACGAAGCTCTGCTAACCGCTAAAATCGACTCAACCCGGGCGCTTCTTGAACCTTTCGTGAGCGATGAGCCTGATGTATTCCGATCGCCGGTGCAGGAATTTCGTTATCGAGCCGAATTTCGAGTCTGGCATGACGGCTCCGATCTCTTCTACGCGATGTTTGACCCAAACGACCCAAAGCAACCGCTTCGAGTAGACGATTATCCGTTTGGCAGCAGCCATATTCGCCGACTGATGCCGGTATTAAGGAGCGCTCTTTTACGCGCGGACACGCTGCGAAACCGCTTATTCCAAGTAGAGTTTTTAAGTACAACTACAGGTGAATGCCTGGTGACGCTGATCTACCATCGGAAGCTGGACGATATCTGGTGCAAAGCCGCTAGAGAACTCGAGACAGAGTTAAAAATCAAAGTGATTGGGCGTAGCCGCAAGCAACGGATTGTTATTAGCGGCGACACTGTAACGGAGCGCCTGCGAGTACAAGAGAAAATATACGAGTACATCTATTTTGAACAGGGCTTCACTCAACCTAACCCCACGATCAACGAGGCAATGCTCAATTGGGTGACCGCTCGGGTCGGAAACGTAGCGCATGATTTGCTTGAACTCTATTGCGGCTTGGGCAACTTCAGCATTCCCCTCAGCCGCTGTTTCAGGCACGTACTGGGAACCGAAGTCGCTAAATCGTCGGTCAAAGCAGCGCAGACAAATATTGCTATCAATGGAATTTCTAACTTAAGCATCGCGCGACTCAATGCCTCTGAAACAGCTCAGGCTATACGCAAGGAGCGGCAATTCAAACGTCTGGGTGAGCTCAGTCATACTATCGAGGATTTTAATTTCAAAACGATTTTAGTCGATCCCCCGCGTGCAGGACTGGATGCAGACTCAACCCAATTGGCATGCAGCATAGATCGAATAGTCTACATTTCCTGTAACCCAGAGACCTTAGCGCGCGACCTAGAAAATTTGGCTGCAACACACCAAGTAGACAACTGGGCGATCTTCGACCAGTTTCCCTACACGCACCACGTTGAGTGCGGCTTAATACTAAATCGTCGCG
>JAUHWV010000019.1 GCA_030427335.1 Gammaproteobacteria bacterium | reverse complement strand
AATGACAAACCGGATCTCTGCTCTTGCGCCCTTGCACAAAGATTTTTAAAGCGGAGCCACTGCGAACACGAGTTAAATACGACGTGGTCAGCTATTTTAAGTATCTCTGTAAGATCCGCCTCGGTGTAGGCAGCGGAAAATACATGGACTTCACCGGGGTAGTATTCATTTGCTAAAAGCGCTTCGTGTAAGCCGCTTGAACACGTCCCCCAAAGGGTTTTTTGGTACAAAGGGGCAAGCTCAAACATCGAGAATGCTTTCAGTGCCGCTAGGATTTTGGCACCGCTTTGCTCACCGACTTCATGCAATATGGCGAGGTTCTGTTGCACCGCTATTTCATCTACGACGAAACAAGGCGAAGGTAGCCGACTCAGGTCGAGCCGGCTGAAGTCGGTCAGCATGGGGTTCATTAGTCGCTCAACTCAAAGCTGTCGAGCTCGATGACCTTCCAGGGTAAGCCATACTCGTTTAAGCCCTGCATAAAAGGATCGGGGTCGAGTTGTTCGATATTAAATACCCCTTGCCCTGTCCAAGTACCTTCGAGCATGAGTTTTGCGCCGATCATGGCGGGCACACCCGTTGTGTATGAGATGGCCTGCGATTGGACTTCTTTGTAGCAATCTTGGTGGTCTTTGATGTTGTAGCAATAAACGATCTTCTCTTTGCCGTCTTTGATCCCTTTTACGACGCAGCCGATGCAAGTTTTGCCCTTAGTTCGTGGTCCTAGGGTGCTAGGGTCAGGTAGCAGTGCTTTCAAGAACTGAATGGGCACGATTTGCGTACCTTGGAACTCCACCGGTTCGATTCCAGTCATGCCCACGTTGCCGAGCACTTCAAGATGTTTCAGGTAGCTGTCACCGAAGCTCATCCAAAACTGCGCGCGCTTGAGAGAGGGAAAGTTGAGAACCAACGATTCGAGTTCTTCGTGGTACATGCGATAGATATTGTAGGTGCCCACTTCTTCGGGACACGTAAATCGCGCTTTGCGTGACATCGCTGGGGTCGTCACGAACTCGCCGTCTTCGTAGTGGCGACATTCCGCTGTGACTTCTCGGATATTGATCTCGGGGTTAAAGTTGGTAGCAAAGGGGTAGCCGTGATCACCGCCGTTTACATCGATAATGTCGAGTTCATGTATCTCGTCGAAATAATGTTTTGCAATGTATGCGGTAAATACGTTGGTCGCACCTGGGTCGAAGCCGCTACCCAATAAAGCCATGAGGCCAGCCTCTTTAAATCGGTCTTGATAAGCCCATTGCCAGCTGTATTCGAATTTAGCGGTGTCAAGGGGCTCGTAGTTGGCCGTGTCCAAGTAGTTCACGCCCGTCGCCAAGCAGGCGTCCATGATCGTTAGATCTTGGTAGGGTAGAGCCACATTCAAAACAAGGTCGGGTTTCTCCGCCGCGATCAGCGCAACGAGCTCTTCAACGCTGTCGGCGTCCACTTGCGCCGTTTTGATGGGGCGATCGAGCTGCGCCGCAATCGCGTCGCATTTTGAGAGCGTACGTGAGGCGAGGGTGATCTCGGTAAAGGTCTCAGGTAGAGACGCGCACTTGTGGACTACTACCGCTCCAACGCCGCCGGCGCCAATAATTAATACTTTGGACATGGAATACCCTCGTTATCGTTCAAAGAAAGTGTAACCGTACAAGCTTGCACGGAAGGCTTGTAGCATTTCTTGGCGCATGGCGACGTTAATACGTCCTTCCCGAACCGCCTGCTCTGCGTTGCGACGAAACTGCTCCAGCATATATTTGGGCTCGTATTCCACGTATGAGAGTACGTCTGCGATGCTATCACCATGGAATTCTTTACGGAATTCAAAGCCGCCATCTTCATTGATATGCACACTGACCACATTGGTGTCACCGAACAGGTTGTGCAGATCGCCCAGCGTTTCTTGATAAGCTCCAACCAGAAAGACGCCCAGATAGTATTCGCCGTCTTGGTTCAAGGTATGAAGAGGGATCGTGCGATGTATTTCGCCCTCGTAGCAAAAATGGTCGATCTTACCGTCGCAGTCGCACGTGATGTCCGCCAAAACCGCCTGTCGAGTTGGTTTTTCGTTAAGGCGATGAATGGGCATAACAGGGAAAATTTGATCGATAGCCCAAATATCTGGTAGCGACTGGAAGAGCGAGAAGTTGCCGTAATAAATATCGGCTAGTAGAACAGGTAAGTCGTCGAGTTCCGCTGAAACGCGCTTCGCTTCGGGCAGTAAGCCCGCAATCTTGTCGAGTATCGCAAGGCCAATGTTTTCCGCCATGGCTCGCTCGCGCAATGTGGCTTGGCCACGGTGAAATTGTTCCCGCACTTCATCTCGATAGTAAAGTGCATCGTTATAGCATTCCTGCAGGTTGGTCACCGTTACGCTGTCTAATACGGCACGAAGATTGTGCAGAAGATCATGCCCTTCATCGGGTATATTTTCGGGCAGCTTGCCCGGTTTGTGATCCCGAACGTCCAGCACGTTGAACAGCAACATGGATGAATAGGCCACCAAGGCGCGCCCAGATTCGGTTATCACGACAGGGTGGGGGATTTCCTCTGAATCGAGACTCTCCTGAAGCGTCTCAATAATGTTGGTGCAGTATTCATCGAGCCCATAGTTCATGCTGTGGGTTTCGTTCGAACGCCGCCCCTCGTAGTCGACAGCCAAACCACCACCTAGATCGATGTAGCCCATCTCTGCGCCTTCAGCGACTAGACCGGCGTAGTAACGGCAGGCTTCAAGAACACCCGAACGAATGTTGCGGATATTGGGTATTTGGGAGCCGAGGTGGCAATGCAGCATCTTCATGCAATGCAGCAAGTTGTGCTCCCGTAGTCGGTCTACGACGGTAAGTAATGCGTCGGTGGATAATCCAAAGATCGAACGGTCGCCGCTGTCTTCGTTCCAGTGGCCTTCCACCATGGAAGCCAGACGGATGCGCGCGCCGATAGCGGGTTCAATGTTCAGCGCCTTGCTCCGCTCGATAATAATGTCTAACTCGCCCAGTGTTTCGAGCACAAAAACGCAGTTGATTCCCATCTTGCGAGCGTACAAGCCGAGCTCAACGAATTCCGCATCTTTGTACCCATTGCATATGATCAGCGATTTATGATCTTTGAGCTGTGTTAGCGCGATAATGAGCTCGGCTTTACTGCCCGCTTCCAGGCCGTGATGGTAGCGCGAGCCGTAATCCGCAATTTCTTCTACTACATGACACTGCTGATTGACTTTGATCGGGAATACGCCGCGATATTCATTTTGATAACCTGCGTTTTCAATCGCACGCTTGAAGGCTTCGTTTATGGCGGTGATGCGATGGTCCAGCAGATTTTCGATTCTCAGAACGGCGGGCATTTCAAGGCCGCGAAGGCGCATAGCCTCGACTACCTCGATAATCGGCACTTCAATAGAACCGCCGTTGCTGGGTACTTTTACGATGGCTTCGCCTGCTGTATTGACATCAAAGTACTCGGCGCCCCAGTCTCTCACGCCGTAGAGGTTGGCGCTGTCGTTGTATGACCATTCGGGGGGCAGTGAAAGCCCTTGAGGAGGCTCGTGGCTTGCGGTCAGCGTCATCGGCAATCGTCCTGTTTAGTGCCAATTTTAAAGCGCGAATTTTGGGCAAGTTTACGCATAAATGCAAAGACTATGATGCGCCAATTAGTCACAATCTACCCCCCTAATATGACAATCCATAGAGGCTAGTGTCAGGGCACTGTCATTTTCAGGAGTGCTGAACCTGTTTGAGTCAGGAGCGTTGCGTTTGAGACCGTGACCCGTCGGACTCAAACGCAGCGAGACCGGGCTCTATGTCTTGTTTTACCGATACTCAAGCAGACTCGTGTTTGGCTTCCCGAAGCTTTCAGGCCGTGGATCGCGGTTTTCAAACCCCCGACGACTTGATTGCGTAAAAACCTAAAAAACTCCACGTGATCGCCTTGACTTTTGCCGGTGTGATCCATAGTATTCGCATCCCACGCGCCTGTAGCTCAGCTGGATAGAGTACCTGACTACGAATCAGGCGGTCGCACGTTCGAATCGTGCCAGGCGCGCCATATTCGAAAAGCCTCGACTTAACGGCCGAGGCTTTTTTTTGCCTGTTATTTTGGGGCTGCGCAGTCAACGGGGGATGGCATTCATCGCCACTCGCTTGATAGTACCGTCCCACCCGCAGTGGGTCAGTAAGGCTGTCATATCAGTAATCTGGGAGCGGTGCGATTCGAATGGCGGCGCGGTTCAGAGGGGGGGGTACTCCCCCCCTTCATCCGACCCCTTCATCAGTCCCCCGGCGTCAGCCAAACGCTCTCTCCAACATGGGGTCACTTGATTCAGTAGATTGCAAGACCGGACTATCCCCTGCGGTTGAGCGCCCTGTCGCGTTCGCGCCAGTTCGGCAAGTGTGCATCTAAGATGGCGTAAAATCGCTTGCTGTGTGAAGGCTCGATCAAGTGTGCCAGCTCGTGCACGAGTACGAGCTCAGCTTGCTCTATGGGTTTTTCGGCGAGCCACAGATTGAGCCAAACCCGTTTTGCTCTGATATTGCAGCTTCCCCAACGCGTTCGCATGCTGCGGACACGATATTGATTTACCTGAATCCCTAGCTTCTTCTCCCATTCGGGTGCGCAACGAGTAATCCAGCTGTTGAGTTGATCCCGATAAAATTGATCGATTGCGCTTTTACGTTTGCTCTGATCGAGAGGAACTTCTAAAACGGCGATATCCCCGGGGCCTTGCGCTGGTAAATAGTGTGCCCGTCGCACCTCAGGTTTGGGTGAGACAGAGAGCATAAGCCCCTGAAACGGGATCTCCCTAGATTCTGCGCCCCAAAGCGATTTGGCGTTTTGCTTAGCTCTGTTCTGGCGCGCTCGTATCCAGTCGTATTTCTCTCGAACAAAGCGCTCTATGCTCGTTTTTTGTGTGCCTACAGGCGCCGAAATTTTAATTTCACCGGTGTTGGGATCAATCCGCAGATAAAGATGTTTAATGGGCTTGAAGCTGAGTTCGAGCTCAATCCCCGCGATGACGCTATTCAAACAGCTGGTTCAGGTAAGTCGCGATTCGAATGCCTGCCTGGAGTAATCTCTCGTTTAAGGTGTCTAAATGCTTAAAAGGGTATTCATAGTAGAGTCTGTCGTCTTCAGGATAGATCCGATCGCGAATCACCGTGCTTTCGCTTATCCAGACTACTGGGTCCACGGTGCTCCAAGCTTTGATCTTCTGATCATTAAGAGTACGAGTTATGAATTGCGTGTATTCAGTGTAGGACAAATTTTGCCCTTCTATAATTTGGGTGTCCCACACGCGATGCAAATTGCTTGGCTCCCCGAAATAGGTGACTTTGACATCATTACCGCCGCGGTCTTTGCCGTTACCAGCATGCAGCGGCTGATGCAAATCACCAATGATATGCACGATAAACCGGAGTGCTCGGGCCTTTTCGTCTGTTGTGGCTGTGGGGGATGTTACTTCTTCTGAGAAGCGAAGGAGCGCTAGGTAGGCGTCCCCTTGAGGTGGCGCATGGTCTTCGTGATAGGTCTCACCTTCAGGCACGGTGACATAGTGTAAAGGGGACGATTTTTTCCAGAATGGATCTTCACTTGAACGCATAAAATCGGGCCAAGTGGAGGCTTCAGCGAGTGTCTCATTGCCAAGTATCATTCGCACTCCGTTTTGAGCTTTGGGCGTCAGCATCGATTCAGCGATGGTCCCCGTAATCCTGTGGCCATTTTGGCCCCAGCCGAAGCAGAGGTTGGGGATCAAAAGTACGCAAACCAGCAGCAGTCTCATGTTGTGAAGTCTCGATATGGTAACGGCATTAAATGTAGAGGATATTCCGCCGCAACTCAAATAGGGCGAGGCCGGTATTTATTACATTGGTTCAGCCTCGGTTCAGTTAGGTCTGTTTACTCTAACCTTGAGCACTAAATGGAGGGCTTAAGATGAACAGTAAAGCAAATAGACCTAACACAAGCCGACGTAATTGGAGTGCCGCCGTATCGGTGATCAGCCTTGGGCTGATGTCAGGTGCTGCCGCAAGCACTCAGGTTATCGACGTACCCGTGAAAGACGTTATTACTATGACTGAGCGAGTAGAAGAGCGTGTTCCAATTGAGCGCTGTCGCGTGAAGTCGGTCCGAGTTTCGCGAAACGACCGTGATCGAAGTTTAACCCCGACGCTCCTAGGCGGCATTATTGGCGGGGCGGTCGGGAGCGAACTTGGGCGGAACAGCTCGAAAAAAAGCCTAGTAATTGGCGCAAGCGCCTTGCTGGGTGGTTCGATTGGGCATGACATTGCACGAGATCGATATGAGCGGATTGAATACGTTAACCGAGAAGTGTGCGATACTGATTACGAAATTCGCGAGTACACCCAGATTACAGGCTACCGCGTTCGCTATGAGTACGATGGAACAACCTATGAAACCATCACGGATCGACACCCTGGTGCAACGCTACCGCTTGAAATATCGGTGCGTCCTTTATATTAGGTGAACTTTGTTATGCGTAGAATAATTCGAGCATCACTGGTTTTTCCAATCGCCCTGTTGTTGTTACAGGGCGTCTCGAATTCCTATGCTGAACCGAGGCAGAGTCGAGGAGAGGGGCATTATCAGTCGGCTCAGACACGTTCATTAGTGCCGCTGCCGCGCTCAGAGTTCAAGGGCCCGGACCTGAGAGCAGGCGAGCGTAAAGCGGTGGCTCGCGCTGAAAATGATTTTGGGGGGCGAGCTCTTGGTGTTGCCGCAGTGGAGGGCGGATACAAAGTTCGAATGCTCTTGTCGGGTGGCCGTTTGGTTACTGTATTTATCGAAGATTGAAACTGTGCGAATCCTCATTGTTGAAGACGAGCCGAGGCTCCTGAGCTCATTGGGCGATGGCCTGAAGCATGCGGGATACGCTGTACTCCTTGCGCCCGATGCCGCAGAGGCGGATTTTACGCTAAAAAACTACCCATGCGACCTGGTTGTGCTTGATCTGGGGCTGCCTGACCGAGACGGTTTGGAGGTTCTTAAGAGCTGGCGTAAACAAGGTATCGAGATACCCGTCCTGATCCTGACAGCTCGATCCGATTGGAATCGGAGAGTAGAGGGTTTAGAAGCCGGCGCAGATGATTACGTGACCAAGCCCTTTCATATTGAGGAATTGGTCGCCCGTATTCACGCATTGCTTCGGCGTGCCCGAGGTCGGTCGCAGAACACGACAGAGTATGATCTTGGTGTTCGCATTGATTTCGGCTCGAGGCGGGTGTTCGTTGGTGCTACCGAGATCTCATTGACCAGTTTTGAATTTAATTTGCTGGCAGAACTGGCTAGCGCTGCTGGCGATCTTCGATCCAAAACGAGTTTGTCAGAGAGGCTGTACGACAGAGATGAAGATACCGACTCTAATGTTCTAGAAGTCTTGGTTGGTCGCCTGCGAAAGAAATTTGCCGTTGTCTTATCTGAGCCTGTGATTGAGACGGTCCGAGGTGCAGGTTACCGCTTCTCACTCCGAGAGCATGTATGAGCCGTTGGGGGAAATCCATACTGGCGCGGTCTTTGGTAGCGGCTTTCGTTGTTTATTTCGCTTTTGTTGTGTTCATCCTAACCTTGCTCGAGGTGTTTAATCGAGAAAGTGCTTACCGTGAGCTGGGGTCGCGAGCGGAGCTACACATATACAATCTTCTGGCACAGGTTGAATATGATGGAGAGGTGCAGATACCAACGGCGTTTCTGGATCCCCGTCTGCAGCAGTTGGGCAGTGGTCTGAGCGCATGGGTTATCGGTACAGACAAGCGCATTCTCTGGCAGTCTTTATCTTTTGATGTCGGCGTCTATCAGAATAGCTTGGCCATTAAAGGGATTGAAGACAAAAAAGGCGAATTCGTCACCAGCAAGTTGTCCGGTATGTCGGTTCTGGTCACGAGCTATCCCGTTACTTGGGTTACGGATGATTTTGGCATGCAAGACCTCCGTTTTGTGGTAGCACAAAGTACACTGGAAGTTGAGGAAAACTTGAATGGTTTGAGTCGCAAACTCTGGTTTGGCGGCGCTGCTGCACTGGGTGCCCTCATGTTACTGCAGTTTCTTTTTATGCGCTGGGGGCTGCGGCCTCTCGAAAGTCTGAGCGGCGAGCTTTCCGCCATAGAGGATGGTTCGCAATTTCAATTGTCCGGTGACTGGCCGATAGAGCTACAACCTGTGACCCACAGCGTAAATATGTTACTTGCTTCAGAGCAGTCGAGACGAGATCGCATTCGTAATACCTTATCCGATTTGGCGCACAGTTTAAAAACGCCTCTCGCGGTTCTGAAAGGTCTGGACTTAGAAGCCCCGGACGCAGCGCAGGTTCTGCCTGATCAGGTCTCCCGGATGGACGAACTGGTTCAATGGCACTTGTCGCGCGCGGTTGGGTCGAGCGCGGCGCCCATGGTGAAGACCCGCGTGTCCACTGTGGTGGAAAGGTTGCGTAATACTTTGCTTCGGGTGTATGCGGACCGAGATTTAGAGATAGCGGTTGACACAGAAGAGGTAAAAGCCCGAATCGACGAGCAAGATTTGATGGAGTTACTCGGTAATGTGCTTGATAACGCCTGCAAATACGGCGATCGTTTTGTGGGGGTGAGTGTAAAAGCACAGGCCGGCGGCTGCGTGATTCAAGTGGACGACGACGGTCCGGGTATTTCTCCTGAATTTCGTGACAGCGTGCTCGCTCGGGGGCGTCGGGCTGATCAGTTAAGCAAGCCGGGGCAGGGAATTGGACTTGCGGTCGCTCTGGATATCGTGCTCAGCTATAAAGGAACTTTGGATATTTCATTATCGGACATGGGAGGCACCAAGGTGCTGATATTTTTGCCGTGATTCAACCTCTGCCACACCTGACTTTTTTGAGTGAAGATGTCGTGCTTCTTCAGTTTGGGTCAGAAATCAGTGTTGATATGACTCGCGTAATCCAACACTGGTTCGAAGCGCTCCATGGGGATCGAGCGGTCTCTGCGTTGGTGCCCACCTATTGTGATATCGCTTTGACCGTGAGTGATTTTTCACGGGGGTGGGGCTTGAGCGATTGGCAGCAATATTTGTCTGGTTTCTCACACGCTGGGAATTCAGTCGAACGGAAGGTCGTGGATATCTCGGTGTGCTTTGACTCGATGCCTACAGAGCTAGAGGCGTATGCGCGCAGTGTTCGCATGAGCCCAGCTGAGGTAATTGATACGATCTTAGATGCGGACTTTTGTGTCGGCATGTTAGGTTTTTTGCCGGGGATGCCCTATTTGATCGGCCTTCCTGAGTCACTGCACTGCCCGCGTCGAATCGATCTTATCAAGGCACCCGCGAACACCTTAGCCGTTGGCGGTAAGCAGATTGGCGTATTACCAAACGAGACCCTAACGGGGTGGTGGCCCATAGCGCAGGTTACAGAGCAATTCTTTGCGACTTCGCGGGACCCCATGAATCGATTGCAAGTCGGTGATTCTGTTCGGTTTCTTAAGAGTTAATTAATGTTCATTCGCGCGAAAAGACCAAAAAAAATAACGGTTCGATGCAAAAAAATGACGTTTCGCCAATTTAGGGTGTTGTCAGATACGTAAAAGCTAGTTAATGTTGACTCGCCTCACATAATTATAACGAAGGAGTCACATCGTGAGAAAGACCGTTATAGCAACAAGTATTGCAGCTATTGCAGCTACATCTCAAATCGCTTTGGCGCAGCAATTGGAAGAAGTGATCGTAACCGCTGAGAAGCGGGCGACCAGCATTCAAGATACGCCAATCGCCGTTTCCGCATTTTCACAAGACGACCTGGACGCACAGCTGATCAACGATCAAATGAACCTGCAGTTCAATGTGCCCAGTCTTGTGATGACCAAGGGTAACTTCACCTCGGCCGACGTACGTATCCGCGGTGTCGGTTCAGGCGCAATCGGCCCTGCTGGTGACGCAGGCGTGGGTATTCACATGAACGGTGCGTACTTGTGGTCGAGCCGTATGTTTGAAGGCCAGTACTTTGACTCCGAGCGGGTAGAGGTGCTGCGTGGTCCACAGGGTACACTGTACGGTCGTAACACCACCGGTGGTGCGATCAACGTGATCACCAACAAGGCGGACCCAAGTGCAACCAGTGGTCACATCGAGTTAACAGCGGGCAACTATAACGCAACTCAGATGCGCGGCTACTTTAACATGCCGATTACAGACAACCTGGCAGTGCGTTTTGCCGGTATGCAGCTGCAGCGTGACGGTTTCATTGAGAACCAGTTTACAGGTAACGACATCGATGATCGTGATATGTGGGGCGGACGCTTATCGGTTAACTGGACTCCAACAGACTCGACCGAAGTCAACTTAACGATCCATCACTTCGATGAAGAAGATTCGCGTGCGCGTTCGCAAAAATCGGCGTGTAAGAAGGACCCAGATGGAATCTTAGGGTGCTTGCCCGGCTATAACGATGTGTATGAAACCATTCATTCGGCATCAGGTATTTCGGGTACTTTGACCACTCAGATCGGTACGATCGCTTCGGGTATCTACGGAGTTCATGCTGCATTAGCGGCTCAGCAAGCGGCTGGTCTCGCGGCTGCTGGCGATGCTGCTGGTGCAGCGGCTGCTCAGGCGCAGGCGGTTGCAATGGCTGGATTATCTGCGCAGGCGCTATTCCCGGCAGACGACTATGCCGTTGACACCAACCCGGACGGCATGCGTACGGTGAACATGGACTATGAGCCCACCTACGCGGCTGATGAAACCATCGTAACACTGGACATCAAGCAGGATCTCGGTGACATGACTCTGAGCTTGCTTGGGGGTTACTCAAAATCATTTGTAGATTCTACGGAAGATTACGAGAAGAGTGTTGCGTCGGAGTCGTGGGCACCACAGTTAGCTGCATTGGCGAATTTGGCAAATGTTCCTGCTTTACCTGCGGCACTCGCGCCAACGCTTAATGCTTTGGGTGCGGGTGCTCTGGTCCCGTTCATGACGGATATCGCGACGGGCGTTCCGGGTGTGGGGCTTTGGGCCGGTAATCCCATGATGACCGGTGTCGCCAACGGTGTGCCTACCTTGCTGCCAAATGGTGGTTATCAGAGCTTCACGAAAAACTGGGGCGCAGACCGCAGCTTCAGCTCAGCGGAGGAGTTCACTGCTGAAATCCGTTTGATTTCCGATTTTGACGGTGATCTTAACTTCCAGTTGGGCGGTTTTTACATGGATGTTGAGAACCAAAATGGTTACGTAGTGCGAAGTTCGGGTCTCGCTCTCATCGGCGCCTTGTTGCCGGTAAACCCTGCGTTCTTCCCCGCGCCATTGGGTAACCCGGATAATCCTTTTGACCGATTAAACCCTTATATGCAGGGTTACCACAACGACTCGCGTAGTTATGAGGTTAGTACGTGGGCTGTGTTCGGTGAGCTGTACTACCAAGTAACGGATCAGTTGAAGGCGACTGTGGGTCTGCGTTACAGCGATGAGCAGAAAGACGGTGTTCAGCGTACACAGTACGTGACCTTCTTGGCGTTGCCGAACGAGGCGAATAACGGTGACTTCTACTATCCTACTTACGAGGACAGCCAAACAAGCTGGAAGTTAAACTTGACCTACGACTATAGTGATGACGTGATGTTCTACGCTACGGCTTCGTCAAGCTTTAAGTCAGGTGGCTTTAACCCGATCGATCCGAAGTCACCCTTGGTTATTGCCGATCCTCGTAATGCAGCCTTCGAGCCCGAGTTCATTGACGCCTTTGAAATGGGCATGAAAGCGACTCTGCTTGATGGCGCAATGCGTTTGAACGGTACCTATTTCTTCTACGATTACCAAGATCTGCAGGTGTCTCGTATCGTCGGCGTAACCTCGTTGAACGGCAATACGGACTCTGAGATCAGCGGTCTCGAGCTTGAGTTGACGTGGGCGCTAAGTGATAAGTGGATTCTGAGTGCTCAGGGCTCCTTTATTGACTCTGAAATCTTAGACTATCAAGTCTACGACACCACCGATCCGAACGGTAAGGGAACGACCGAGAATCTGGTATCAATCAATGGTAACAACTTCTTGACCAACGTGGCGCCAGAAGATTGTGACGCAGGACCCGTTAATGGATTGTGCCCAGGCGTTTTGAAAGATCAAAGCGGCAACAGCCTGGCTAACACGCCTGAAACCAGCATCAACATCGGCCTAAGCTACTTGACCGAAATGATGGGTAACCCCTTAACCATTTCGACCAACTACTACTGGCAGGATCAGATGTACTCTCGTAACGAGAACGAGAAGAAGGACATCTCGCCCTCCTGGGAAGTCTGGAACGCCAGCGCTCGCTACGAAGACGTTGACGGCAAGTGGTACACCGATGTGTGGGTCAAGAACATTCTAGATGATGACTACATCACCGGTATGTACTCAACTGCGCAGGTGTCTAGCTTGTTCACCAACCAGTTCTTGCTCGATCCACGTACCTACGGCATCACGGTAGGCTACCGCTTCTAAGCAGCGTAGACAGTAGATGTAAAAACCCCGGCATGCCGGGGTTTTTTATGCCTACGATATTAGCGAGTTGAAGGTGCGCGGAAACTCAAACCGGTTTAGTATCACCTTGTAAAACTCAATCAAGAAGCGACTGCATGCTCTGTGCAAAGATAGTTAAGACCAGTCTGTTATCCACGGTCCAGGATCTAGGCCGTACCCAGTTAGAACACTTAGGGGTGCGCGCAAGTGGCGCCATGGATGTTTTTGCATCTCGCGTTGGCAATCGTTTGCTCGGAAACGCACCTGACTGCGCTGTGCTAGAGAGCACCTTTGGTGGCGACAAATTGGTATTCGATGGCCCGACTCAAATCGCGGTTACTGGGGCTGACGTGGACGTGCAGGTTAATGGCATGAAGCATCCCATGTGGTCACAAATTTACATTAAGGCCGGCGATGAGTTGGCGCTCGGGTTCGTGCGAGAGGGAGCTAGAGCGTACATATCAGTATTGGGTGGTTGGCAGACTCCACGGGTTTTGGGAAGTCGTGCATCGGATTTGGCTCGGGCACTCGGCGATGACGCGCTCAATGCGGTGTCTATTGGTCAAGCTTTGCCCTACTTAGAGAGTGATCCTACGACTTGGCGGGGGCTTAGCTATCCTTTGGCACGACGCGCCGAGCTGTATCAGTCTGCGAATTTAATCAAGCGTATCAGGCTTATCGAGGGGCCTGAGAAAGCGAGATTGACCAAGGCATTCTTGAAGTATTGTGAGCATGGCGTGTTTACCGTTGGTAAAGAATCCAACCGGCAGGCACTTACGCTTGAGACAGAGGCAGACTGCCCGCCGCCTTTGAGTGAACCGGGTGCGGATATCGTCTCTAGCTACACCGCATTTGGAACTATTCAGGTGCCCGCGCATGGTCGGCTGACTGTTTTAATGGCAGACAGGCAGTCCACAGGCGGATTTGCTCGGATAGGGCAGGTCGTGGCTGCAGACTTGCCGGTGCTAGGGCAGTTGCGTCAGGGGCAGCAAATGTGCTTTTCGTGGGTCTCGATTGAAGAAGCGCGCAGCTTGCAGACTTATTTCGAGTCTATGATTGAGTACGCATTGCTTAGTTCGCCTTTGAACTAAGAGCAAACTTGCACCGGTTTGGTGCGAATAGGTTTTCATGGTGCAGCCCGCTTCGTTCTTCTACCGATAAGGTGCGTGAAAAACGGCATTTTGTGGCCTGTTTGGCCTTGGCACGTAAGTTGCTGTGGTATTTGACGTATCCATCCAGTTCACTTTTATTATGCGCCGGCTTTGTCGGCGTTTTTTATTTTACTTGAACATTTTTGACCTCCCACCGAGGTTCCCTTGTCCGTTAAACTGACGTATTCGGTCATAAGGGAAGTGCAAGAATGAATCCAAACACACCGGTGATTGTGGGCGTTGGGCAGATTGTCGAGCGTCTGAATGCCGCTGATTACGAAGGCTTGACCGCCGTCGAATTGGCCTCTCGTGCCGTTGAGCGCGCGTTGGCACAGTGTGGCACAGCTGCCGCATCTACTATTAATGCCATGACGGTGATTCGCACATTTCCGGACTCTGTGCCCAAGGAAATACAGCCGTTGCTTGCCCCATTCGGTTGGCCCGATAACTTTGCTGGATGCGTAGCCGATCGGCTGGGGTTTAGCGATGTTTCCGTTTCGCATTCGGGGGCGTGTGGCTACGAGCCGCAAAAGTGGGTGGGTATCTACGGCCAGCAGATCGCCGATGGAACGATAAAGGCGGCTGTTATCTGCGGAGCTGAGGCCATCGCGACCATGCGCAAAGCGAAAGCCGATGGGCTTACGCTTGATTGGTGGCAGAGCAGCGACTATCCCGTAATCGATGGTGGGATGGACACCGACTTTATGACAGAGAGCGAACTTATTCGTCATAAAGCGCAGGTGCCGACATCGGTGTACCCACTACTTGAACAGGCGCGTCGATTGCAGTTGGATTTGAGCTCCGAGGCTTATGCCCGTGAGATGGGTGAGCTCTTTGCGCCCTTCAGTGAAGTTGCCGCAGTGAACCCTTATTCGATGAGCCCAAAGGTGCTCACTGCCGATGAAATCGCGACGGTCAGCGATCGAAACCGTATCGTGGCGGATCCGCACCCCAAGGCGGTTGTTGCGCGAGATTGGGTGAACCAAGGGGCTGCTGTGGTTTTGATGTCGTCCGGCCTTGCTGACGAGCTCGGTGTTTCGATGCGGCAGCGCGTTTACCTGCATGCGCATGCGGATGTGCTTGAGAAGCCGGTTTTGGAGAGGACTCATCTTGGAAGCAGTGACGCGATGATATTGGCTTATCGTGCTGCACTGGAAATATGGGGGCACCCACTATCTGAGTTAAAGTATTGGGATATCTACTCTTGTTTTCCCATCGCGGTGTTCAATGTGATCGATCATTTCGACTTGCCGATATCGGGCCCGATTCCCTATACCGTGACCGGTGGGCTTCCGTTCTTTGGTGGGCCCGGCAATAACTATTCTCTGCATGCGATTGCGTCTATGGTCGACAAATTGCGAGATGATTCGGGTGCCTACGGGATAGTCGGAGCGAATGGCGGCTTTCTGTCGAAACACGCTGTGGGTATTTATTCGACGGCGCCGTCAGAGTGGCACCCTAGTCACGATGCTTCCTTACAGGCGCAAGTGAATGCCTTGGAGCCCGTGAGCGTTAATACGTCACCTCAGGGAGTGTATGGGCTTGAGACCTACACGATTATCCCTACCGGTGCGGAGTCGAGTATGGCGATTGTAGTCGGGTTTTCCGAAGAGCAGAACGCGCGCGCCGTCGCGATCAGCATTGATCCGGAGTTTATTGCTTGGATTCGTGCCGCAAAGCTCGGTGCGGGTTTGCTGTATCAGACAGCCCAGCCGTTCAACACAGTGAGTAAAGCATAAAGTTTGAGCAAGGGTAGCTGCGACGAGTGACGCCTAATGCGTTAGTGCGATATGACATGACTTTGCTACAGTGGGCCGACACGTTTTTGGGTCAAAGCTATGTTAGACGACAAAACCATTCCCGATGGATTTTTACCCTGCCGTTTCGAAGTCCCCGTCCCCTTTTCGGATGGGATGGATTTGTATCACCGAGTCCATGCTCAAGGCGTTGTGATTGGGGTGTGGGTGCAGGATAAATACCGTAACGGCGGTCAGATGGCCCACGGCGGATTTTTGATGGCATTAGGCGATATAGCGACGGGCCACGCCACCAGTGAGCTTATGGGAAAGGACCGTTACACAGTCCACGTCAGTTTTAATATGAACTTTTATTCTTCTGTGCCAATCGGATGTTGGTTAGAGGTACACGGGAGAGTCAATCGAAGCGGGCGAGAAATTGTTTTCGCCTCGTGCGACTATATTGTAGACGGTGTCGTGCTCGGGCGAGCCGATGCGGTCTTGAAATCAGCCCCCATTAAATTGGGTAGAACAGCAGTGAGAGATGCATGAGGCACAAATCCTATCAGTGTGAGCTAGAGCGCTACCCACTCGTTATACAGGCCGATGTGCGCTATGGAGACTGCGATGTCATGGGGCACGTTAATAATGTGGCCTATGCGCGTTTGTTCGAAGAGGCGCGCATACAGTTTGGTATGGCCCTCCATGAGACCCAAGGTTTGCATCATTTTGGCCGTCGCGATCGGCTCATGATCGTGGCATGCCACCTGTTTTACCTACGTGAATTGAACTACCCAGCCAGAGTAACGATGGGGGTGGGGGTGACTAAAGTAGGCAACAGTTCGTATACCTTGAGCGTGGGAATGTTCAACGCAGAGGGCGATTGTGTGGCTGCAAATACATCAACGCTGGCGAACGGATCAGAAGGTAAGAGTGCTCCAATCAGCTCTGAGCTACGCGAGCGTTTGGAAAAATATCGTATGAATTTAGAGGGTGTTGAAGCCCTTTAGCGTTTATAGGGCCGAGGGAATCGCTCAGTCCAGCATGACAGCGAAGTGTCTTCACTGAACTGAGCGCTTATCAAGGTGATTTAGATACGCTCGATGATGACTGCGGGTGCCATACCGCCCGCCGCACACATCGTTACCAATCCAAATTGCAAATCTCGTCGCTCGAGTTCATCCAAAATGGTGCCAATAAGCAGTGAGCCTGTGGCTCCGATTGGATGCCCTAAAGCCATGGCGCCACCGTTCACGTTCACTTTATCTCGGTCGAGATTTAAGTCGCGAATAAACTTTTCGGCCACTACGGCAAAGGCTTCGTTAATCTCGAATAAGTCGATATCCGATAGTTGAAGTCCCGCTTTTTGCAACACTTTGCGCGCTGCTGGTACGGGTGCATTTAGCATCAATTCGGGAGAATCACCCATATTGGCCATAGCAACAATACGAGCACGCGGTTTCATACCATTCGCTTTGGCGTACTCGGGGGAGGTCAAAAGTATAGCGGCTGCGCCATCGACGACGCCAGACGAGTTGCCTGCGTGATGCACGTGCTTAATCTCGAGACCGGGATAGGCCTGGTGGACCAGCTGCTTGTAGGTTAAGCCCGACTCATTAAGCGGGTAGTCGGCCATCGGCGCGAATGAAGGCTGAAGCGCGCTCAGCGATTCGAGCGTTGTGCTGGGTCTTGGGAACTCTTCGTGATCCAGCGACAGCGAGCCGTCTAGGTTGTAAACCGGCACCAAACTCTTGCTGAAATGACCGTTCGCGATAGCGTTGGCCGCACGCTGTTGAGAGACCACTGCAAGTGTATCCAGGGCCACCCGATCGATATTTTCGAGCGTTGCGATAACATCCGCGCAAATACCTTGGTGGGGTTGTGGATGACGTTCCCTGAGGCGCAAATTGTCACTGTCGATGAATGGTGATTGCGTTGGGTCTGATCCGAAGGTCGACATCATTTCGCATCCGCCCGCAATAACGACGTCTTCGAAACCGCTCATGATCGATGCCGCAGCCATATTCACAGAGGTAATCCCTGAGCCACAGAAACGATCCAGAGTGACACCGGAGGCTCTTGTATCGTAGCCTGCGTCGAGTGCGGACATGCGAGCAAGATCGTTCCCTTGTTGCCCACGCTGGGAGCTGGTGCCGAAAATAATGTCGTCTACCTCGGCCGTATTCAGTTGGTTGCGTTCGGCAATCGCTTTCAAGACGGTGGCGCCTAAATGCTGGGGGTGATGATGCGCTAGTGCACCCTTACCTTTTTTGCCGATACCGCGCGGTGTGCGGCAGGCATCGATGATCCATGCTTCAGCCATATTCGTTCTCCTTATCGGCCTTTCCAAACGGGCGCGCGCTTTTCGGCGAACGCCGTTGCACCCTCAATTGCGTCTTCGGAGGTCATAACGGGCATGACAATCTCGTTTTGCTTGCCGAACATGACGTCGCTGGTCCAATCCTGCGCGTTGTCTACGACTTCCTTGCTCTTCGCTACCGCCAGTGGACCGTTGGCGGCAATCTTCGCCGCGAGTGCTTTAGCGGCGTCCAGCGCGCTTCCCGCAGGAACAACTTCATTGATCAAGCCAAGCTCATAGGCGCGCGTTGAGCTGACAAAATCACCCGTAAGTGCCCATTCTTTGGCAATACGAATTGGGATCTGTTTGGGAAGCTTGACTAATCCGCCTGCAGCTGCCGCGAGTCCGCGTTTAACTTCAGGTATACCAAATTTTGATGCATCTGAGGCGACAATGAGGTCGCACGAGATGGCTAGCTCAAATCCACCAGCTAAAGCGTAGCCTTCAACGGCGGCAATAAGCGGCTTGGCACAGGTATATTCACACAGTCCCGCGAAGCCTCGGCCTTTAACCATCGGCGTCTCGCCTCGCACAAATCCTTTCAGGTCCATGCCGGAGCAAAAGGTGCCGCCAGCGCCTGTGATGATTGCAACGCGCAGGTCAGGGTCGGCTTCAAGTTGGTCTATCGCTGCAGCAACGCCTTCTGCCAACGCTTTGTTGACCGCATTCTTTGCTTCGGGTCGGTTTAGCGTGATAGTCATAACGCCATCGGCGATGTCCACAATAACAGGATTTTCTTCTGACATAATTGCTCCTAGTAGTGATGCATTTGGCTTGAGTAACTTTTTTCGAGCCAGTAGAGTCACTGATTTCGGAGCGTCAATCAAGTGTTATATGAGGGCTTTTGTGGCCTAGTTTAGAAGAGTTCGGATTGGTCTTGCAGAGCAATCAGAAGGTGCTGAAGCGCGAGATAAGTCGGAATCGAACCGTCTATCAAGACATCCGCAAATGCCGCTGAGGGATCCACGAAGGCTTGATGCATGGGTTCGACCGTTTCCATAAACTGCTTTTGCGCATAAGCCCTTGTGCGCCCCCGCTCATTGATGTCGCGCTCCAGTCGCCTTCCTAGGCGCAAATCATAATCTGCCGAGACAAAGACAGAGAGGTCAAACAGGCTTCTGAGAGCGGGCTGCGATAGTATGAGCGTGCCCTCGACCACGATTACTGCAGCAGCAGCGATAAGTTCGGTTGATTGCGTGCGTTGGTGTTGCGCGAAGTCATAAACCGGGGCTTGAATGCTTTCGTTACGATTCAGTATCTCGAGCTGGGCTTGCATATAGTCAAAGTCGAGTGCATCGGGGTGATCAAAATTGACTTGATCGCGTTCGGCTTTGGTCATATGGCTCAGATTGGCGTAATAAGAGTCTTGCATCACCAAGCTGACCGACTGCTCCGAATGACCTAGGTGCGACACCAGTGCGCGTGCAAGCGTGGTTTTACCGCTACAGGAGCCGCCAGCGATGCCTACGATAAACGGCTTCGAGTTCATTACCCGGTATTCCTCATACCCGCAGCGATTCCGGCAATAGAGACCATAATACCTTGCTCGACCTCAGGGTCACCAGCGAGCCGCTCACGCTTCAGTAGTTCTGCCTGCAATAAGTTCAGAGGCGCGGTGTATATGTTGCGCAATCGGATGGATTCATGGCCCCACGGGTCATTTTCGAGCAGGCGCGATTGGTCCAGTATGTCTAGCAATACCTGCGCGTCACTGAGCAACTGAGACCTGAGTGCTGCGCCCATGGGTAAAAGTTCTTCACTCACCAAAATCGAATCATAATACTCTGCGATTTGGAGGTCAGCTTTGGCAAAGACCATTTCGAGCATGGATAAACGAGTCGCGAAGAAAGGCCAATGCTTGGCCATTTCTTGCATGGTTTGCCGTTCGGAGTCCTGTTGCCAAAGTTGCGTCAATGCGGCACCTGCGCCTAACCAAGCGGGTAACAAGAGGCGATTTTGAGACCAAGCGAATATCCATGGAATGGCCCTCAATGTTTCTATGCCGCCGCCTGCTCGGCGCCGAGCGGGTCTTGAGCCCAGCGGTAAATTCGCGAGTTCTTGCTCTGGCGTGGCTTCGCGAAAGTAATCCAGAAATCGAGGGTTGTTACGAACGTAGCTGCGGTAATGATCGCAAGACAAGGTTGCCAATGAATCCATGCACGTTCGCCACGACGTGCTCGGGCTGGGGGGTGGGGTGACATTGGCTTGCAGAATCGCACTGGTGTACAAAGCCAGGGTATGCTCTGCCAGCTTGGGTAGCCCTAACTTTGTTCGAATCATTTCACCTTGTTCAGTAACGCGAAGCCCCTGTGTGAGTGATCCGGGCGGCTGTGACATAAGTGCGGCTTTGGCCGGTGCGCCACCGCGGCCAATGGTGCCGCCTCGGCCGTGGAAAAGTGTCAAAGCGACTTGTTTACGCGCGCACAGCTCAACCAACGATTCTTGAGCTCGATATTGCGCCCAAGCCGCGGCCAGAACACCGGCATCCTTGGCCGAATCGGAATAGCCGATCATCACCATGAGTTTATGACCCACGAAGTCGCTAAAGCCATCTAAATTGAGTAACTGCTCAATGACGGGGCGTGCATTTTCTAAGTCGCTCAGCGTCTCGAAAAGTGGGCTGACAGGCAACGGCTCGGGGCATCCCGCCTCTTTTAAAAGCAGATGTACCGCAAGAACATCAGACGCGCATGAGGCCATTGAAATGACGTACGCTCCGAAAGCGGAGCGGGGATTAGACGCGATCACCTTCATGGTGTCGAGCACTTCGGTGACTTCCGCGGAGCCCACAAAATTTCGTGGCAGCAAGGGGCGAGCGCTAAATAGTTCTCGCATCAAGAAAGTGCATTTTTGTTCTTCAGGCCACGCTTTGTAATCACCGAGACCGAGCGCCGTCACGATCTCAGCCATTGCATCACTGTGACGGCTCGACTCTTGCCTAATATCCAGCGTAACGAGATGTGGCCCAAACACCGCGACTCGGCGCAGTGTGTCGAGCAGATGCCCCTGCGCGATCAACGACATGCCGCATTCGCACAGCGAGTCATAGGCCTCTTGTAGCGGTGTGCTCAGTGTCTCAAGTGTAAGCGGTGCCGGTGCCCGTTCTCCCGAGGTGATGGCGAGCATGAGTTTTTCTCTATGCTGCTCGAGCTGGTCTCGTAAGGGGCGCAGCAGACTTCGGTAAGGTTCTACTGACTGCTCACCCACCGTGGCTCGTATGGCCGCGTTACACTCGGTAATAGAGAGTTCTTCGATCAGTCTATTGATGTCATGACTGAACAGATCTGTTGCTTGCCACTGACTTAACAGTAAGGTGTGTTGAGTGACGGAGGCTGTAACATTCGGGTTCCCGTCGCGGTCTCCGCCCATCCAGCTTGAAAACGCGAGTGGGCTAGAATCCAGAGGCGCGGGCTCGAGTCCTAAGTCCTCGCGCAGCCGATCTAGCTCTCGCAAATAGGCGGGTGCAGCGTGCCAAAGGCTTCGTTCGACAACCGCGTAGCCGCCCTTGGCTTCATCAATCGGTGAGGGGCGTTGTACGCGAAAATCGCGGCTGTGCCATATTTGCATTATCAAAGAGCGCAGTCTGGATAGTATGAGTGCCTGTTCATCTGGGGATCCCGCGCGATCTAACTCGGTGAGGCAATGATCAATCTCAGCATATTTATTGATCATGGTCCGGCGAATGATTTCGGTGGGATGCGCTGTCAGCACCAGATTGATGTGCAGTGCCTGGAGTGCCTGCTCTAGGGTATTTGGATCTCCGACTTGCTTTAGCGCTTCAATGGTTTCAGTAAATACGTCTCGCGCAGTGTTGTTTGACTCGCCTGAAATGGTGTGATGCTGGTCTGCTATGTTTGCCAGTGTAAGAAACTGACCAAACGCTCTGGCTACAGTCAGTGCTTTTGCATTCGATATGGGCGATAACACATTCTGCAAATCAGAGAAGTCAGAGCCAGCTCGCGCTGATTTCGAGAGCCGTCGTATCGCTTCCACTGTCTCGAACAAGACAACCCCGTCGGCATCTGAAATGATTTCGCCGAGTATCGTGCCAAGCAGCTTGACGTTTTTGCGCAACTGACTCGGGTGGTCGCTGGGGCCTTTGAGACTCATGTTGTCCTCCTGCGGGACTATTCCTGGTTAAATCGAGTTGATTTCAAACTATCTTTGATGCGGGCAAGATGTGGCAGGAATTCTTCACCTTTGCGGAGTGTTACCCCGGTCGCAAGCGCATCTAGAACAACGAGATGTACAATTCGCGAAGCCATAGGGAGGTACTCATCGGTGTTTTCTTTTACATTGAGTTCAATACTCCACTGGCACGCTTTGGCGAGTGGTGAGCCCGGTGCTGTCATGCCGACAACAGTGGCTCCGTTTTCGCGCGCGAGTTGAGCCGTTTCAACTAAACTTTTGGTGCGCCCAGTGTGGGAAATACAGAAGAACAAATCCCCCACGCCACCGGAAGACGCGAGCATGCGTTGCATTAGGGGATCGTGGTGCGAGGATACGGGGGTGTTAAACCGGAAAAATTTGTATTCGGCGTCGGCGGCTACTGCGGCGGAGGTACCCAGACCGAAGAAGTATATCCGTCTAGCCTGAACCAATTGATCCACCACCCGAGTCACCAAGGCAGCGCTGATATTGTCTCGGACTTGACTGAGGGCATGGATGGAATTGTTGAATATTTTTTGGGTGAATTCGTCCGTCGTATCGTCTAGTGATACCGCGCTGCTGACATAACGTACGCCAGAAACCAAAGCTTTGGCGAGTTGAAGCTTGAAGTCGGGAAATCCGCTCGCGCCAAAGCGTTTGCAAAACCGGTTGACGCTAGGCTCGCTGACAGACGCTTTTAATGCCAAAGTCGCGATCGAGGACTGGGTTGCTGCCTCAGGGTCATCTAGGATGACTGCTGCCACTTTCTTTTCTGATTTGTTCAGATTGGGTAGGGCCGTTGAAATAGTTGCGAGTAGGTTTTCCATGGTGCGCTTTCCGTTTAATCCCCAAAGCTCGGGTTCGTCTAATCGATACCGCTGAAGTCACTTCGGTGAATTCATGTAGCAAAGTTACATTTTAGGTGCCTTGAGTACAAGTCTAGACCATTATTTCGGACTTTTTTAACTAATTTTAGTAATAAAAACAAAAAATCATTGACGAGAGAATCGCATTTCGCCATTATTTTCGTAATAAAACTACATTCAAAGCGTTGGAGGTAGCATGATACGAGTTGCAATTAACGGATATGGCCGCATTGGACGGAACGTGCTCAGAGCCTATTACGAGCGCCCTGAACTTCGTGACACTATGAAGATCGTGGCGATTAACGATCTGGGTGACGCTCAAATGAATGCGCACCTGACCCGTTTTGATACTGCGCACGGCCGCTTTGCCAAGCAGGTTGATGTAGTTGATGGTGCTTTAGTGATAGACGGCGACCAAATCGTTGTCTGCGCCGAACGGGATCCCGCGAATTTGCCTTGGTCGGACTTGGGTATTGACGTGGTGTTTGAATGCACCGGCCGTTTCACAGATAGAGCGAGCTTGAACAAGCACATCGAAGCCGGAGCAAAAAAAGCGATCTTGTCAGCTCCGGGTAAAGGTCTCGACGCAACGATTGTGTACGGTATTAATCACGAGTCGTTGAAGCCCAGCGATACACTCATTTCAAATGCGTCATGTACCACCAATTGTCTCGCACCTTTGGTTGCGCCTTTGCATGATGCGCTGGGTATTCAGCAGGGTTTTATGACCACGGTACACGCCTATACGAATGACCAATCCTTGAGTGATGCCTACCATTCCGATGCCTTCCGAGCTCGAGCGGCAGCAATGTCTATGATCCCAACCAAGACAGGTGCAGCAGCAGCGATTGGTGAAGTTATCCCAGAGCTTAAAGGGAAACTTGACGGAATGGCGGTTAGGGTTCCCACGCTTAACGTATCCTTGGTTGATTTCACTTTCATCGCAAATCGCGATACGTCAGTGGAAGAGGTTAATCAGATCATGGCGGATGCGGTTAGTGGTGATGTATTCGGTGTCCTGAGCTACAACGCGCAGCCCTTAGTATCAGTCGATTTCAATCACACGCCTTACAGCAGCAACTTCGATGCGAATCACACCCGTGTTGATGGTCGTATGGTTAAAGTCCTCGCTTGGTATGACAACGAGTGGGGTTTTTCAAACCGAATGTTAGACAACGCCCGCTACCTGATGAGCCTTCAAAACGGGTCGCATGGAGAGCAAAAGGCGGCGTAAACAGTTTTAGGTGCCTATTTATGTCCTGTCTGTCTTGGTACCTGTCTAGGGGAGCATTTGCTCCCCTTTTTTTATGCTAAAGCTCAGGGTGCGAAGAA
>JAUHWV010000173.1 GCA_030427335.1 Gammaproteobacteria bacterium | reverse complement strand
TCACCCTGGGTGATAGATTTACTAGCGTAGCCGGAAGGGTGCGTTTAGGTAGCAAATGTACGTAGCTCAATCACGAGCGTTTTTTTGACAGGTAATAGATATGGCAACAACAACTGGCACCGTAAAATGGTTTAACGAAACTAAGGGCTTCGGCTTCATCGAGCGCGAAGGTGGTCCCGACGTATTCGTACACTTCAGTGCGATCAAAGGCGACGGTTTCAAAACATTAGCGGACGGCCAAAAGGTCCAGTTCGACGTGACCGACGGGCAGAAAGGCCCTCAGGCTGAAAATGTGGTGCCAATGTAAGCTCACCCCATTAAGCAATTCTAAAAAGGAGCCCTTAGGCTCCTTTTTTTTATTCTTGGCCTGTCGCCAACAAAAAAGCCCGCTCAAATATGGCGGGCTTTCTGAGTTAGTGGGAGATTAATCTTCCGCCAGCTTCGCTTGGCGTTCGAGTTCGCTGTCGAGATACTTTATCCACTGACGTGCATAGGTTTCCGAGCGCTCATCCTTACCTGCATCACGGAAGGCTTTTCTCGCCTTGTCGTACTGCTTGGTATTGAAGTACGCCATGCCCAGACTCAGTTTTGCGTTATCAGCGCGACGAATACCACCGCGCTTCAAACCCTTCTCAAGCGCATCAATGGCCTCTTCAAAGCGATCGCCATCAAGATATACGTTACCGAGCCGCGCATATAACTCGCCATCTTCGGCTTTAGACGCCGCCACTTCCATCGCGGGGATCGCTTTAGCCACTTCTTGCGCCTGACGATACGCACTGCCCATGATCTCGTAGTTCTTCGAGGTTGGGTCGATTAGCTCCTCTTTGAGCCCCTTGTCCATAACCTGCGCCGCTTTGTAGGGCACCTCGCCCTGCAAATAGAGGTACGCCATCGTAACGCGCTCGGGCCCTTTAGTTAGCATATCCTGCATGTAGGCCGTCTCCATGGCCGCCAATTGCCAACCCTCTTTCTTCTGCTCACCGTACATGTGGCTAAGCTGAATCCAGTACTGATCTTTTGGATAGTATTTAACCAAATTCTCAAGCGTCGCTACCGTATTGTCGATATCATTACGCTCGAAATATATGAAACGGGCCAAGTTATACCACTGCTCTTTAGGCAGCTTACCTTTACCTTCTTCCATGGTGATCGCAATGTTCACCTGCTCCAAGGCGTTGTCATAGTCTTTGAGCTGATAATAGCCTTGAGACAACAAAACGTGGGCCGTGGCGGAAGGTTGGTCGGTAACGGCAAACCATTCCAGTAGCATGTCGACACCGCGTCGCCAGTCTTCCTGTACGAAGTAAAGCTGAGCGATCGTGTATTTGGTATTGATTTCCATCGCTAGAGGAATATCAGGCTGCGCGATTACATTGCGATACGCTTCCAGTGCTCCAGGAAAGTCTTCGTTGCTGTAGTTAATAAACGCGTATAGGTTGTACACGTTCGCCAGCTCATAGCTGTTCAGAGCGCGCTTCCCATCAGCGTCGATCATCGCGTCAAGCACCGCTCGCGCGGTAGCCCAATCTTTCGCCTCTGCCGCGGTCTGCGCTTCCGCTAGCTTTTCGTATACCTTATTGCGCAAAGCTGGCGTACGCCGCGTCTCCCGCTCGTCTTTCTTTTGCTCTTGCGCAACCGCAGTGCCAAGTTGAAAGCCCGCCGTCCCGGCCAACTTCTCGACACCGGACTGAGCCACAACAAGAGGAAGGGATAAGGCCGCCGCACGCAACCAGATCCCAGTTGAAGTCATGTTCACTAGCTTCATAGTCATATCACCTACTGCTCGAGTTCATAAGTGAACTTGTTTTGTACGCCCGCCACTTCAATAGGCTCACCATCTACAACGCGAGGCTTGTACTTGAATTTCTCAGCCGCCTTCAAACTGGCGCGTTCAAACACGCCCTGTGGTTGACAGTCGACCGGCTGTGGGTCGCGGATAGAACCTGTCTTGGTTACGATGTATTCAACGATACAGTAACCGGTGATGCCCCGAGTTTGAGCACGTCTTGGGTAGATGGGAGCCACTTTCACGATCGGCAGATACTCGCCATCACCCGAGGACATACCCGATGAACTGATAGACACATCGACCTTGGCGGTTGGCGCGAGGTTAACCACATCCACATCCATGTCCATGTCGAACTCCAGGGGCTGCATCTCAGGTGGCGGTTCCTCTGGGTCTTCAACCTTCTCTGGCTTAACTTCTTTAACGTTCACCTCAATTTCTTTGTTGGGAACGACGATGTCAGCAATCTTTCGCGACGTCACCTCTTCTTGCTCGTATTCACGGTCAATCAGGCTCTGCATCACAAAAAACAGGCCGACTGCGACAGGGACTGCGACCAGCGCCGCAATGATTACCCTCACAATACTATTGCCCATCTTGATTACACCTCATCATCCGTCGAAATACAGGGTGGCGCTGTCAGCAATGGACGCACCTCGTCGATTAGCTCTTCTACCGCGTAAGCTGGCGTATCTTGGTCAACCTGAATTACCAAGTTGGCTTGTGGCGCCTCTTTTTTTGCAGCTTCAGTCACACGGTTTGCCCGCTCAAGCGGAACCTTGTTCTTGTTGTAGTAGATATCGCCCTTGCCATCAACCGCGAAAATGATGGTGCCGCGCTCACACGCTTCCGTGGTCGTAGCCTGTGGCTTGAAAAGCTCTACACCAGGCTCTTTTACGAACGAAGATGTCACGATGAAGAAGATCAACATAATAAACACCACGTCCAACATGGGTGTTAAGTCGATCTGACTTCCGTCGCCTTCGCCCTTGCGACGCTGCATACCGCGCATACTCATCGCTTGCCTCCCGCACTCGCCCAGTTCACTGAACCAGCGCCGGCTTCGCGTGCCGCGTCAGCAACATCGACAACCGCATTTGCACGAGCGCCTTTTTCGACCTTGATGGTCACGGCTTGCTCGGGGTCGCTCGCCAACAAACGCTGAATATTGGCGCGAACAGATCGCGCGTCCACTCTGCGATTTTCCATCCAAATCTGGTTGTCGGCGCGAATATTAACCAGAATGCTGGTTGCATCGCTTGGATCTGATTTGGAGTTATCGGGGCGATTCACCTCGATACCCGCTTCTTTAATAAAGGAAGCCACAACGATAAAGAAGATGAGCATGATGAAGACAACGTCTAGCATCGGTGTCAAATCGATCTCGGCTCCCTCTTCTTCTTTTTCTCTCGCAAGTTTGCGCATTTATCGAATATCCTTTGTGTCGTCGAATCTTAATGATCCGACGTCAATTGATCCTCAAGTGATTCCTGCTCACGCTCGGCAATTCGCTGCAAATAGGTGTTTGCAAACAAACCTGAAAGCGCCGCCACCATGCCTGCCATTGTTGGAATGGTTGAGCGTTCAACACCGCCCGCCATGGACTTAGCGTCACCACCACCGGTCACCGCCATCACGTTGAACACCTCGATCATCCCGGTTACCGTGCCCAGCAATCCGAGCAAGGGGCACAGCGCAACCATTGTGGTAATGACCGGCATGTTGTTATTAATCACTTCTCTACTCTGAGACACCAAGCGCGCGCGAACCTGCTTCGCATTCCACGATTTGCGCTCACCGCGGGTCTCCCACTTATCGACGATAGACTTGCGCTCGGCCCGCCAGGCGAAGCTAAAAAACCAGAGACGCTCAAAAATGAGGGTCCACATGACGAACACAAGCATCGCGATCAGCCAGAGTACATCCCCGCCTTTATCCATAAAGGCGAGGATGGTTTCAGTAATGCCTCCAGACATGGTCTAACTCCTACTTATTAGAGGATTCAGAATGCTCGGCAATAATACCTGTCGCCTGCTCAGTCAGCAGGTGAATTACGCGCTGAGCGCGACCATTCACAAGCGTGTGCAGAAGAACGGTTGGAATCGCAACCAACAGACCCAGTACCGTAGTTACCAGGGCGCTAGAAATACCACCAGCCATTGCCTTCGGATCGCCCGCACCAAAGATGGTGATCGCCTGGAAGGTGATGATCATACCGGTTACCGTTCCCAACAGACCCATAAGCGGCGCTACAGCAGCAATAATCTTGAGCAGGGTAAGGCCCGACTCGAGTTTTGGCGTTTCGCGCATGACACCCTCTGCCATTTTAAGCTCAAGCGTTTCTGGATCCATAGACGGGTTGTCTTCGTGAATCTTGAGAACTCGGCCAAGCGGGTTGTTCGTGTTCGCAGTCGACGACTTGAGCTGCGCATTGACTTTGCTCGAGATCAGCGACAATGCGATCAAACGGTAAACCGCTAAGAGCAGAGCAAACGCACCCACTGCTGTGATCGCGTAACCTACCGCGCCACCTTGATGCCAGCGCTCTTCGAGAGTCGGCGAGTCAATAATCGCCGCCAAGAAAGAACCGCCGGTGGGGCCGGTGGGGTCGATACCGAGCTGATGCAGACCCGAAGAAGAATTAGCCAACTCGGCTGCCCAACCTGTGTAAGACCCGGCAGGCTGACGAGGCAACTCGCTCAAGTTTCCGTTGTTGTAAGCCAAGTAGTTACCGTTGGTGTCGATTACGTTAAAGGCACCCACGCGGACTACGTCACGAGGCGCACGCTCGCCAGAAGGCGTCGCGACTTCAGCCGTAAATTTAACAACGTTACCCGTTTCAGTGATTTCACGCAGCATTTCATACCATACGCGCTCGATTTCCGTGATTTTAGGCAGCTTGTCTG
>JAUHWV010000172.1 GCA_030427335.1 Gammaproteobacteria bacterium | reverse complement strand
ACGGTCTCGCTTTATTAAGGGTACTTACCGATACCCGAATCCAAGCATGCATCAAAAAAACGAAAAACTGAGCCAAACCCAGTTTGTATCGGAATGGCTTTCGTATCTACTCGCGATGGCACAAGCTTCAGTGCCAGACGGCCACAATGACTTGACGTGGTTACAGGGTGGTGAGCTTGATTAAGCTACTGGATACCTTACATATCGAGTTTGATGCGAATGCGGCAATTAGTATCGTACAAATTACCGATACGCATCTTGGAGCTGAACCTAACACGCCGCTCGTGGGAATGGATACAGAGGACTCATTGGGCGCGGTGCTTGATTTAGTTAGACGGCGCTCCGCTAATCTCGATCTTTTGCTTGCTACGGGCGATTTATCGGACAGTGGTGCGCTGGACGCGTATTTCCGACTGCGCACCTACACACGAGACCTGTGTGAGCATCAATTTTGGCTATTGGGAAATCACGATCACGCCGAAACTCTGCGAAAGTCAGCGGAAGATAATGTCAATTTACTCCGTAATGATATCCGAATCGGTTCGTGGCAGATCTTGATGTTAAATTCTCAGATTCCCGGTGAGGTTGGCGGTCGTTTAGGGCCCCGACAACAGGCTATCCTTGAGCAGGGCCTCGAACACGCTGCCGAAGCCGGTTTGCATACCTTGGTGTGTTTGCACCACCAGCCCCAGCCCGTGGGCAGCGCTTGGATAGATGCTCAAGCCGTCCGTGATGCGGACGAAATGTTTGAAACGGTGGCGCGCTTCAAAGGCGTGAAAGGGGTCCTGTGGGGGCACGTACACCAAGAGGTTGATTATGTCTGCGATGGTGTGCGCATGCTGGCAACCCCGTCGACCTGTATTCAGTTCGCCAAACACAGCGATGATTTCAAAATCGACGACGTACCGCCGGGTTACCGGGCTTTGCGTCTGTTGCCTTCGGGAGAGATCGAAACGGTGGTACACCGTGTTACAGATCGTCAGTTCCACGTCGATTTAGATTCGTCCGGTTACCTATAAAGCCTGAATCAGCCATACCGTAGCCTCTCGCTTTGGGCTACACTAGCGCCAAATAAATGGACGATCTAGTAGGTATGAGCCAATACACAGCACAAGATATTGAAGTCCTTACAGGGCTTGAGCCGGTACGAAAACGCCCTGGGATGTATACTGATACAGCCCGACCTAACCACCTAGCCCAAGAAGTTATCGATAACAGCGTCGATGAAGCGCTAGCCGGTTACGCCAGTGAAATCGATGTAGTGGTATTCAAAGACGGCTCGGTTGCGGTGAGTGATAACGGCCGAGGCATGCCCGTGGATATTCATCCAGAGCAGGGTAAGCCCGGCGTTGAGGTCATCCTCTCGACGCTACACGCAGGCGGTAAATTTTCTAACAAGAACTACCAGTTTAGCGGTGGCCTTCATGGTGTGGGTGTGTCCGTTGTTAATGCCTTGTCGCGTCGCTTGGAAATTACCATCAAGCGAGACGGACAAGTGTATTCCATGGCTTTTGAGAGCGGTAATAAGGCCTCTGATTTGGCTGTGATCGACTCATGCGGTCGGCGCAATACGGGTACAACCGTACATTTTTGGCCAGACGCGCAGTATTTCGATTCCGTCAATATTTCCGTGCCACGCTTGAAGCATGTGCTTCGTGCCAAAGCCGTATTGTGTCCTGGGCTCAGGGTTAACTTTGAGGATCAAATCAAAGGTGAGCATGAATCCTGGTATTATGAAGATGGTTTAAGGGATTATCTGCAGCAGGCCACGGAAGGTTATGAAGTGTTGCCCGTATCGCCCTATACCGGCAGTTTCAGTGCGCAGCACTCTGCGGTGGATTGGGCTGTTCAGTGGCTGCCGGAAGGGGGTGAGTTGATCACCGAAAGCTACGTTAACTTGATTCCCACGGCGCAAGGCGGAACCCACGTGAACGGGTTGCGGTCGGGCCTACTTGAGGCTCTGCGGGAGTTTTGTGAACTGCGTAGCCTGCTACCTCGCGGCGTGAAGTTGGCGCCCGAGGACATTTGGGATCGTTGTGCTTTTGTCTTATCGGTGAAGCTTGAGGACCCGCAATTTTCCGGTCAAACAAAGGAGCGTTTATCCTCGCGCGAAGCGGCTGCTTTTGTATCGGGTGTCGCCAAAGACGCATTCAGCTTGTGGCTCAATCACGAAACCGAATGGGCTGAACAAATTGCAGAGATGTGCATCAACAATGCGCAGCGCAGGGCGCGATCCGCTAAAAAAGTCACCCGTAAAAAGATTACAACGGGCCCCGCGCTGCCAGGTAAACTGGCGGACTGCTCGAGTGAGGATCCCTCCCGAGGAGAATTATTTTTAGTTGAGGGTGACTCGGCTGGCGGTTCCGCCAAACAGGCGCGCGATCGGGAATTCCAAGCCATCTTGCCTTTGCGGGGCAAAATCCTAAATACCTGGGAAGTGGATTCACAGGAGATCTTAGCGTCGCAGGAGGTCCACAATATCTCGGTCGCCCTGGGTGTAGACCCGGCCAGTGACGACCTCTCTGGTTTACGTTACAACAAGGTCTGTATTTTGGCCGATGCGGATTCGGACGGCTTACACATCGCCACTTTGATCTGCGCGCTTTTCGTTCGGCACTTTAAGCCTTTGATTACGGCGGGCCATGTCTATGTGGCCATGCCGCCGCTCTATCGAATAGATGTCGGGAAAGAAGTCTACTACGCGCTGGACGACGGCGAGAAACAGGGGATTTTGGATCGCATAGAAGCCGAGAATAAGCGTGCAAAAGTCAACGTTCAGCGCTTCAAAGGTTTGGGCGAGATGAATCCGCTACAGTTACGCGAAACGACCATGGCGCCTGACACGAGACGCTTGGTCCAGCTGAGGCTAGATCACGGCGACGACACGCTACAAGTATTTGACATGCTCTTGGCTAAAAAACGCTCAGGTGATCGACGTGAGTGGCTCGAAGCCAAGGGTGATATTGCCGAAGTACTGGGTTAATTTTATGGAGGTAAATATGTGGAAAAAAACAATGTTCGCGGCCTTGGCGTGTTGGGCCGTTTCAGCGCAGGCAGACTGGACGCTTGATCCCAATGAGTCGCAGCTAACTTTTTTGTCCGACAAAAATGCGGGTATTGTGGAGCGACATCATTTCCAAAGTTTTGATGCAGAGCTGACCAGCGACGGTGTTTTCTCTGCATCGATTGATCTGGCAAGCGTGGAAACTGCGATTCATATCCGCAATGAGCGGATGCGAGAAATGCTCTTCAGAGTCGCAGACTATCCCAAAGCGACGCTGTCCGGTGCACTTGATGCCTTTGATAGCAATGCGTTCTCGACGCGTCCACAGTTGGTCGGCATCGACATGAACTTGAGTTTAAATGGGAGCGATAAAGCTGTGACGGCGGATTGCTGGGTATCGAAAGATGCTGCCGGTGCGCTTTATGTTATAAGCGCCCAGCCGATTTTGGTTCGTGCCGAAGACTTTGGTTTAAGCGCGGGTATTGAAGCCTTGAGAGCCGTTGCCGGCCTCAAAACCATCAGTCAAACCGTGCCGGTCAGCATCAATCTTCGCTTGATACCAAATACCTAACCTTCAGGGCCTAGCACCGCTCAACTGCCGGGCCCAATGTGCGTACTGGCGATTTTGCGGCCATGTGCGTGCCATTGTGGCAGCCACATCGGCTGCCTCTTTTATGCGGCCGCTATTAGCAAGGTAGCTTACTAAGATGCTATGCGCCTGCTCGTCTTCCGGCCACCGAGCAATCAGGGCTTGGAGTTGCTCGATCGCGAGCACGTGTTGTCCGTAATCATGCAGCGCCACGGCGTAAACGAATTGGTAGCGTGCGTTATCCGCCATCGCCCCATCTCGTAAAAACTTTAATGCTTCTTCACGTAGGCCTTCTCGAGCAAACGCTAATCCCAGCGAAAAAGAGAGGTCTGGATTACCGGTGAGTTCGGTTAAACCTGCGCGCAGAGTCTCTATGGCACCGGCGTTATTGGCCGTGCGGTATTGAAGATCTGCTTTGTTAATGTAGGCGCCGACCAGCTGCGGGTTTTGGCTTATTGCACGCGTATAAAGCTTAAGCGCTCGCGCGAGGTTGCCCTGCTTTGCCTCGTATTCACCAAACTGTGCCAGGGTTTCAACCTGATCCATGTGGCGTTCCGCGATGGCACGGTATTCACTATCCAGTTTTACCAATTGCTCTGTTTCGCCATCAGTCGTGCCCACTTTGCCAAAATCCGCCAAGCTGTTAGCCACGGTTAATCGGACGTGTAGATCGGGATCAGAGGCAAGCTCAATGAGGTGTTGCTGGCGCCAGTCGCGCGGTAACTCAGCGCTCCGTCGTGCCGCTTCGGCTCGTATCATCGGATCGGCATCACGTAGATGCACGAGGAGTTGCGTGAGCGAATCGCTATTCAAGGCCATGCGGCTGAGTGCACTGGCGCGCCAGATTGCGGGTTGGCTCGTGTCGCGCGCAATGGCAGCGAGCGTAGGCTGAGCAGATGCGTGCCCGTCATCTGCCTTGGCGAAGGCGGTTGCTCTCTCTGTGTGCGCGTCTCTGCGCAGCTGATCCCATTCGAGCAGGGCTTCAAACGCCCACTGGTTGGATTGATCTTGGTGGCAGCGGGTGCAGGCATTGGGAACACCTAAGTTGATACTCAGGTCGGGTCTGGGGATCTGCATGCTGTGGTCCCGACGCGCGTCTACCCCCATGTAAACGGTCTCGGGCATGTGGCAGTTGATACACAGTGC
>JAUHWV010000171.1 GCA_030427335.1 Gammaproteobacteria bacterium | reverse complement strand
ACGCCCCTTGCCTGGCGGCGACATCCCACCCCAAAGCTTTGCAGGAGAGTCCGAAGAAGGACGCTGGCGGGATCTCTATGGCAGTGAGGCAGCCACCGTCTCGAGCTACGGAGCAGGCTTAGCTGCTGAGGTTCAATTCGCCATAGAACACGAGGGCGCACTGAGGCTCGAGGACTACTGGGTACGACGCAGCAGTCGCGCCTGGTTCGACGATAATGCAGGCTTAGACACCCTATCCCCTGCCGCAGATATTATGGCGGAGCAATTATCGTGGTCTGAGTCGCGCCGCAAAGAAGAAATTAATCACTGCCTGCGCCTCGACGCCTTGTCGAGATCGGGGCTATAGGACAAAACCACATGGAATCAAGTTACATCTTGGAACTCAAAACGCTCTTGGGCGAAACCCGAGTCCTATCAGAACCCGATGAGCTCTCAAACTACCGTTTTGATCGCTGGGTAGTAAAGCATCTCAGAAACTGGAGAGGGGACACCGTGCCCGCTCCAGGGTGTGTGATCCGGCCTGACTCAACAGCGCAGGTACAGGCTGCGGTCCGATTTTGCAGTGAGCGTGGGGTAAAACTCATTCCCTTTGGACTCGGTAGCGGTGTTTGCGGCGGGATTGAACCAGCACGTGATCAGGTACTGATCGACATGAGCGCCATGAATACGGTCGTAGAGATTGACGCAACAAACTTACTGGCCATCTTCGAAGCGGGTGTTCGCGGGATCGACGCGGAACACGCCGTCAAGGAACGTGGTCTGACCATCGGCCACTGGCCGCAATCCATCGAGATCAGCTCGGTCGGCGGTTGGGTTTCAACGCGCGCCTCGGGCCAGTTCTCCAGCGCCTACGGTAACATCGAGGACATGATCTACTCGCTGGAAGCCGTTCTTCCCAATGGCGAGATCGTTACACTCGGAAAAGGGCCACGAGCCGCTACCGGTCCCGATCTGCGTCATATCTTCATGGGTGCCGAAGGCACCATGGGGATCATTACGAAAGTCACCTTATCTCTCAGAAAGCAACCCGAGCAGCGAGCCTGCAGCGCCTACTACGTGGCAACGATGGAAGATGGCTTTGAGGTTCAAAGGCGCATCATCCAAGCAGGATGGGAGCCGCCTGTCATGCGACTATACGATAGCTCAGAGGTGGCTCGACTCTTTGCTGATCATACCTACCACGATCAGTGCTTGCTCCTAATGGTACACGAAGGGCCAACAGAGCGTGTCCAAGCAGAGATAGACGTCATCGCTCGAACGATATCGGAACTCGCCCTCCCCGCCTCTGCGTCGATCACCGAGCAGTGGCTTGAGCGACGCAATCATGTGCCAGAGTGGGCAGACCTGCTCCAGCAAGGCTTGATCGCCGACACCATCGAAGTCTCCGCCAAGTGGAGCGAAATTGGTTCGGTGTATACGCAAGTCGTGAAGGCTTTAGAATCCGTTCCCTACTGCGTGAATGCCTCAGCGCATAGCTCTCACACCTATCGCTCGGGAATTAACTTATATTTCACTTTCGCGTGCATGCCACCGAGCTCAGACGAAATGGAGGCGCTGTACTTCGATTCGTGGGACAAAGCCATGAACGCTACTGCGGCCGCAGGGGGCAGTATTGCGCACCACCACGGCTCCGGTAGGTTACGCCGCAGCTATCTGCACCACGATTTGGGGAACTCAGGCTTAGAACTGCTTCGCAGCGTAAAAATGGCCATCGATCCCAAAGGCATCATGAATGCGGGCAACTTGTTGGAGTAAATAACGGAATGAGTGCACCACTCGTTGTGAGCATTGATGTTGGAACTCAGAGTATAAGAGCGCTGGTATTTGACCCAAGCGGTGCGCTTTTAGATAAAAGCCACGTTGCGCTGGACGGCTACACTCATCCGCAAGCGGGTTGGATGGAACATGAGGCAGAAGGCTTTTATGCCTCAGTCTGCACCGCATTAAAACGCCTGTGGGAGCAAGGCATTGTCGATCCAACGAACGTAAAGGGCGTTGTACTCACAACGCAAAGGGCCACGATCGTGCCCTTAGACGGTGCAAGGCAACCGCTCCGCCCAGCGATAATTTGGCCGGATCAGCGCAGAGCAGAACTCAGGAATAGGCGGCCCTTTAGTTGGCGGGTGCTTTTTAGGATGCTCGGTCTAAAACCCACGATTGACGCACTGGAGAGAGACTGCGAGATCAACTGGTTGCGACAAAACGAGCCTGAACTCTGGGCAGCGACACGCCACTATCTTCTCCTCTCGGGCTATCTCAATTTCAAGCTCACGGGTCAAATTTGCGACAGTGTTGGGAACCAAGTCGGATTCATTCCCTTCGACTACAAGACGCAAGCGTGGTGCAAACCATCTGATTGGAAATGGCACGCGATGCCGGTTGCGCCTGAACAGTTGCCTACGCTTTATCCCATCGGTGCTGTGATGGGAACCATCGGTAAAGATGTTGCAGTAGATACGGGCCTGTCGATAGGAACCCAAGTGATCGCTGGTGCGGCGGACAAAGCCTGTGAGGTATTGGGCTCGGGATGCACCGACCCCAAAACGGCGCACATTTCGTGTGGCACAACAGCAACCATTAACGTGTGTAGTCATCACTACCTCGAGCCGCGCCCTTTTATCCCACCGTATCCCGCCGCCATTCCCGATTTTTATAACGCCGAGATTCAAATTTACCGCGGCTTCTGGATGGTATCGTGGTTCAGAGAGCAGTTTGGTCAGACCGAGACAGCAAGGGCGCTGCAAGAGGGTATTTCCGCCGAAAGCCTGTTCGAAGACTTTCTCAATGCCACCCCGCCGGGTTCTGACGGTCTCATGCTCCAACCTTTCTGGAATCCGGGCCTGGGCGAACCAGGGCCTGAAGCGCGAGGCAGCATCATCGGATTCACCGACTCTCACACGCGAGCACACCTTTACCGAGCCATCATTGAGGGCCTTGGCTTCGCTTTGAGAGCCGGTCGAGATCAACTAGAGAAACGATCGAAAACGAAGATAGAATGTATACGCGTTTCTGGCGGCGGCGCACAAAGCGATGCCGTTATGCAGATTCTGGCCGACATTCTTCAGACACCCACTGAACGCCCAAACCACGTTGAGGCGAGTGGACTCGGCGCTGCGATCATTGGCTATGTCGCCCTCGGACAACACAGCGACGTGCTTGATTCAAGTATGGCGATGACCGCTACAGGCAGACGCTTTGAGCCTAATCCGAGCCTGGCAAAACGCTACGATCGGCTTTTCGATCGGGTATACAGCAGGCAATACGCCAGACTCAAACCGCTCTTCGAAACCCTGACCAAAATCGGTCACTAATATAAACGTCGTTAGCCAAAAGATGCCTGGCTGAACACTAAACCCACACATTACGTAGAAGAGAATCGCAAATTTGCGATTACTCGACGACCGTCAACGTGACCGAAATCGAGTTGCTTTCATAGTTCTCGGCGTCCATCGCTTGTGTAGCGGTGATTGTGCTGGTGCCGGTCTGATGTAGAGACAAGAAGTAGGAACCTAGAATGCTTTGAATCGTGGCGACATCTGTATTGCTACTCGTTAACGTAAACACACCAGTGCTCGGGGACTTAGGGGGTTGTATAAGAATAGTCCCTGCGCTGACACTTGCCAAGATATCATTAAAGTCAGTAAGCGTTGGCACCGCTCTAGCGACCGTCAACGTGGCCGAAATCGAGTTGCTTGAATAGCCACCATCTGCGGCCTGCGTTGCGGTAATGGTACAGTACCCTGCGCTCGTAATTGTGACAGTATTGCCATCGATCGTTGCGCAATACTCAGTGTTGCTAGAGGTATAAGTGAACTCGCCACTACTCGGCGACGTTGGGGGCGTTAGAGTAAAAGGGGCGTCCCCAAAAGTCTTATCAATATCATTAAAGCTGCCTAAGGTCGGTGTCGAAGTCGACACGGTAACTACAACGGTAGCCTCACCCGATAAGTAGTTCTCATCGCCTTCTTTGGTTGCCGTAACCGTACAGGTGCCAATGGAATCACCCGCCGTGAGTACTGATCCATCGATAGTGCAGTCGCCTGTGGTGCTGTAACTTGTACCGCCCGTACCCATTCCGCTCACGGTACTCAAGGTCGAGCTCCCACCAGGCGCCACCGCGCTGGGATTTGCGAAAACCATCAAGGTTTCCTGTTCCGCTTTGGCGACCGTAAAGGAGGTTTGCTTGGTAATGTTGATTCCCGAGGCCGGATCATTAAGAGTAGCCCTAAGGGTAGTCGTACCTGCACCCTCTATTGTTATCGTAAAACTCCCTATAGAAGGCGCACTTGCCACCCACATCGGGGGAGCGGTCACCTTGGCAACAGATTCGTTACTGCTGGTGACAGTCAAGGAGGCCGGCGAAAAAGTACTGAGGCGCACAGTGACAGCGCTATCCCCATACGTCTTATTATTGAGACCACTAATATCAACTACCCCAATGCCATCTACCGTCACTAACGTAGTCGCCGTCGTCTCTTTGTAGTTGGCATCGCTCTCCTTAGTCGCGGTCACCTCACATACACTCAAATTTGGAGCCGCTATGAGCGTTGTTCCCATAATCGTACACCCGCCCGTCGTCTCAAAGGTGACCTCACCCTCACCCGAACCACCGCTCGTGCTCAAGGTCGCTGTCCCAGTCAAAGACGCTATCGACTTGGCGCTCGCGCTCACCGTAAATGCCGCTTGAGGCGCTTCAGCCACCGTCAACAAGGCCGTTACCGACGCTCCCGAATACGCCCCATCCGCCGCCTGCATCGCCGTAATCGTACTGCTGCCCGCGCCC
>JAUHWV010000170.1 GCA_030427335.1 Gammaproteobacteria bacterium | reverse complement strand
CAGCCGAGGCCCATATCTTGAAACAGTTGGCAGCGATTGAGGGCTCCAAATGACGCTGGAATCTGTTTTGGCTTTACCTGCATCGGAGCGCGATCCTCAAAAGATACTGGATAATCTGCCCTATGCTGTGATGATGGGTATTAAGGCCGAACTCGCACCCGGAACGAAAACGCCGCTTCGCTTCTGGTTGGATGCGACTGAAACGCATATGGGTAATCCCACTATACCTGCGATGCACGGTGGTGCCGTTAGCGGTTTAATGGAGGTGGCTTCAGCGGTGCATTTGCTGACTTTTATGAAGATCGCTAGGTACCCTAAACTCATCGATTTTACGGTGGACTACTTGCGAGCTGCTCGTTTGCAGACCACACACGCTTCTTGCGAACTGATTCGTGAGGGGCGCAATCTGACCGCCGTTCAAGTCAAAGCCTGGCAAGACGACATTACGCGGCCCGTTGCGATGGGGCGCGCGCAATTTCTTTGTGCGGATGCGGATTAGCGCTCGCTGCGTCTACCGCCTAGCAAACGGCTTCCTTAGAGCCTTTCCTATCACTCTTCGGTATTCGTGCCGAGACAAGCCGTATTCCCGCACGCGTATGGCTTAGCTCTGATGCCATTCTTGATCGAAAGCGTGGGTGACTTATTTTGCGTTCAACGTTGGAAAATACTTGAGGGTGTTTAAAACATACTGTATGTTCAAATTTGAATTTTTTCAAAAATAACGCCAACAACAACCCAAAATCCGAAGGAGGCATCAGTGTCTGATCTGTCTACTTTTCGCGAGGAGACTCGAGGCTGGCTCGAAGCTAACTGCCCTGAATCTATGCGAACTCCGATCCGCAGTTTTGAGGATATCTACAACGGCGGGCGCAACCCTGAGATAAGCCACCCCGATCAAAAAGTTTGGTGCGACCGCATGGCCGAGCGCGGCTGGACTGTCCCCGAGTGGCCACGTCAATACGGTGGTGGCGGCTTGAGTAAAGATGAAGCGAAAATCCTGAGAGAGGAAATGGCGCGCGTTGGTGCTCGGTCCCCGCTAGACAGTTTCGGTATATCGATGTTGGGCCCAGCACTGTTGCAGTTTGGCAATGAAGATCAAAAAATGGAGCATTTGCCGCCCATCGCACGCGGCGAAATTCGCTGGTGTCAGGGCTATTCGGAGCCTAATGCGGGATCCGACCTGGCGTCGCTGGCGACGAAAGCTGACGATAAAGGTGATCACTACATCGTTAACGGTCAGAAAATCTGGACATCGTATGCCAACAAAGCCGATTGGATTTTCTGCTTGGTTCGCACCGATAACTCGGGTTCAAAGCACGAGGGTATCAGCTTTGTTTTGTTTGATATGGCCACCCCAGGAGTGACTACTCGCCCAATTAAATTGATCAGTGGTTCGTCACCCTTCTGTGAGACCTTCTTCGACGACGTTGTGGTCTTGAAGAAAAATCTGGTCGGCGAGGAAGGTAAGGGCTGGACTATAGCGAAGTACCTGCTTACCCATGAGCGTGAGATGATCTCAAGCTTCGGCGCCGCCGGTGGTAAAAAGACACTGGGTCAGCGCGCGGCAGAGGTTTTGGGTACGGATGCGTCGGGTCGCTTAAAGCGCGGGACTCTGCGTGCGACGATCGCGCAATACCAACTCGATACCATGGCGTTTAGCGCCACTATGAATCGAGTGAAAGATGAGGCAAAAGCGGGCCAAGGGTTAGGGCCGGCTTCGTCCATCTTTAAGTATTACGGTACGGAACTCAATAAGCGCAGAAACGAGCTGTTGCTCTCGGTTGATGGCGAGCAAGCGCTCGGTTGGGATGGCGAGGAGTATCAAGAAGGCGAGATTGCCCGTGCTTGGCTCCGATCCAAAGGTAACTCGATCGAGGGCGGTACCTCAGAAGTTCAGCTCAACATTGTGGCCAAGCGCGTGCTTGGTTTGCCAGACGCATAAGGAGTTAGCATGTCACTCGTACTGAATGAAGAAGAAATCATGTTGCGCGACTCGGCTGCCGGCTTTCTAGCTGAGCATGCTAACGTCGACGCATTTCGAAAGCACCGCGATAACCCGCCGCCAGCGGGCTTTGATTCCGCCCTATGGTCATCTATTGCGGAAATGGGCTGGTGCGGCATTGCAATCGATGAGGCGCACGGCGGCTTAGGTTATGGCTATACCGGTTTGGGGTTAATCATTGAACAAATGGGTCGGAATCTGACTGTTTCGCCCTTCAATAGCACGGTGCTAATGGCGGCTACCGCGATTGCTCAGTTTGGCACGGCCGATCAAAAAGCTGCGTGGTTACCCAAAATCGCTTCTGGCGAGGTGGTGGTGAGTTTCGCGATTCAAGAAGGCGGTATCTTTGATCTAGACGCGCTTCAACAGAGTGTTAGAGAAAATGCCGGTCAGGCCCGTTTGACGGTGCAGAAGCGACAGGTGCTCGATGCCATAGCGGCCGATGCCTTCGTTGTCGTAGCTAAAGATGCTCAAGGTTTCCAAGCCTTCCTTGTTGGGTCGAATCAGGTTTCGGTGCAAGACCAGTCGATGGTTGATGCGCGAAGCAGTGCCACGGTAACGATTGACGCCACGTTAAACGCCGAGCAGCGCATGGACGCTGAAGCATTGAATCAGGGTGGGTTAGAGCGTGCACTCGACATTATGAATATCGGTCTCGCCGCAGAGCTTTTGGGTGTATCCGCGGAGGCCTTTGAACGCACCGTTGGGTACCTACGGGAGCGCAAACAGTTCGGTAAAGTCATTGGCAGCTTCCAGGGTCTGCAGCACCGCGCCGCAGATTTATTTGCCGAGCTTGAGTTGTGTAAGTCGATTGTTTTGCAAGGTTTGCGTGCAATCGACGCGGGCGACGATTTATCGGTGATCGCGAGCGGCGCCAAGGCTAAGCTTGCGCAGATCTCTCAGCGCGCCACTAATGAAGGTATTCAAATGCACGGCGGTATTGGTATGACGGATGAATACGACATCGGTTTCTTCATTAAGCGAGCGCGAGTCGCCGAGCACACTTTGGGCGATTTTCATTACCACTTGGATCGCTTTGCGGCACAAGGGGGCTACTGATATGTCCGATTTGGATATCGTCGCAGAGGTTATAAAGCCTCTAGACGATGCGATTGCGGCATTGGTTCAACCGGGTGCGCCGTTTGAAACTGTGCCCGAAACGCTGCAGGGGTTTGAATACAGCGTTTACCGCTCGATTCCCGCGAACTTGGGTGAATACTTCGGCTTCATGCGTAAGCATGGCGACAACGAGTTTCTCGTGTACCAGGATCAGCGTTTGGGTTACGCGGAAACATTAGAGCTCGCGCTTGGCTTTGCTGCCAAACTCGCGGAGCAGGGAGTCCAGAAAGGGGACCGCCTCGCGATTGTTTCGCGCAACAACCCCGAATGGATTATTGCCTTTATTGCCGCTGTGTCGATGGGCGCTGTCGCCGTTCCGATGAACGGCTGGTGGACAACGGATGAACTGGATTACGCCCTGGATGATTCGGGCTCGAAGTGGGTGGTTGCGGACGCTGAACGCATCGAACGCTTAAAACCTTTAATCGATAAATACGCCTTGAATATTGTGGCCACCGATCCAGCTGCAGCGGCTTTGATTGGCGCCCCCACGGTGCAAGATTGGGGTAAAGAAGGGCAGGCTCTGGACTGGTCTTTACCCGCTGTTGATATCGACGACTACGCAACCATTTTGTATACCTCAGGGTCAACGGGCCATCCTAAAGGCGTCTTGTCATCGCATCGGGGCGTGCTTTCGGCCCTGTACTCTTGGCTTCTTATGGGTGTGGCCTCGAAGCAAGTTGCGGCGCTGGCGCCGGCCGAGCCCGCTGCTAAATCTCAGCCGGTTGGTTTGTTGACCATCCCCTTATTTCACTGCACAGCGAGTCATTCGGCCTTCATGCTTTCGGTCATCCCCGGGCGTAAGCTCATCATCATGTACAAATGGGATGTCGAGGAAGCTATGCGCTTGATTGAGCTTGAGCGCGTGAATTGGATGACCGGGGTGCCCACAATGTCAGCCGAGTTGCAGCGCGCTGCCCAAACCTCGGACCGGGATCTCTCTTCTTTGGCTGAAGTTTATGCTGGCGGTGCTGCGCGCCCGGCAGATCAGGTCGAAAAGATTTCCAAAACATTCAAAAAATCGGCGCCGGGCTTAGGTTACGGTTTGACTGAAACAAACGCCTTGGGTGCGTTTAACAGCGGGGTGCTGTATTTGGCGAACCCCGCCAGCACAGGGCGAGCTGTGCCCGCGGTGACGGAGTTTAAAATCATCGATTCCCAGGGAAATGCGCTCCCATCAAATGAAGTTGGCGAGGTCTGTATGAAGTCTCCGGCCAATGCGCTCGGATATTGGAATAAGCCCGAGGCAACGGCCGCCGCCTTTAAGGACGGTTGGTTTCACACCGGTGACTTGGGTAAGCTCGATGAGCTAGGTTTTTTAAGTATCGTTGATCGTATTAAAGATATCATCATCAGGGGCGGTGAAAATATCAGTTGTCTCGAGGTTGAGAGCGCTATTTGCTCACATCCTGTGGTGTTAGAAGCCGCTGTTTTTGGTGTGCCAGATGAGCGCCTAGGTGAGGAAGTCGGGGTTGTCGTGGTTCTGTCCGAGCCTTTAGATGCGCCGCTTGATGTATTGAAAGCCTATCTGAAAGATCACTTAGCGGCGTTTAAGACGCCATCGTATTTGTGGGTGCACGATGGGGCTTTGCCTCGAACTGCCACGGGTAAGATATTCAAAAGGGAACTAAAACAACATTACACGGAGTCGCTCAAAGCGTCTTAAA
>JAUHWV010000018.1 GCA_030427335.1 Gammaproteobacteria bacterium | reverse complement strand
GCACATGCAAAAACACTCACACAAGAAACAACCCGAATTATTCAAGTTCTCGAACAGGTGCCAAACAATCCGACAACACGCTTATCGGTTGATGTTGATCCGCATGAGTTCATATAGCCACGGTAAGGTCTGGCCATGAACAGTCTAAAATCGGATAATACTCGTTTACACGGAGCCCCTCGGAAAATATGCAAGAATCTCTTCAGAACCTGATCCTATCGTGCCTCTCAGACCTGATTGAGAACGGCACGATTGAGCTTGATACCTTGCCCAAGGTTCAAATAGAACGCACACGCGATCCTGCTCACGGTGATTTCGCAACCAATATCGCTCTGGCTCTGGCAAAGCAAGCCAAGACTAATCCTCGCCAACTGGCACAGAACATCATTGATCAGCTTGCAGATAGCCCCTTGGTAGCCAAAGTCGAAATAGCGGGCCCCGGCTTCATTAACTTCTTTCTATCCAAGGGCGCCAGCACAAATGTCATTCGCGACATTCTAGAGCAGGGCGCAAACTTTGGCCGAAACGACCTGGGGCAAGGTGAATCGGTTCAGGTTGAGTTCGTGTCTGCCAATCCAACCGGACCACTGCACGTTGGTCACGGCCGCGGTGCCGCCGTGGGAGATTCATTATGCCGTTTGCTAAGCACCTGCGGCTACAAAGTGACTCGCGAGTTCTACTACAACGATGCGGGCGCTCAAATCGACAATCTTGCGCTGTCGGTCCAATCCCGCTGCCAAGGCCTAACGCCCGAAGATGCAGGCTGGCCTGCCGATGGTTACCGGGGCGACTATATTATTGATGTCGCTAATGCGTATATGGCCCAAGAAAGCGTGCAATCTGAGGACCGAACTGTCACAGCTCTGGGCGACATTAACGATATTCAGGCGATACGAGACTTTGCGGTCGCGTATTTGCGACGAGAGCAGGACCTAGACCTAAAAGCCTTCGGGGTACAGTTTGACATTTATTTCTTAGAATCGTCTCTGTACGAATCTCAAGCGGTCGAAGCCACGGTAAATCAGCTAATCGAAAATAACTTCACCTACGAAGAAGACGGCGCTTTATGGCTGAAAACAGAGCTGTTTGGCGACGACAAAAACCGTGTTATGCGTAAAAGAGAAGGCGGTTATACCTACTTCGTACCTGATGTAGCCTACCATCTGAATAAATGGGAACGTGGTTTCAAAACGGTGATTAACGAGCAAGGCGCGGATCATCACTCAACCGTGACGCGTGTGCGAGCCGGCTTGCAAGCCCTGGGTGCGAATATTCCTGAAGGCTGGCCCGAATACGTTCTTCACCAGATGGTACTGGTCATGCGCAATGGGCAAGAGGTCAAACTCTCTAAGCGCGCCGGTAGCTACGTAACACTCCGAGATCTTATTGACGAAGTGGGACGTGACGCTACGCGATATTTTTTGGTCGCACGAGCACCCTCTTCGCAGATAACGTTTGATATTGATCTTGCACTTGCTCAGAACAATGAAAACCCGGTTTATTACATTCAGTATGCTCACGCCCGTATCTGCTCTATGCTACAGAAACTGGAGGTGGGCGAGCAGGAGACCGCTCTGTCCAGCGATCAAGCCATCTTTGAAGCCCTATCGGAACCACAAGAAGACGCCTTGATCAAAGAGCTCGACAAATTTGCCGGCACAGTAAAGCAAGCCGGCGAGCAGCGCGCACCGCACATGATTGCAAACTACTTAAAAGACCTCGCGGCCGCCTTCCACACCTTTTACAACGCACACAAAGTATTAGTTGATGAACCCGCACTTCGCCAGGCACGAGTCGCACTGTGCCTAGCCACGAAGCAGGTATTGCGCTCCGGCTTAGACCTGCTTGGTGTTGGTGCGCCAGAGTCGATGTAGAATGAAAGCCAAACCCCAAGCTAGGAAAAATAATAACGCACCGCCGAGCGGCACAACGCTTAGGGCGTTCATGGTGGGCTTAGTCTGTGGCATCATCGGGACAGCGCTTGCCATCAATATCGACTGGCGTGAGCTATTGAAACCCAGCGTCAAGGTAGAGTCATCACACACCGACGAACCACCTCGGCCAAAATTTGAGTTTTACACGCTGCTGCCAGAATCGAATCTGAACGAACGTCCAGCTCAAAGGCACCAGCAAGCAATAACTATAAATCCAGGTCAACGGATCGACTATTTTATTGTTCAAGCCGGCTCTTTCCGAAATGAGGCCGATGCGAGTCGTAGGAGGGCTGAACTCATCTTATTGGGTCTTGACCCAAAAATTGATCAAGTCACCAACCAGGCAGGACAATGGTATCGCGTTTTCATTGGGCCTCTCAGTGAACGCACAGAAGCCGAACGCATAAAAGCGCTCACCGCGAGCGAAAATATAGAGACCCTGATACTGAGCCGCAAAGCGAACTGATGCTTGAATTCTCGCATCAAGGCCCATATCTCTAAAATAGAGAGGATAAATTATGGAACAATTCAGGGGCACCACCATCGTGTGCGTTAGGCGTAACAACCAAGTTGTTATCGCCGGCGACGGTCAGGTTTCGATGGGCAACACGATCATGAAGGGCAATGCCCGTAAAGTACGACGTCTGCATAAAGACCAGGTTATCGCGGGTTTTGCCGGGGGCACAGCAGATGCATTTACGCTGTTCGAGCTCTTCGAGGCTCAACTAGAAAAACATCATGGCCATCTCGTCCGTGCCGCGGTTGCACTCGCCAAGGCCTGGCGAACCGAGCGCAGTCTTCGCCAGCTTGAAGCACTACTCATCGTTGCCGACAAAGAGACGTCGCTCGTAATCAGTGGCAATGGAGACGTAATTGAGCCAGAAAATCACATGATAGCGATTGGTTCAGGTGGATCTTTCGCGCAAGCCGCGGCGCGCGCATTGCTCGACAACACCAAACTCAGCGCTCACGAGGTCGCCACCAAGGCCCTAAGTATTGCCGGCGATATCTGCATATACACCAACCACAATCAAACCGTCGAAACCATCGACTACTAGGCTGACTATGTCCACTATGACACCCAGAGAAATCGTCCACGAGCTCGATCGGCATATTATTGGTCAAAGTGAAGCCAAACGCGCCGTTGCCATCGCTTTGAGAAATCGCTGGCGACGCATGCAGCTCCCTGGCGAATTACGCAGTGAAGTCACGCCCAAAAACATCCTCATGATCGGCCCCACGGGCGTCGGCAAAACCGAAATAGCCCGTCGTTTGGCGAAACTCTCGAACGCCCCGTTTCTGAAGGTCGAAGCGACCAAATTTACCGAGGTAGGTTACGTAGGCCGCGATGTTGAATCGATCGTTAGAGATCTGGTGGAAACCTCAATTAAAATGCACCGTGAGCAAGCGTTGGATCAAGTGGCTTTTCGAGCGGAAGAAGCCGCGGAAGAGCGCATTTTAGATATTCTTTTGCCGCCCGCACGAGGCTCCGAGAACAACGATACCGGGACACGACAAGTCATGCGCAAAAAGCTGCGAGAAGGCGATCTTGATGATAAAGAAGTCGAGGTTGATTTAAGAGAACGCAGCGCAAACGTGGAAATAATGGCCCCTCCGGGCATGGAGGAAATGACCCAACAACTGCAATCGATGTTTGGCAGCATGGGCAGAGGTCAAAAACGCAAGCGCAGCTTGTCGATCAAAGACGCGCTTAAAGCGCTCACGGACGAAGAGGCCCAAAAGCTGGTAAACGATGAAGAGCTAAAGCAGCGCGCTATTGAATCAGCCGAACAAAACGGCATTGTTTTCATCGATGAGCTAGACAAGGTTGCCAAACGCGGCGAAACAGGCGGCGCCGATGTGTCGCGAGAAGGGGTCCAACGCGATTTGTTGCCCCTGATAGAAGGTTCGTCTGTTAGCACTAAATACGGCTTTGTTAAGACCGACCACATGTTGTTTATTGCATCGGGTGCTTTCCACCTCTCCAAACCATCCGACTTAATTCCAGAGTTGCAAGGGCGATTACCTATCCGCGTGGAGCTCGCCGCTTTAACGCCGGACGACTTTGAGCGAATTTTGACTGAGCCAAAAGCCTCGCTCACCGAACAATATTGTGCCTTACTTGCCGCTGACGGCCTCGAAGTCGAGTTCACACCAGACGGTATCCGCCGAATTGCGGAGTCTGCATGGCAGGTAAATGAGCAGGTAGAAAATATTGGTGCCAGACGCCTGCATACCGTCATGGAACGATTGCTCGATGAGGCCTCGTTCTCAGCGGGTGACGGCAACATAGCCAACCCGCTTATTATCGATGCAAGCTACGTCGACAAACAGCTAGGTGAGTATCGAGACAACCAAGATCTATCGAAGTTTATCTTATAATGTCGACCTCCACCCCCGCGCTTACTAACATCAAAGTTCGAAAGGGCTCTCGCTGTATTGACTTTACTTTTGATAACGGCGACCTATTTAGTCTGACTTTCGAATTCCTCCGCGTACACTCGCCTTCAGCTGAGGTAAAAGGGCATGGGCCTGGGCAAGAAATACTGCAAGTTGGTAAACAGGATGTCGGCATCAAGGCAATCAACCCCGTAGGGCATTACGCTATGCAAATCGACTTCGACGATGGACACGACTCCGGTCTTTACTCTTGGTCCTATCTGCACGAATTGGGTGCGAACCACGACGCCCTTTGGGCTCGCTATTTAGACGCTTTGGATGCCGCTGGCGCGTCGCGAGACCCACAAGTGCAGGTCATTAAACTCGGCCTTTGATCGAGAACACTGCACAAGTCGACGCAACGCGCTAAACTATGGCGCTTTAACGATTGTGAGACATCGCATGTCAGACCAACAAAAGACGCACTTTGGCTACAGAGAAGTCGACGTTAACGAAAAAGCCGGCCTAGTCGCGGGCGTTTTTCATTCGGTAGCAAGCCGCTACGATCTTATGAATGACCTGATGTCAGGTGGTATCCACCGCCTGTGGAAGCGCTTCACGATCGAATTAAGCGGTGTGCGATCAGGGCATTCCGTTCTTGATATCGCCGGAGGCACGGGCGACCTAGCCTCTAAGTTTTCCGATATCGTTGGCCCCGAAGGGCGGGTGGTGCTGGCTGATATCAATGAGTCTATGCTTCAGGTCGGCCGTGACAAGCTGCTCGATCAAGGCAAAACACAAGCGCTCAGTTTTGCACAAGCCGATGCTCAATATCTTCCCTTTGAAGACAACAGCTTCGACTGCGTAACCATTGCCTTTGGCTTGCGCAACGTCACCGACAAAGACTTGGCTCTACGCTCGATGCTGCGCGTGCTCAAACCGGGTGGGCGACTCCTAGTGCTCGAGTTTTCAAAGCCGACCAACGATCTCTTGAGCAAAGCCTACGATGCGTATTCGTTCAACGTACTGCCAAAACTGGGACAGCTCTTCGCGGGGGACGCCGACAGCTACCAATACCTAGCGGAATCAATTCGCGTACATCCAGACCAAGAAACACTGAAAGAAATGATGCTCGATGCCGGCTTTGAGCAGAGCGAGTTCTTTAATATGACTGGCGGTATAGTCGCCCTTCACCGCGGTTTAAAGCCGTGGTAGCACCGAGCGAAAATCAGATCGATCCTGCGCTTCAAGTCGCAATTTTAGGCGCGATCGAAACCGCTCTTGTACAGGCCTTGCAATACGCGCCACAAACACGTGCTGAACTCAACAAACTCTCGGGAAATAGCATTCACATCCGAGTCGTACAACCCGTGCTTGAAACTACGCTGCTACTCGCGGAACGGCCCCAATTGAGGAGCGTTTACGAGGACAAAGCGTCTGCTTCAATTGAAGGAAAGCTCAGCGATTTTCTTCAGGTCGCGACCGCCGAGGATCCCGCTATTGCCTTGATTAACGGCGACCTCAAAATACGCGGCGATACGAGACTCCTTCAACAAGTGCAAACCCTGGTCGCCGAGCTCGATCTTGACTGGGAGGCACCGATTTCAGCGGTTGCGGGCGATGTCATCGGACACCAAATTGGCAAAGGCCTGCGGGCTTTCTTTCGCTGGGGTCAACACAGCCGGCTCGCCCTTGAGCGACAGCTGAGCGAATACATTGTAGAAGAGGCCCGGCTCACTCCCCCCCCCCTGGAGCTCGAAGATTTTTACCGAGATTTACGGCATCTACAGCAGCGACTTGACCGTTGTGAAGCGCGATTAAAGCGACTCAAGAGGGAGCGCTCTAGCTCATGAAGCAAGCCATGTCTCGTTTGTTTCACATCCGGCGGATCGCCAATAAATATGGGCTCGTTGAATTTATCCCACGGAACAATTTGCCCTTGATTGCAAGAATGGCGCTGAGTGTCGGCTTTTCTTCCAAGTCGCATGAAACATCTCGAGCCCAAAGACTGCGCCTCGCTTTCGAATCTTTAGGGCCGGTATTCATCAAATTCGGGCAAGCGCTATCAACCCGGCGCGATTTGCTACCACAAGACGTCGCGGACGAATTAGCCAAGCTACAAGATCAAGTTCCTCCTTTCGATACACTGATCGCACGCCGAACGATTGAAAAGTCGCTCGGGCAGTCAATAGACGAACTATTTGATGAGTTCGAAGATCGACCTCTCGCCAGCGCATCCGTCGCGCAAGTGCATCGCGCCAAACTGAAATCGGGTGAGGCCGTGGTCGTCAAGGTCATAAGACCCGACATCCGACCTCAAATCGAGCAAGATACTGCGTGGATGGCATTCATTGCCCGCTGGCTCGTGCGCCTGCATCCACAGGGGCATCGGCTCAAAGCAGACGAGGTGGTGGCGGATTACCGGCAAACCGTTCTCGATGAACTCGATCTCGCGAGGGAGGCCGCTAACGCAAGCCAACTTCGGCGCAACTTTGAGAACAGCGATCAACTGTATGTGCCGAAGGTCTACTGGGAGTTCACGCGATCTCAGGTCTATACCATGGAGGAAGTCAGCGGCACCCCAGTGAACGATCGAGCCAAGTTAGAGGCTCAGGGTGTTAACTTTCAGTGCCTAGCTGAGCGAGGTGTCGAGATCTTCTTCACCCAAGTCTTACGAGACAGCTTTTTCCACGCCGATATGCATCCGGGCAATATCTTTGTGGACACCAGCAACCCGGATAAACCCGGTTATATCGCCTTGGATTGCGCCATTATTGGGAGCCTATCCGACGACGATCTCTACTATCTAGCCCGCAACCTGCTAAGCATATTCCAGCGAGACTATCGACGCGTTGCACAATTGCATCTTGAGTGCGGATGGGTGCCGCGAACCACCAACGCAATTGAATTTGAAAACGCCATTCGAACGGTTTGCGAGCCCGTCTTTGATAAACCCATAGCAGAACTGTCGTTTGGACAGCTCTTACTCAATCTATTTCAAACAGCGAGTCGGTTCGACATGCCCATACAGCCGTCTTTGGTGCTGCTGCAAAAAACGCTATTAAATATCGAAGGACTGGGGCGCGAGCTCTATCCGCAGCTTAACCTTTGGGACACAGCGCAACCTTTTCTGGAGCGCTGGATGCGTGAGCGATATTCGCTTCCGAATACCCTCAAACGCATGCAGGCAGAAGCGCCCACCATCCTAGAGAATCTGCCCAGAATCAGCGCCAATCTAGTTGAACGCGCTCGGATTATGCCTGCAGATATGAATGAGTCGACCGGTGCACCTGCTACCAAGAACCGGCTTATAAGGCCTTTAATTCCGGCATTCGGCATTGGCGCTACGGCAATGTACATAGGACTAAACTACAGTCCGGTCGCCGGAGTCGTGGTCGCTACGCTATTTGTTTTTATAACGGCATCGAAACGGTTTTAATATGCACGCTTCTATTTTGGACACGATCAAATTTGATGATAAGGGCTTGGTCCCCGTAATCGCGCAAGACCACTCAAACAAGCAGGTTTTGATGATGGCCTGGATGAATAGAGAAGCGGTAGAGGCAACTCTTAATGAAAAGAGGGCGGTCTACTATTCACGCTCACGACAGAGCCTTTGGCGCAAAGGCGAAAGTTCGGGCAACATTCAGAAATTATTGGACATCCGACTTGATTGCGACGGTGACACCTTGTTGCTAAGTGTGGAGCAAGTCGGCGGAGTGGCCTGCCACACAGGGCGGGCCAATTGTTTCTATCGCGCGCTCAACGAACAAGGATGGTATGATGCGGACGACGTACTTGTTGATCCAGAAACACTCTACAGCAAAAAGCCAGCCCAAGAGTAAGCCTCATGTCAGACCTATTAAGCGAACTTGACCGAATCCTGATTCAGCGCAAATCGGCACCGGCAGACGAATCCTATGTGGCCAGCCTATACACAAAGGGGCTGAATAAAATACTCGAGAAAATCGGCGAAGAGTCGACTGAAGTCGTGATCGCTGCGAAAGACGCTGAGGACGAAAATGGCCGGCAGGACTTAGTTAATGAAGTGGCAGATCTGTGGTTCCATTGCATGATATGCCTTGCACATTTTGATCTTTCATCCGAAGATGTTTTATCGGTTTTGGCGCAAAGACAAGGCTTATCCGGCTTAGTCGAGAAAGCGTCTCGCGAGCAGAAATAAAAGGAGTAATCATGGGAATCGGCGGAATCAGTGTTTGGCAATTACTCATCATTTTGGCGATCGTAATTATGCTGTTCGGCACAAAGCGGTTGCGCAATCTGGGTCCTGATTTAGGTGCAGCCTTACGGGGCTTCAAAAAAGGTATGAACGGGGAAGAGGATTCGACTCAAACGAAAGAGCAGGCGGAACCGTTGAACGAAGCCGACAAAACCGACACAAAATAGACCCCGATGTTTGATATGGGTTTTTCGGAACTTCTTCTTATTGCCGTCGTGGCACTCATCGTTATCGGGCCCGAACGGTTGCCGGGCGCTATTCGCACTGGCAGCGTATGGCTAGGAAAAATCAAGCGGAGCTATAACGAGATTAAGCGCGAAGTCGAACTAGAACTTCATAACAATGAAGTCATGGAGAACCTGAAGAAGGCCCAAGTGGATCTCGAAAAAGACGCGAAGCTCATACAGTCGGCAGCGGAGGAATCGTATTCAGAGGGTGCCGATACAAACGAAGAGGGCACCAAACCAGCACCTCGCGCAACGGCAACAACGGCAACAACGGCAACAACGGCAACAACGGCAACAACGGCAACAACGGCAACAACGGCAACAGAGCAATCATAGTGGCAGTAGAAACAGACGACCAGCCTCAACCTTTGGTTGCCCACCTTACTGAGCTAAGAGACCGCCTACTAAAAGCCTTGCTGAGTATCTTGGTCGTTTTCCTGTGCTTGTTCCCATTTGCGAACGAAATCTACACCTTTGTGTCAGAACCGCTACGTGCGCTGTTACCGGCTGGCTCATCGATGATCGCAACCGAGGTCGCGTCTCCCTTTTTAACGCCATTTAAGCTGACCTTATTCGCCGCGCTCTTCGTTGCAATCCCCTATGTCTTGTTCCAGGTATGGAGCTTCATTGCGCCCGGCATGTATCGTCATGAAAAGCGGCTCGCAATCCCGCTCTTAGCATCGAGCGTTGTGTTATTTTATGCCGGCGCTGCTTTTGCCTATTTCGTGGTCTTCCCGCTGGTGTTTGCTTTCTTCACCAGTGTTGGCCCAACCGATGTCGCCATCATGACCGACATCAATCGCTACCTCGATTTTGTGTTGAAACTCTTCTTTGCATTTGGTCTCGCATTCGAGATTCCAATCGTGGCCGTGCTACTCATTTGGGCGGGCATTACCACCGTGGAACGCCTCAAACAAAAGCGGCCCTACATCATCGTTGGTTGCTTCATATTTGGCATGCTGTTGACGCCACCCGATGTGATTTCCCAATCCCTGTTAGCGATTCCAATGTGGCTGTTATTTGAACTGGGTGTTTTCTTCAGTCAGTTCGTCACCAGTAAAGATTCGAATCAGGGCGCCGAAGACCATGTCTGAGAAGTCCAGAGGGCGGGGGCTGAACGTGCTGCTGCCCATTCTGGCGCTCCTAAAACCGTATAAACTGAGAGCAACAATAGCGGCCCTTGCGCTTTGTTTCACGGCGGGAGCGACCTTGGGTTTAGGGTATGGCGTTCAAACGCTCATCGACTTAGGCTTTGGGTCAGCCTCCGCTTCGGGTTTGCGTGAAGCCATGATCACCTTGCTGTTAATCAGTTCTGCGATTGCTCTTGGCACATTCACCCGATTTTACTTTGTATCTTGGCTCGGGGAGCGAATTTCGGCGGATTTACGCAAGTCCGTCTTCGACAATCTGGTACAACTTCACCCGAGTTTCTTTGAAGAAAATCGACCTGGCGAGATTATGTCTCGACTCACAACCGATACGACTTTACTTCAAACCATTATTGGATCCTCGCTCAGCATGGCGCTGAGAAGCATGCTCACCCTGAGCGGGGCCATTGTGATGATGTTTGTGACCAATTGGAAATTAAGCCTGTTCATTGTGGTAGGTGTGCCGAGCGTACTGATACCCATTCTATTTTTTGGAAGAAAGATCCGTTCACTGTCCACTGCCAGTCAAGACTCCATGGCCCAGGTAGGCTCCTACGCCGGAGAAGTGATCCACCAGCTAAAAACGGTACAGTCGTTTAATCGACAAACGCACGAGCAAATGATGTTCTCCAACGAAGTTGAGAAAGCGTTCGGAGTGGCTCGAAAGCGAATTCAGCAGCGGGCGTTACTTATTGGTATCGCAATTTTCGTTGTTTTTGCAAGCATGATCGGCATGCTTTACTCAGGTGGGCAAGACTTGCTGCAGGGTGCAATGACTGGTGGGGAACTGGGCGCCTTTATTTTTTATGCGGTAATGCTAGGATCCGGTTTCGCCACGGTCTCAGAGGTTTGGGGAGAGGTCCAACGGGCGGCAGGGGCTGCGGACCGTTTAATCGAACTCATGCAGACACCCACTGGGCTTATAGAAGCTGATCAGAGTGTCTCGCTGGGCAATACCGACGCGTCGATCTCGTTTGTAAATACGACTTTCGCATATCCCTCTAGGCCTCAAAGTCCGGCTCTACGCAAATTTACTGTCACCATCAATGCCGGCGAATCTGTCGCACTTGTCGGCCCTTCAGGAGCTGGAAAATCCACCGTCTTTGAATTGATTCAACGTTTCTATGACCCGCAAACGGGTTCCATACGATTCGGCAATACCGATATCAAGGCTTGTAGTCTGAATGAACTCCGATCCCAATTCGCCTTGGTTCCTCAACAGCCCGTTCTGTTCAGCACATCGGTGTATGAAAACATCGCCTACGGCAAGCAAGGCTGCAGTAAAGAAGAAGTGATTGCAGCAGCGAAGGCAGCTCATGCCCACGAGTTCATTACGCAATTACCTGAAGCCTACAATTCCTATTTAGGTGAACAGGGAGTCCGCTTGTCTGGCGGTCAAAAGCAGCGTATCGCAATAGCGAGAGCGATACTAAAGAACCCAAGAGTCTTGCTGCTGGACGAAGCGACCAGCGCCCTCGACACCGAGTCAGAATACCACATACAACTCGCACTGTCCGAGATCATGCAAGAGCGTACGACACTCATTATCGCGCACCGCTTATCCACAATACTGCACGTTGACCGCATTATTGTGATCGATCAAGGGCAAATCATAGGAGAAGGGAACCATCAGGAGTTACTGCAAGCCTGCCCTTTGTACAAACGATTGGCCGACTTGCAGTTTAACGAGCGGGCCTTGGCCCGCGAAGACAAGGCTTTAGCTGAACTCGCGCACCAAACCACCGAGTGACTCTTTAGCATCACCGAACAGCATTCGCGTATTCTCTTTATAGAAGAGCGGATTCTCAATCCCAGCAAAACCCGACGCCATGGAACGCTTGAGAACGAACACGGTTTTTGCGGAATCCACATTGATCACAGGCATACCGTAGATGGGCGATGATTCAACCTCGCGCGCAGCCGGGTTAACCACGTCGTTAGCGCCGATCACAATCGCGACATCCACCGTTTCCATCCGAGGGTTGATTTCATCCATCTCAAGCAACTGATCGTAAGGTACATCCGCTTCTGCAAGAAGCACGTTCATGTGACCGGGCATTCGGCCTGCAACCGGGTGGATACCAAAATTCACCTCAGCGCCGTTTGCTTCTAATAGCTCACACAGCTCTTTCACCACGTGCTGGGCCTGAGCCACAGCCATACCGTAACCGGGAATGATCGCCACATTAGTCGCCGCCTCAAGCACATAATAGGCGTCCTCAACGCTGATCGGCTTAATTTCACCCTCGACGACGGTCGCTTGAGTCGTGCCCGAGCCAAAGCCGCTGAACAACACGTGACTCAATGAGCGGTTCATTGACTTACACATAATCTGGGTCAAGATAATGCCCGATGCGCCCACCAAAGAACCCGCTACAATCAAAATATTGTTGTTAATCGCAAAGCCGGCAGCACAAGCAGCCAAACCGGAGTAGGAATTAAGCAAAGAGATCACGACGGGCATGTCCGCGCCACCGATTGGAATCACTGCCATAACACCGAAGAGCAAGGACAGGCCAATTACGATATATAGCCACTGCAAATTCGCTGGCTCCTGAGCGAGCATCACCGCAGATCCAATGATCCCGAGCACCAGCAATGAATTCACAATCTGCTGACCACGGAACAGGATAGCGCCACTGCCAATGGTTTCGCTCAGTTTGCCGTACGCGATGAGCGATCCAGTAAAAGTCACGCCACCAATGAGAACGGACAGCACAATGGTTACAACAGTAAAGGTCCCTGCGTCTGCGTTTAGAGCAGCCCAGCCAACCAAAAGTGAAGCGAGTCCCCCAAAGCCGTTAAACAGAGCAACCATCTCGGGCATAGAGGTCATCTGAACCATACGCGCCGCCGCAGCGCCGATAAGGCCCCCTACCAGCACACCTGCAATAATCCACTGATACTCAACAATACCTTGGTCGATCAGGGCCGCCACAATCGCAATCAACATACCCACCGAGGACATGGTGTTGCCCTTCCGCGCTGTCGCGGCAGAGCCGAGCAATTTGAGACCGAAGATAAAGAGTCCGGCGGAAACGACGAAGGCAAGCTCGATAATCAATCCATTAAGTGAAAGATCCATTTACTTCCCCCCCGCTTTCTTTTTAAACATCGCGAGCATGCGGTCCGTTACCAAGTAGCCGCCCACCACGTTAATCGAGGCAAGAGCAACTGCCCCCGCACCCAGCCACTGCGCCAAATCGTGATCACCCGTTCCAGCCAGTGCAATCGCACCTACAACAGTGATACCTGAGATGGCGTTGGCGCCAGACATCAGCGGCGTATGCAAAGTCGCTGGCACTTTGTTAATCAACTCAAAGCCCAAAAAGACCGAGAGCATCAAAATAAAGGTCAAAAAGACAATGGTCATATCACTGCCCCCCTTCGTAAAACTGTTTGATGGTTGTGTTAGTCACTTCACCGCCGTGGGTGATGATGCAACCGGGCAAAATATCGTGCTCGAAATCAATGACGAATCGATTCGCTTCTTTATCCCAGGCATCCTCGACAAGATTGTACAAATTCGCCGCATACATTTGACTAGCGTCTTTAGCGACATAATTCGGCAAGTTCCCGAGACCTACGATCGTGACGCCATTTACGGTGACCACTTCATTGGGGACAGAGCCTTCAACGTTGCCGCCCGTCTCTGCCGCCATATCGACCACAACGGAGCCTGCTGCCATGCCTTCCAACATGTCCTGCGTCACAAGTACAGGTGGCTTACGGCCAAACACCTGGGCTGTTGTAATCACAATATCCGATTCGGCAATAACCGCTTTTTGGGCTTCGCGCTGCTTCGCGATTTGCTCCTCAGTCAGCGCTTTTGCGTAACCGTCTTTGGTTTGTCCAGTCTCACCTAAATCGATTTCGAGGAAAGTAGCGCCCAGCGATTGAACCTGCTCAGCTACCACAGAGCGAGTATCAAATGCGGTAACGCGAGCGCCCAAACGTTTAGCCGTAGCTATCGCCTGCAGACCTGCGACGCCTGCCCCAATGACAAACACCTTCGCCGGCTTCAAGGTACCGGCGGGCGTCATCATCATAGGTAATATACGAGGCAAATGGGTCGCACCCAACATCACCGTCATATAGCCCGCAAGGTTAGCCTGCGACGACAGCGCGTCCATCTTTTGAGAGCGAGTCGTACGGGGAATCATCTCCATACTGATCGAGGTAACGCCCTTGGTTTGTAGCGCCTCTATCAAGCTTCTTTCATTGAATGGATCCAAGTAGCTCACATGCACACAGCCTTCTTTCATAAGCGCAATTTCGTCTTGGCTTGGCTTACGTAAACGCAACAACATGTCCGCTTGCGTAAACAACGCCTCTCGGTCTGAGCTTATGGTGGCACCCGCATCTTGGTATTCTTGATCGCTAAAACCGGTCCCCTCACCTAGGCCAGCTTCGACCATGAGGTCGGCGCCCAAGCGAATCAGCTTTTTCGCTGTTTCGGGAGTGACAGGCACACGGTTTTCTCCGGGATAGGTTTCCCGTGGAACGGATATACGCATTGCTTTAGTCCCTAGTTATGGTTTTTCGTTATAGCTCGTTACGCTTTTTTAGCGCACAGCCCTACAGAGTACCTATTCAGTACGCTTGACTCACTGTAACACAGAAAAATCGGACGTATCACCGAATAAGCGACCCAAAGGCCGCCTCAGTGTCGCAATATTTGTCACACAAGAGGGATTAGCGGAGCTCTAGGATGCTCTCAGCTGAAGGAAGGGGTTCATCCATTTGTGCTTGAGACGAGTGAAACTCAAGGGTGCATCCAGTACTGCGAGACAGATGCAATCTTCATCCGCAAGAGCGGTAGGTGCATGCACATCACCGGCCTCTCGGAACAGAAAGTCACCGGCCAGATAAGTCCCATTGGAGTCGCTGAATCCGCCTTCAAGAACGAGCGTCATCTCTGAGCCACGATGATTGTGCTCAGGAATCACGCCACCGGCCTTGATATGGTAAAGCGCAAATTCGTAGTAAGGATCGCCCGTAGACAAATAAGAGATACGGAGATTTGAGGTGATTTTTTTCCAAGACAGATCGCTGTAATCACCCGCCATTAGACGCTGCAGAATAGCCGGCGTCGAGCACGTTTGGCTTCGGTTCTCTCTCGGGTACGCCAGCGGTGCCGTCTCATCCAAGCGAGACATCACGATATCAAGCTGGGAATCACTCACGGGCGCGGGCTCTAGCTCCTCAAACAGCGTAGCCGCGACTGCCGTCTGCGCTTCAGACAGCTCTCTGCATTTGGAGCAAAACGTGAGGTGAATTGAAACGCATGCCGATTGCGCCAAGGGCAGGGTGCCCGCAGTAAATTCGGTAAGCATATGCATGTCGGGGTGAAACTTAACCATCTTTATAGCTCTTCCATGTGTATCTGAAGTTTCTGTATCGCCAACCGTACTCGTGACTTTACGGTTCCCAGGGGTAAATCCAGCTCACTCGCTACCTCTGAATGCGACTTCCCCTCCATGTATACCTTGGCAAGAATGTGTGCTTGATCCGCGGGCAATGATCCCATCATTTGACGAACGCGCTCGCGAGTCCTGCGCTGATGCAGCATCGCCGCGGGCTCCTCTCCTTCTTGGTCGAGCGAAACATCTTCAGCCGACAAAGGCGTATCGAATTTTTGCAAACGTCGATACAAATCGGTCCGACAGTTACGCGCAATCGTGTAAACCCACGTGCTCGCCGACGCCTTGTCTGGATTGAAGCCGTCGGCTTTCTGCCAGACTTTGAGCATCACCTCCTGCACGAGCTCATCGGCGTGGTTAGCGGACAGAGTCGATCCCGACAGCGCAAATGCTTTAATCAAGGGAGCAAACTGTTTAAAAAACCGAGCAAAAGCACCCCGGTCGCGATGCTTCGCTATCGCTCGTAAACACTGACTCCACTCGTCAGTGCGTCTTCCAATTTCGGCGCTGACGGTGTCATCTCCCGGTTTTTTAGTAACCACGGACATATCCTTGCCTCGGTACATGTCAATCTAGTATACGCAGATAACCTTACTTGGATCACTGTTTTAGTTGATCTGATCTTAAAAATTAGACGTAAGTTGTTCTGTAAGAATGAAAATCAATCATCACCATAGAGGTTGAACTGTGCGGATAGCGGTCATTGGTTCTGGGATATCGGGCCTAACGAGTGCTTACTACCTGAGCAAAGAGCACGATGTCAGCGTGTTTGAGGCAGGCGAACGCATAGGCGGTCACACTGCTACGGTGGACGTTCAGCTCGGGCCGAGACGCTACGCCGTGGACACTGGCTTCATTGTGTATAACGACTGGACCTACCCTAATTTCATCGAACTGCTGCGCGAAATCGGAGTGAGCAGCAAACCGACATCGATGGGATTTAGTGTCAAGGATGCTCACACGGGATTAGAGTATTCAGGGGCTTCACTCGATACGCTGTTCGCGCAGCGACGGAATGCACTATCGCCCCGCTTTCTTAAGATGGTCTATGACATCGTCAAATTTAACAAAGACGCGCAAAACGATCTCGAGGCAGGCGGGCTCGGGCCAAGCGAGACCTTGGGCGATTATTTGCAGCGCAAAAATTTTTCCGAAAGTTTTAAATATTGCTACCTGATCCCTATGGCGTCAGCAATTTGGTCTGCCTCATGGGAGAGCATAGAAGGCTTCCCAGCTCAATTCTTCATGCGCTTCTTTAAAAACCACGGCCTACTCAACATCAAAAACCGGCCGCAGTGGCGTGTTATCGATGGTGGATCAAGAGAGTATCTAGCGCCACTGACCGCGCGCTTCTCCGATCGCATTTTCAAAAATGCAACCGTAAGCAATATGAAGCGAACACCAGCCGGCGTTCAATTTATGGCGCAGGGCCGATCGCACGAATTCGACCAGGTCGTTATTGCGACGCATTCAGATCAAGCTTTGGCGATGTTGGAAGACCCCACCGCCAGCGAGCGCGAGATACTCGGCGCCATCCCCTATCAAAGCAATGAGGTTGTGCTCCACACGGATGACCGCCTCTTGCCCCGCAACAAAAAGACATGGTCGAGCTGGAACTATGCCTTAACGCACAGAAGAGATCGAGCGGTCGTGACCTACAACATGAATATTTTGCAGGGCATAAGCGCACCCGAAACTTTCTGCGTTACGCTCAATCACTCAGAGGCGATAAACCCAAACAGAATTCTAGGGAAATTCTGTTACGACCACCCCGTATTCTCGCTTGAAGGTATGGCGGCGCAGGCCCGTTGGCATGAAATTAACGGCATCAACAACACGTGGTATTGTGGCGCCTATTGGCACAACGGTTTCCATGAGGATGGCGTAACAAGTGCGCTGCGCATCGTCGAGGCGCTACCTCAAAAACAGCAGGCAGCCGCATGAAAAACCGACTCTACCAAGGGGTTCTCTATCACAGGCGCAATGAACCAAAGCAGCACACTTTTTCCTACCAAGTCTTTTTACCCTACCTCAACTTGGGTGAATTAAAACAAACTCTTCGCGGGCTCCCCTTGTGGGGCACCTCGCCCGCATCCTTGGCTCGATTCAAGCGCAGCGATTTCTTGCCGAGCTCAGAAGAAAGCCTGGAAGATGCGGCGCGGAACTTAGTAGAACAAGAACTTGGATTTCGACCGCAAGGATCCGTGTTTCTACTGGCAAACCTTCGGTATTTTGGCTATGTAATTAACCCCATAACCTGCTATTTTTGCTTCCACAATGACCGTCTAGCAGCCGTCGTTTTAGAGGTTACAAACACCCCTTGGGACGAGCGCGTCACCTATGTACTTCCCGCACATGAAGGTCGGGTTGAGCACATCTTTTCTAAGCAAATGCACGTTTCGCCCTTTAATCCGATGGATCTCGACTACCACTGGAGCTGCAACACGCCAGACGAAACACTTCAAATACGACTCGACGTCGGCCGGGGCACAAAGACGATATTCAACGCCAGCCTGTCGCTTAGAGCCCAACCCCTCACCAAGACCGCAGCGGTCAGCGCGCTTATTAAATATCCACTTATGACTGCAAAAGTGGCTTGCGGAATCTATTGGCAAGCCTTACGACTGTGGTTCAAGAAAACGCCCATACATCCACACCCCAAAGCAGAACAAATAATATGAGCATTCAAACCGTCGGCAGCATACGACTGCCCAAACTGAGCGTGGCAAAACCCAGGATCGGATTAGCGAAGCAGCTGTTCATAAAAGTACTGGAACGGGCGAGTCACGGGCACCTTGAAATTATCGATGGGGATGATCACCTGACCTTCGGACAAGCCACCAGCGACACAGACATCCGCGCCTACATCAAGGTGCACGATCGCCAGCTTTATCAAGACTTGCTGGTTGGAGGCTCAATCGCAGCGGGGGAAACCTACATTCGACAGTATTGGTCATCGCCCAACCTGACCGAAGTCATGCGCTTTTTTAGCGCCAACATGGCGGTTTTAGAAGGCCTTCAGCAAAAAAAATCGCTACTTTTGTCCGGTGCGCTACGACTGCACCATTACTTCAATCGCAACACGCAAACGGGCTCTCGACGCAACATTTCGGCCCATTACGATCTAGGCAACGAATTTTTTAGACTATTCCTCGATCCCTCTATGATGTACTCCTCAGCGGTGTACCCCTCAAATGCGGCTACTTTGGCCGAGGCCTCTGAGTACAAATTAAGTATTATCTGTGAACAACTCGAACTCAGCCCGCAAGACCACCTGATAGAAATTGGCTCGGGATGGGGCGGTATGGCGGTATTTGCCGCGTCGAAGTACGGCTGCAGAGTCACGACCACCACCATATCCAAGGAACAATACCGATTAACGCGCGAACGCGTTAAAGCAGCTGGCTTAGAAGAGCGGGTCACAGTGCTCTGTGAAGACTACAGAGACTTAACCGGGACCTACGATAAACTGGTCTCCATTGAGATGATCGAAGCGGTTGGACATCACTTTTTTGCGAACTACTTTGCCAAAGTGAGCTCCCTGCTTAAGCCGCATGGAAAGGCGGTAATTCAAGCTATCACAATTCCAGACAATCGATTCCATAGCTACAAACGCTCGGTGGATTTTATCAAACGCTACATATTCCCCGGCGGATGCCTACCTTCGATTGATCAAATCTCACGTCATGTCGCGCGCGCGACAGACATGGAACTGGTGCATTTACGGGATATCACTTTGGACTATGCGAGAACACTCTCAGACTGGCGAGACGCCTTCATGGCGAATTTCGAGAAGATTCGCGAAATGGGATTCGACGACGAGTTCAAACGCTTGTGGGAATACTATTTATGCTACTGCGAAGGCGGCTTTAGAGAACGAGCGATCGGTACAGTGCAGGTGACTTTTGCCAAACCGGGCTATCGCATCAAGCAATAGAGACGCTTAAGTCGACCGCTGCTGAAAGATCACGGCGGGTACGATGCAAGCAAATCCGATTAGGGTCGCTGGGTGAATCGCTTCGCCCAACACCCATTGAATCAACACCAGCGATAAAACCGGCGCCAAAAAAATCAGATTAGCAACGCGGGATACATTTTCGGCTTGCTTGAGCGCGGCAGACCAAAGTAAAAAAGTGATACCCATCTCAAAGGCGCCAACGTAAGACGCAGCGAGCAGGCCCTTGAGTGACAGCTCTGTGGGAAAACACCACCATAGAAGTACGAGCGCAACCGGCGAGGCCATTAAAAACATCGCTGTAAGCGATACAGAGCCTTCCGCTTTTAAACGTGTATTCGCTAGCCAGAAGCCCGCCCAAAGCAAGGTGCTGACCAGCGCCAGCAGCAATCCCAAAAGGCTTGCGATCGCGCCAAACTCAAAGCGGCCTTGAGTAGCTATAACAACCACACCAAAGTAACCCAAAATAACGGCTATCCAATCGCGCCGACCTAGGCGCTGACCCAGTACCGGTATCGCTAAAAGAGAGAGCGTAATCGCCCAAGTGTAGTTGATTGTCTGCGCCTGCTGCGCGGGGAGTAAATCATAGGCCCTGAGCAAAACCGAGTAGTACAGAATCGGATTGGTTAAACCTAAAACCGCATATAGCAGAGGCTTAGCTTGAATTTCGTGATAAACGAGACCCAAGTGACCCCGCCACCAAGCCGCAGCCACCAATATGACGGTGGAGACCAGACAAGAAATCGCGACCAGGATGTCCACCGAAAGGAATGAGAGGGCAATTTTGAATGCCGTTGCGACGGTGGACCAAAGCGCAACGGCGACTAGGCCCATCAATATCGCTTTACGAGACGCTGTCACACACAATCCTTTCACTGACTACTGTACGCTTCAGCCGTTTTGAGGCATCCTGCGTTCACACCCGATTGTGCTTTGGAGCTAACGTGAGATTAGAAGATCAGATCAATCAATCACATCAACTGCCGCTACGCTGGGCATTGTTACCGATCATCTTTCTAATTACCAGCCTAGCGGCATCCGTGACGCTGTTCGGCTCTGATGCCTCATATGGGGCAAATCAAATCGCTTTGATTTTAGCTGGCGGACTCGCCGTCTTGGTCGGAATGCGGCACGGAAAAACCTATGATGAGCTACACACCGGTCTAACCGAAGGCATTCATGTCGGCCTCGGACCTATCATGATTTTGCTCGCTGTCGGAATGCTCATCGGCACGTGGATCTTAGCGGGCACCGTGCCCGCCATGATTTACTATGGCGTCGCCCTTATGAGCCCAAGCTATTTTTATGCGACCTGCACCATCATATGCGCCATGGTGGCGGTTTCCATCGGGAGCTCATGGACCGTAGCGGGCACCCTGGGGGTTGGCCTAATGGGTATCGCGGGAAGCTTTGATTTATCCCCCGGCATTACAGCGGGCGCTATCATCTCGGGGGCTTATTTTGGCGACAAGCTTTCACCGCTGTCCGATACAACGAATCTGGCTTCCGCTGTTACCGGAGTTGATCTGTTTGACCATATTCGACACATGCTGTGGACCACGATTCCAGCTTTTATCATCGCTGTAATCGCATTCCTCTTTTTGGGCACACAGACTGGCGGTGAACCAAAGGATATCGAGACTCTTCAAAACGCAATTGACGCCCAGTTCAGCATCGGGGTACATCTTCTCATCCCGCTCGCTATTATGCTTGCGCTCATCACAAAAAGGATTCCAGCCTACCCTTCGATCATCATCAGTGCCCTTATTGGAGCTGTCTTCGCAGTGATTTTTCAGCCCGATGCCACTGCGGCACTCGTGGGCGGAAGTCGTGATCAAGCAACCGACCTAGCGAAAGGCATATGGCAAGTCCTTTTTAACGGCTATGCCTCCGATACGGGCAACGTCTTTTTAGACAAGCTTCTAAGTAAAGGCGGGATGTCGAGCATGCTCAATACCGTTTGGCTGATCATTTGTGCTCTGAGCTTCGGGGGGATTCTTGAAAAGACCGGCATCTTGGACCAGTTAATCGGCCTCGCCTTGCGTGGGGTGCACGGCGTAACGTCGCTTGTGGCCGCAACGGTGACCACCTGTGTGTCGACTAATATCTTGGCAGCCGATCAGTTTATTGCTATTGCACTACCGGGCCGCATGTTTAAACAGGCCTACCGCGAGCAGGGCCTAGACGAAATCAACCTATCGCGCACCCTCGAAGACTCAGGCACTCTCACCTCCGCCTTGATACCTTGGAACACGTGCGGGGCCTACATGTCAGCCACACTCGGGGTAGCGACACTAAGCTATGCGCCATACGCGTTTTTTAACCTGCTTTGCCCTGTTTTGGCGATTGCCTTTGCAGCTCGTAACTTAGGCCAAAAACACCTAGCCGATCGTTAATCAGCAAATGGGTCTAATTCATTTAGACTCGAGAGGCCAGACGCAAGCGCGAGTAAACGATCAACACCCAGCGCAACCCCTGCGCACTCTGGCAAGCCGCGCTTTAGCGCCTCGAGCAAACGCGGGTCCGCTTGCACCTCGCCCAGACCCATTGCGCGGCGTTTCGTATTGTCTTCCCTAAACCGCCGCTCCTGTTCGACAGGATCGGTGAGCTCCCAAAATCCGTTAGCCAACTCCAAACCGTTGATCACCAGTTCAAAGCGATGCGCACGGGGAACACCGAAAACGACTGACGCCCTCGCCAATGCGGCCTGTTCAATCGGAAAATCGTAGACAAAAAACGCCCTATCTTTAATCGCGGGTTCAATTGCCAACACCCAAAGCAAGTCCAGGAGCCAGCCTTTATCGCGCTCACAGGGTCCGGAGTAACCCAAAGCATGAGCCGCTTCAACTAAGCAGGACTCTGAAACGCAGAGCGAATCAAACCCGAGAATATCGTCGAAAAGGTCACTATGCGATAGCCTCTCAATTGCGGGGGCATCAGACCAACAGTACCGAACTAATTGTTCAACTTCCGTCATTAAATCATGGTGGTCAAAGCCGCAGCGGTACCACTCGAGCATAGTGAATTCAGGTCTATGCCAGCGCCCCACTTCATCTGATCGAAAGGCTTTCGCGAGCGAGTAGATATCACCACTACCCAATGAGAGCAAACGCTTGAGGGCAAATTCGGGCGAAGTCTGTAAGAACCAAGGCTCACCGTTGATGGTCGCCTCTATCGATTGCAGAGCAGGGTCGGTCACCCCATAACGATCTGCAAGAGATGGACTGACTTCAAGGATACTGCGCTCGGACATAAAGGTCCGTATATCCGAGCGAAATTTCGCCGCGCGTGTCAGCAAGTGTCGCACGCGGCTCATGATTTATGACTTTGAGGCGCGCGCTACGTATTCGCCGGAACGAGTGTCGACTTTGATTACTTCACCCTGAGTGATGAATAGCGGTACTTTAACAACCGCCCCTGTGGTCAGACGCGCTGGCTTGCTGCCACCCTGCGCTGTATCGCCTTTCAGACCGGGGTCGGTTTCGACAATTTCCAACTCAACGAAATTGGCGGGGGTGACTGACAAAGGTGTGCCGTTGTAGAGCGTAACTTCGCAGCTATCTTGCTCTTTCAGCCACAAATAGGTATCACCAACAGCCTTTTTATCTGCTTGGTGCTGCTCAAAGGTATTGGGATCCATGAAATAATAGAACTCGCCGTCGGTATACAAATACTCCATGGTGTAATCCATAACGTCAGCGCCCTCGAGGCTTTCGCCTGACTTAAACGTACGCTCCCAAACGCGACCGCTGGACAAGTTTCTGAGCTTTACTCGGTTGAAGGCTTGGCCTTTACCCGGTTTCACGAATTCATTGTCCAAAATGCTACAGGGCTCACCATCTAACATTACTTTGAGCCCCGGGCGAAATTCATTGGTAGAATAGTTAGCCATAAATCGATCTCGAATAGGTTGAAAGGCCGTATGATATCGCACACTTCTTCGCAATGGCAGAGTTTAAGTTGGCAGAAGATTCTGCAAGATGCAATCCGAACCAGACAGGAACTGCTGAGCGCGCTCGATATAGATGAGTCAAGTTTCAGTGAGGCCTGCGACGCACCAGAGTCATTCCCGATCTTAGTACCACGCCCCTTTGTAGATCGCATGGACAAACGAAATCCGGATGACCCACTTCTTCGGCAAGTGCTGGCTACAAGAGCTGAATGGACGGATACCCTTGGCAGGGCAGACCCGCTGGAGGAAGCGAAGTTTAGCCCGCTTCCGGGGCTCATACATAAATATGCAAACCGTGTTCTACTGATTACCGCCGGAACCTGCGCTGTGAATTGTCGCTACTGTTTCAGGCGTCACACAGACTATCAAGCCAGTATGATGACAGTGTCGCGCCTTGAGGCCATACACGAGTATATTGCACAGAATACACGTATTGATGAAGTCATACTGAGCGGTGGTGACCCACTGATGCTGAACGATTCCAAATTGGGTCTCATTATTAATAAATTGGACACGATAAAGCACCTAAGGCGGCTTCGCATCCACACCCGACTCCCGATTGTCATACCGCAACGTGTAACGCCTGAACTGTGCCAACAGCTCATCAAGTCTCGACTCAAAACCACGGTAGTGGTTCACGCGAATCATGCGCGCGAAATTGACGCACAGGTAAGCGAAGCCGCACGTCTTTTGCGTGATGCTGGCGTCACCGTACTCAATCAAGCGGTCTTATTGAAAGGAGTGAACGACAACCCGAATAGCCTTGTCGAACTGAGTCAGACGCTCTTTGAGGCCAATATTCTACCCTACTACCTGCATACCTTTGACCCCGTGCTTGGAGCCATGCATTTTGAGCGGGACCCCGTTGAAGCAATAGAGATTTTTAAACAAATACAGGGGAGACTCCCCGGATATCTGCTACCCAAGCTCGTGAGCGAAAGACCGGGCGAGCATGCAAAAACGCTATTGGCCATAAGCTAATTAAAACGCTGCTTAATTGCTGATTTGACATCTCATGATATAGTGTTTCGCAAATTGCTTATGAAAATACTGCAAACAAGGCCAGTTTGTGACGGAATCCCCACCCATAAAATTGCGTATACCCAAAGCCGAGTTATCCTCGTGCTCCTTGTTCGAGCTGACGCCGGCCGCCGTGGCAAAGTGGGCAGAAGATCTGCCATTGACCAACGCCAAACTCATGTCTCGCTTGCTCATGAAAGCGGTATGGGAACTCAATCGAATAGAGCTTCCAGCTGAGCAACGCCTGCTTATCCTCGATAATCTGAGGCATCCCGTACACACAGCACTGAATAGCTTGTCAGCGCGATTTTTGAATCATCCGGTGTCATTACCAGCCGAAAGCCGGGAAATGTATGAACTGGCCGACAACCTTGCGAAACAGATGGTAACGGGCTATACCTTGGTCGCAGTGCAAGCGATACAGCAAAGACGCCGCTTCCGAGGCTCCAGCCCGGCCAAGGTAACCTGTGAAGGTCTGCATCGTGCAATCAGCATGGTAGGACGGCGGTTCTTGATCACTTTACAGCTCTACAAGCCGATCGAGACGGGCGGTTGGCTTGAACTCAACCAGCTCTATCTACTCTGTGATCGACAGCAACTCGCTGACATTAAAGTAAACGACGAAATCGAGGGCACCTGCACTACTAAATCGCGCTTCACCCAAGTATGCTTGTTGGGCTCTTGCCGACCTAACCAGCTACGCCAGACCGATTTACCGGCTATCTATAGGCATTTTTTTGAACAACGTGAATACTGCCATCTGCTTCCGGCAAAATCGGGCGAGGGCCTCTTTATAGTGGACCTAAGTGTTGACTGCGCGCCATTTTACAATACAGGTACCGACGATATAGCGCTAGGCGAACAG
>JAUHWV010000169.1 GCA_030427335.1 Gammaproteobacteria bacterium | reverse complement strand
CACCGTTTGGCCCTCGATCTCTTCATGAACATCAAGGTTTTTCTGATCAATGATATGCCGGATCAACGAGTAGCCGTTGGAGTGGGGGCCTGAGCTTGAAATCGCGATCAGCTGATCACCAATGGCGGCTTGATCTCCGCTGATGATTTTTGATTTTTCCACGACCCCTACACAGAAACCGGCGAGGTCGTAGTCGTCTCCCTCGTACATTCCAGGCATTTCTGCGGTTTCGCCCCCGACGAGTGAACAGCCAGCCTGCAAGCACCCTTCTCCGATTCCTGTGACCACTTGCGCGGCGATATCGACGTTGAGTGCGCCGGTTGCGTAGTAATCAAGAAAGAAGAGGGGTTCTGCTCCCGTCACAATTAAATCGTTAACGCACATCGCCACCAAGTCAATTCCAATGGTGTCGTGTTGGTTCAGTTGCATGGCCAGTTTGAGTTTGGTGCCCACGCCGTCAGTTCCACTCACTAATACGGGTTCATGGTACCCAGGAGGGATCGCGCATAGCGCGCCGAAACCGCCCAGTCCGTTGAGAACCTCGGGTCTTTTCGTGCGAGCCGCGACGCCTTTTATCCTGTCGACTAGGGCTTCACCGGCGTCAATGTCAACACCCGCATCTTTGTAGGTAAATCCAGTTGTGTTTGTCATGCTAATTCCGAGGCCTCATGTTCCTAGACGCGCATTCTACGTGCTTTCGAGGCTAATTGCATGAACTTGTCGTGGTGTCGTTACACTTTCACGATACCTTGGTAAACTGTTGTTTTGATCAACGAGAGTTCCCGTGCGCAACTTAATCTGGCTTTTCATTGCGACTGCATTATTTGCCCCGAATTGGGCTTTGGCAGTTGACGATGATGTATACACTGCCAGTGCTTTCGTTGAAGGGCAGTCTGCCCGAGAGCTGGATCGTGCTGCTGACGAGGCTCTCGTTAATCTCATTACGCAGCTCACCTTAATTGAGGGGCGCGATGAGCTTGCCCCCGTTCTTGCGCAACGCCCGCGGCTTCTTGTTCGATCGGTCTTTAAGGCGCGTGTTGCCGAGCAAGCAGTAGGGCGCGAAGTTTCTTTCGAGTTTGACGCGCAATCGTTAACCCAAGCCTTGTTCGAAAACGGATTGGGTTTGGTCCCGCCTAATCGGGAAGGCCCCTTGCTGTGGTGGGTTATTGATGATGGTCGTGTTGGTGCTCGTTTCTTCGATAGAGAGGTCGATGCCGCTCTCAGCGATACGCTCACTTCGAGTCTGTCCACTTTAGGCATTACGCTCCACTGGCCGCTCTATGACCTGCAAGATGCCATTAGCGGGCCGCCCGAGTCACTGTGGCGCCTTGATCGCAGCAGTATCGTGAGAGCAGCAATGCGCTACTCGAGTCAGCCTCAGTGGCTCATACGTTGGGCGACGCTCACGGATTCACGTGTGATCATGAATATATATGAATTGAATCAGGAACGTATCGACGAGCGCGTTTCGGGCGTCTTCGAATCGGTATCACAGGCTCTCGAGCGCCTGCGCATAGAGGTGCTATCGAATACGCGCACACGCCTTGCGTTAGCGCCCGCTCTTGAGAAAAACCCGATACTGACCGTTGAAGGTTTGCGGAGTTTTTCTGATTATCGCTGGGTGCTCGAGCAGTTGGACAGCAGCGTGCTGATTGAGCGTGTCCGCGTTCTAGAATTGAGAGGGAGTACGCTTGTTGTGGAGCTGAAATCGCTTACGTCGGTCGATCAGTTGCGTGGTAGGATAAGCGAGTTGCTAGGTTATCCGCTGAGTGGCGATTCGGAAGGGGAGTTGACCTACCGTGTCCCGTCGGAGACATCACCTTGAATCAGCTGGCCTTAAGTCTAAAGCTCCGAGACGAGTGTCGGTTGAGTAACTTTGTGTTTTTTGAGGGGCATCAAGTACTCAAAGCAGAGCTTGATGGGGCGAATTCACTTTGGTTGGCGGGTCCACTTGGCTCGGGTCGCACCCACCTTCTCTGCGCTATGGCTGAGCTGCAGGGTGCCAACGCCTTGTATTTGGATGCCGCAGAGATTGTATCTTCGGATCCCAGTGGGATTTTAGATGGACTAGAACACCATCCATGTCTGCTGTTCGATGACATTGATATATTGGTGTCTGAACGATCTTGGGCAGAGGCCTTGTTTCACCTTTACAATCGCCAGCAGGCAATGGGCGGCCGCTGGATTTGCAGCGCGCAATCGGCCCCGCGGAACACGGAGTTTGCATTGGCTGATTTTCAGTCGCGCATGATGGCCCAGTCCGTCTTTGAAATGCCCCTTTATTCGGATGAAGAGCGCGCTGTCATTTTTTTAGAGCGGGCAAAAAGACGGGGTTTGAACGTGAGCAGCGAAGTTGTCCCCTATCTCAATGCGCATTTACCGCGATCGCTTGTGTTCTGGTTGAGCCTACTGGATCTGCTCGATTCGGCCAGTTTGGTTGAGCGTCGTCGGGTGTCTGTTCCTCTGCTCAAACAGGTACTGGCTCAAAATCCCGCTTTCAGCGCTCAGCAGATTCTTTGCTGAGCCGGCTAGCTTCTATTTCTTGGCCCAGCGGGATCGCCAGCTCTAAGGGTTTGAGGTGCAGATACCCTCGTAAATAAGATACCAAAATGTAGAGGGGGATCGTGTCTAGCAAGGCAACCAGCGCTTTGAATCCGTAATTGCTCAAAATCAGTACAACGAGTGCTTTAAATGAAAGTTCGTCACGGAAAAAGGCAGCACCGAAGGTAACCAAGACGACCATAGTCGCGTCCACCCACTGACTTACGAGTGTGCTCAGATTGTTTCGAAGCCATAAATGTTTGCCTTTGGTCAAGCGTTTCCAAAAGTGAAACAGCTGCACGTCGCAATATTGCGCGGCGATATAAGCCAACATCGAAGCGAATACGGCGCCCGAGGTGGTTGCGTAAATCAGTGAATACAGTTCAACGGAACCTGAAACGACGTCCCCATTTGGCAATGCTACCGATTCGGCGAGTTGTAATACCTGCCACGGGGGCAGACTGGCACTGTCTATCGAGGGTACTTGCGCGCCGATGGAGAGCACAATAAGTATGAGAACATTGATTCCAAGCCCCAAGGACACCAGAAAGTTAGCTCGCGAGCGTCCGTACAGCTCGCAAATGAGATCGGTACACAGAAAAGTGAGTGGGTAGGGCAAGACACCGACGGCGAGCGCCAGAGGGCCCAGTTGCACGAAGCGCGTTATGCCGATCACATTGAGCAGTGTCATCGCTGATAAAAATACGCCGGCAAGTACCAAGAAAACGCGTTCGCGTCGCTCCATAATCACCGCTGTGCTCACTTTGCTCGTCATGACTAACTCTCTTTTTGCCCCAAGTTGAGGTGGAATACGGAGCCGTTGATTGCCGGATTGGTATGGCAAAAAACCACCCCTCGTGCTATTTCCTCGGGGCGAACCAAACGGTTGAACGCGTTCATCGAGCCAATCGACTGCAACACGGCTTCGTCGCCCTTGATGTGCGTTCGCAGCATCTCCGTATCAGTGAATCCCGGGCAGATCAGTGCCGTGTGTATGCCGCGCCCCATCAAATCCTGGCAGGTGGCACGCATAATTCCGAGTTGTGCATGTTTACTCACAACGTAAGAAAAAGAGCCTGCTACCGCTTTCTCAGATAGGGTTGAGCCCACGTACAATATGCTCGAGCCCAAGCTCATGTGGGGAATCAAACGACGATTTAGATGGTTGATGGCGACCACGTTGGTTTCGAGTACGTCTCTCAGCGCTTGATCCTCGCAGGCGTCAGTTGAGTCCTTCTGCATCTGGCTCGCATTATGAATGAGCGCTATCTCGATGGGCTCTTGGATATTTTCAAGAATTTGGTCGAGAGCCGCTTCGATCGATTCGGAGTCACTCAGATCACAGGCCAATGACACAACGCCTGAGATGGGGCAGGCGCGTCTTGCCAGCGCATAGACAGAATAGTTCGAGTCGAGAAACTCCGCTGCCGCCGCGGCGCCGATTCCTGCGCTTGCCCCGGTTATAATCGCGATTCGTGTCGTGTTTGGCTTTTCCGAGGTCATCGGCGTATCCTTATTTGTTTAGGACTCTGTTACTTTGGCGCCAGACAATAAACCGGTCTGGTTGTTTCTGCGTAGAGCTAAGAGTAACGCACTTCTTTAGGACTATCATGTCACGATTAACTACTCTGCGCATCGGCAAGCAGAGCCACAAGTTCTCCGCCGCACACTACACCGTATTTTCTTCGACTGAGCGAGAGCGATTGCATGGTCACAATTATTTCGTGTCCATACGCATGGTCGCTGAAATGGGACCACAGGGGTTTTCCGCAGACTACAACGTCTACAAAAATACCTTGCAGACCTTATGCGATGAGTTAGATGAATACATGTTGTTGGCCGCCGACTGCCCGCACCAATCAATTGAGCAGCAGGATGAATTTATTAAAGTGGGCTTTGCCGGGAAAGATCAGTATTACCGCGCAGACGAGACCCTGATTTTGCCAGTGGTGAATGTCACGGTAGAGGAGTTATCCCACTACCTACTAAACCAGTTGTGCGCCCGTTTTCATGATCCGAGTGTGGTTGAAATAGAGCTGTCAGTTAGTTCTGGGCCCGGACAGGAAGCGAGCTCAATCTGGCGCTCAAGCAAAGGAATGTAAATTTTTCACAAAAATTTGGCCTGTAAGAGGAACTCTCCTTAAAAGTAAGAGTCAAAGGTTATGTCAGGGCCAGTTGAGGTTTTGACATGTTGCTCCTTCAGGCTCGGTTCGCCGAGTTTGCACATCCCCCGGAGGATAGAATCCTCCCCTGCCGGCGAACTAAGCGCCGGCTTTTTTTTGCCCGCTAATCAGCTCAGAAAGGCGATTTACCCTTGGGAT
>JAUHWV010000017.1 GCA_030427335.1 Gammaproteobacteria bacterium | reverse complement strand
TTAGGCTTGCCGCTGGCAAGACCGGTCGCTTTTTATTCCAATGCGCCCGATCAGTTTACAAATCGAGATCAGTATTACTGGGGCCGTGACCTTCTTGTGCAGCCCGTTGTCAGCCCCGAATTGGAACAAGCTGTTGTGAGTCTTCCTCAGGAATCGACTTGGTTTGATTTTTGGAACCCTGAGCGTGGCGCGCTGTCTGGCTCCGTAGAGGTCGATTTAACCGCGGTCCCCATTCCGGTATTTGTCCGTGCGGGCGCGTTTATTCCCTTGGCTAAACAGGTTCCCCAAAACACGACTGACTACGATTCGTCGGCTATCGAACTGCACTATTTCCATGAGGCATCTCAAACCAGAAGTCATTCAAGCTGGTTCACCGATGACGGTAAAACTCGGGATAGTATTACGCTAGGCCAATTCGAGATCACCGATTTCTTCGCGGACGCGATGTCTGATTCGCTGGAGCTGAGATTGTCAAATAACGGATCAGACTACGCCAGTAAACCGGAGGTTCGTTCCTTTGATCTCAAGATTCATGGCTTGAATAAGGCGCCCGCGTTAATAAAAGTTGATGGTCAAGTCATTAGCGAGTGGGAGTTTGATCGAAGCACACAACTGTTGCAGCTCACTACAGCCCTTCCCGCGAACGATGAGGTCCTTATTCGTGTTCAGTATTAACAAGATCGTTTTGGTCGTCACGCTTGCCCTAGGTGCACAAAGTGTCGCTCTTGCCTCTGACGCGAGCCAGGAGGTGCAAACCGATGGGGCAGGTCAGAGTCGCCCCGTGATCTATCAAATTTTTACCCGTTTGTTCGGAAACAAGGTCGCGAACAATGTGCCTTGGGGCACGGTTGAACAAAACGGCGTAGGTAAATTCAACGACATTAACGATGCGGCGCTTGAGTCTATTCGTGATCTTGGGGCAACGCACGTTTGGTATACCGGTGTGCTCCACCACGCGATTGTTCGAGATTTTCCAGAACTCGGCTTAGAGTCAGATGACCCTGACGTCGTGAAGGGGCGCGCAGGATCACCCTACGCGATCAAAGATTACTACTCTGTTAACCCCGATTTGGCCGATGACGTCACCCAGCGAGTTGCCGAATTTCAGCACTTGATTGAGCGCACTCATCGTGCGGGGCTCAAGGTCATGATTGATATCGTGCCCAACCACGTCGCCCGCAACTATCGCAGCCTGGGAGCGCCTGTAGGTACACAAGACTTCGGCGCCACCGATAATGCCACTTTAAGCTATGTACGCGACAACAGTTTTTACTATGTGCCGGGGGCTGCGTTTGAGGTGCCTACCGATCCGAATTACCAACCCTTAGGGGGTTCGTCGCATCCAAAGTTAGACGGCAAGTTCGATGAATATCCCGCTAAGTGGACTGGAAACGGTGCTCGGGCATCTAAGCCGCACATTGGTGACTGGTATGAGACCGTAAAAATTAATTTTGGTGTTGATCCCGACGGTCGGCACGACTTTACTTATCTTCCGCCTCGCTACGCTGCTGCCTCGCCCCGCGAAACCGTTGAATTTTGGTCGGATAAGCCAGTGCCCGCGTCGTGGCAGAAATTTCTGGATATTGCTCTATTTTGGCTGGATAAAGGGGTTGATGGCTTTCGTTATGATATGGCCCAAATGGTCCCCGTCGAGTTTTGGAGCTACTTGAACAGTCACATCAAAGCGCGCTATCCCGATGCGCTTTTGTTGGCGGAGATTTACGAGCCGCACCGGTATCGTGACTATTTAGGGCGCGGCAAAATGGACGTTTTGTACTCCAAAATGGAGATATACGATGCGGTAAAGGCCGTTATGAAGAGCGAGGCTGCCGCATCGCGTATTCGTGATGCGTTTGACTCACACGCTGATATTGATGCTCAAATGCTATTTTTCTTGGAGAACCACGACGAGCAAAGGATTGCCAGCGAGCAGTTCATGGGATCAGGGCGTGCAGGTTTGCCGGGGGTGTTGGCCACCATCATGTTGGGTAAAGGCCCTGTCATGATTTATTTTGCGCAGGAGCTCGGTGAGGCGGCAGATGCAGACGCAGGGTTTGGCAAGGCATCGCGGACCACGATCTTCGACTACTGGGGCGTGGAAACCCATCAGCGTTTCATGAACGATGGCCGTTTTGATGGCGGTGCCTCTACAGAAGAGGAAGTTTGGTTGCGTGCACAATACAAAGCGGCGCTCAATTTGGCCTCGCAGTTTCCGCTTGAGTTTTGGGACACGTATTTCGTGCCCAAGTTGGACCTTGATTCTGACAACAAAGCCGTGCTGGCATTTGAGCGTTGCGGGGAGTCAAGTTGTTTGATGTTTATTACGAATATGAGTGGCGAGGCGGCGCCTCTGCGGCTCTCCCAGCGATTTGAGCGCCGGTGGAACGGAGCAGACTCGATGCTGCGTTCTGGTAGGAATAGCGAGGCTCCGTTGGATTCCGAGGGCGGCGTTTTATCGATGCCGGCCTACGCCACTGAAATTAGGTTTACTGAGGTAACGCAGCGCGACTGACACCTCTTTGTGCGCGTAAGCGGCAAGCCCGAACTTTGAAACTCGCAAACCGCAAATCGTTGATAGTTCGCCGCTAGTGGGAATCGGAATCGGAAGCGGAACTCCTGAGTCGGAGTCGTAATTGGAATCGGAAGTCCACGATTGCATCGACGATAGCGGGAGGTGATGTTGCCGCTGCAGTAGCACTCACTCGAGGGGTTTCACGGTGGAGCTCGACTCGGTGTGTTTTTAACGCATCGATCGCCTTTGAATACGTATGGAGTCGCTTGGGCTACTTTCTTTTCAAGGCTAGACTTTCAATATGACAAAAATAAGAGAACGACTCATGCAAAGACCACAGCTGACTTTCTGGCAAATTTGGAATATGTGTTTTGGATTCCTTGGAATTCAATTTGGTTTCGCCTTGCAGAATTCCAACGTCAGTCGGATTTTTCAGACTTTGGGGGCGAATGTCGATGATATCCCCATACTCTGGATAGCCGCGCCCGTCACGGGTCTCATAGTACAGCCGTTGATTGGCTATTACAGTGATCGCACGTGGACTCGATTGGGTCGCCGTCGCCCTTATTTTTTGTGGGGCGCTATTCTGTCGTCACTGGCTCTGTTGATCATGCCAAATTCACCGACGCTCTGGATCGCCGCGGGCATGCTGTGGATCATGGATGCGTCAATTAATATTTCGATGGAGCCATTTCGGGCATTCGTGGGCGATATGTTGCCCAATAAGCAGCGCACCATGGGCTTCGCGATGCAGAGTTTCTTTATCGGTGTGGGTGCTGTTGTAGCTTCTGCACTGCCATGGGTGTTCACCAACTGGTTTGAGGTCAGTAACGTCGCCCCTGCAGGCCAGGTGCCGGATTCCGTGCGCTTTGCGTTTTATGCGGGCGCCGTCGTCTTTTTCGCTGCGGTAATGTGGACCGTTTTCTCTACGCGTGAGTATAGCCCAGAGCAACTCGCTCAGTTCGAAGAAGCCGAGAAAAGTCAATTGCCGGCGTTTGAAGCACCACCGCGAGACGCTGCGTTTTTTACCAAAGCCAGTCTAATTTCTGGCGTAGTGGGTCTGATTACCGCTTTCGTAGTCATGGCAAACGGCTTGGACAAACAGCTTTATATTTTGGCCGGTGGTTTTTTGACCTTCGCGGTGCTGCAGTTGGTTGTAGCGCGCCTGGCCGCTCGCGAACGGCACGATGCGATGTTGTTTGAGATCGCGAATGATTTATTCAACATGCCGAGAACCATGCGGCAGCTCGCCGTAGTCCAGTTTTTCGCTTGGTTCGCCCTATTTGCTATGTGGATCTATACCACCTCTGCGGTGACTTCGGTGCATTTTGGCTCCTCTGATCCTACGACCGCGGCTTACAATAACGGTGCCGATTGGGTGGGGGTACTATTCGGAGCCTACAATGGGTTCGCCGCGCTGGCCGCCTTCATAATCCCTATCTTGGCAAGCCGGTTTAATCGGCGCGTGGCTCATCTTGTCTGCATGACGGCAGGCGGGCTTGGGCTGGCGTCTTTCTTGGTGATCGATGATCCCAACTGGCTGCTATTGAGTATGGTGGGCGTTGGTATGGCCTGGGCCTCGATCTTATCGGTTCCCTATGCCATTTTGAGCGGTGCGCTGCCGGCCGCAAAAATGGGCGTTTATATGGGAATCTTCAATTTCTTTATTGTGATTCCACAAATTCTAGCCGCCAGTATATTGGGCTTCATGGTGCGTGTTTTGTTCGATGGTGAGGCGATATACGCTTTGTTGCTCGGTGGGTTTTGCATGATTTTGAGCGGCGTAGTCACGCTTTGGGTTGAGGATCAAGATGAGTAGAACAGAGAGTATCAAACGCCCCTTATGGCCTGCCGTTTGCGGTCTGCTTGGATTGGTACCGAGCACATTGGCGACCGTGACGCTTCCAAACTATGTCGGCACAGATGAACCTTTTGCCCAGAAGGCCGTTTATTTTGTTGTCACGGATCGCTTTGTGGATGGCGATCCAAGCAATAATTATGAGGATCAAGGTGGGGAATATCCCACCTTTAATCGTCCGGTTGTGAATGAATTCGGTCAGGCCGTCGCCAATATCGGTTACATGGGCGGCGATTTTGCGGGTATTGTGAAGAACGCCGAATATATTGCTGAGATGGGGTTCTCTGCCGTATGGGGTACACCGGTAGTGGATAATCCCGATCAGGCTTTCTCCGGTGGTTTGGCGATAGGAGAAGGTTTCCCGACGGATAAATCGAAAACGGGTTATCACGGTTACTGGGGCGTAAATTTTTATCAGCTTGACGAGCACTTGCCTTCAGAGGGTTTGGGCTTTGCTGAATTTACTCAAGCGCTCGACGATCATGGTCTCGATTTCGTGCTTGATATTGTGGGAAATCACGGGTCTCCCTCGTTTGATATGCCATCGGACCAACCCAAGTTTGGTGAAATTTATGGGCCGGAAGGCGAGTTGATTGCCGATCACAATAATCGCTTCCCTGAGGATATTCCCGAAGACGAAGCGACAAGTGGCTTCTTCCATAACTTTCAGGATGTCGCACAGCTCTCTAACTTCAATGAGAACAATCCACGTGTCGTCGAGTATCTTCTGAATTCCTATCTGTACTGGTTAGACCAGGGGGCAGATGCAATCCGAATAGACACAATAAAGCACGTTCCGAATCATTTCTGGAAAACAATTACGGATGGTATTCGCGCGCGCTACCCCGACATGTTCTTTTTTGCCGAGCATTGGTCGCACGATGCTGTAGCGATAGCACAGCACACCCGTCCCGAAAACGGTGGAATCAGCGTTTTGGATTTTCCGGGGCAAAAAGTGATGCAGAGCGTATTTGGGCTTGAGAATGCGCCTATGTCTGATTTGTTAAGCTATTTGCACCTCGATGACGGAATTTACGAAAACCCCTATGAGTTGATGACCTTTTACGACAATCACGACATGGCTCGTATGAACGCCCTGGATACCGGCTTCATAAATGCACACAACTGGTTGTTTACCAGTCGAGGCATACCCGTTGTTTACTATGGTTCTGAGATTGGATTTCGACGCGGCCTTGGCGAGCATGCTGGAAATCGCGATTACTATGGTCAAGATAAAGTGGACTGGGGCGCGAGTCATCCGATCCGGCAGGCGCTCATCGATATTGCTCAGGTTCGTAAGCGCTCGGTCGCACTTCAGCGTGGTGTACAGATAAATGACACTTTCGCGACGGATACCGCTTCTTTTATTCGCGCTTATCAAGACGAGTCTGTGAGCGAGCTGGCCCTTGTGTTCTTAAACAAATCAAGCGAGCCGCGTTCGGTTAGCCTTACCGTACCGTACGCGTGTGACTATAAAGAGGCGCTAACGGGCCAAGAGGTAATGCGTGAGCAGGGTGAGTGGTCACAGCAACTTGAACCGAATAGCGTAGCGGTATGGTTCTGCTCAAGTCCCTTCGTGCTCTAAAGCTTGGTTGAGGCTCCACAAGAGTCTCGCACTACCAGAGAGGGTCGAATGAGTTGTGATTCGACCGTTTCGCCTCTAATCAGTTGAATTAGATTTTCGACCAATATTTCGCCCGAACGCTGGGTATCTTGGTGCACCGTGGTCAGCGCGGGGTACACGTGCTTCGCTGCGGTAATATCATCAAAGCCAATCACGGCGACATCCATGGGGATACTGTAACCTCGAGATTTTAGTGCTTTCATCGCACCGATGGCCATCAAGTCGCTGGCTGTGAATATCGAATCAAAGCCGTTACCCGCGCTTATGATCTGGTTCATAGCCTCAAACCCAGCGCTCTCTTCATTTAAGGCAAATTGGGGGGGAGGGACGTCGATTCCGACTTTGGCTAAGGTGGCTCGGAAGCCTTCGTATCTGAGTTTGAACTCGGGGCAGTGCTCTGATGCATCACCTATAAATACGGGTTTTTTAAGGTTCAATTGGATCAGGTGCTCCGCTGCGATGACGCCACCTAGGTAATTGTCACAGCCAAGAGAGTGCCCTGGTTGCCCTTCCACCATAGGTCCCCAAATAATGAAGTGCGCACCCTCACGATCCAAGGCTTCGAGTTTCTCTTGGTATGAGATGTAATCGCCGTACCCCAGCAGAATGAGTCCGTCAGCGCGGCTAGCGACTTCGTACTCACTGTGCCAGTTTTCGGTCAATTGTTGAAATGAAACAAGAAGATCATAGCCCTCTTTCGCGGCTGCCCGGGTAATGCTACCGAGCATCGACAGGAAGAAGGGGTTTATCATGGAGTCGTCGGTGGTTCTATCCTCGAACAGCAAAAGCGCGATGGTATGACTCTGCTGAGTTCGAAGGCTAGCGGCATTTTTATCGACTTTATAATTCAGCTGTCGAGCGATTTCGTGCACCTTGGCACGTGTTTCGGGATTCACCAGAGGGCTGTCTCGCAACGCACGAGAAACGGTAGACTGAGAAACGCCAGCCATATAGGCAATGTCTAAAGAGGTCGATTTCCGCGATTTCACATTATTATTCCCGGTGGATCTAGAGCAAGGTTATATCACAATCCAGCCCAAGTATAAGCGTTTAGTTGTCTTTCAGCCGGAACTCGATTCCCACGGTACTCCAGTAGGACGCCTCACGCTCTAGATCGAATTGCGTCAGGGGGTGATCTGAGAGCCAATCAGCGTTGACGGTCACATCAAACTTGCTGGATTTCAACTTGAATTCTATCTTGGGCGGCTTGCTCGTGACGCGGCCGCGATTCAGCAGGATTGCGAGCCTCAAAACCAGTAAAAGCCCCCAATCTTCGGTGACGCCATAGTCACTGTTGTTTGGCGTAATGGCTTTGCGTTGATTGCGAATCAGAAAGCTGAGCGTAGCCTGTTCTCGGCGAGTAAAACCCGGCATGTCGGAGTTTTCCACCAGCCAAGCGCCCAGCTTTTGGTGCCCACCGTGTGCTACTGCAAGTCCGATTTCGTGAAGATCAGTAGCCCATTCCAGGTACTCCAGCGCAACGTCTTTTTCCAGAGTCAAATGTGACTCGATTTGGTTCAGCAAACGCTCCGCAGTGTCAAACACCCGCTCTGATTGCTCTGCATCGGCATGATACATGTCCATCATGCGATTTACGGTGCGCTCTCGCCGATCATGATGTGCGGTGCGCCCTGCTAGGTCGTACAGCACGCCTTCCTTCATGGTGTAGACAGAGGTGTGCATGATTTCAATAGGTAGGCTTTCGAGTAAAGCGTGAACAATAGCTAAGCCGCCTGGCAACACGGCCAAGCGGTTGGGGGAAACCGATGAGAGGTCTAATTTGTTGGGTTTATTTATCCAGAGGTCGGCGAGTTCTTTTATCTTACCGAGGGTAATTTCGTGCGCTGTGCCACCAACGAGCGGCATTAATTCACCCACCGCTCGGATGGTGCCCGATGAGCCGATCGTATCCGCAAATCCGATGTTTGAGAAACGCCTCACGTGCGGTTGCAGCACGCTTTTTGCGTTAAGTACGGCCTTTTTATAGCGTGAGCCATCCATGCCATTCGAGAAGTAGCGGGTGGTCCAAGTTACGCAACCCATATGTAGGCTTTCCATAAGCTGCGGGTCACGCTTGCCTACGATGAGTTCGGTGGAACCACCGCCAATATCAATGACTAGCCGCTTTTGCCGATCGGGTGCAAAATCTTTCGCTACACCCAAGAAGACCAGGCGCGCTTCTTCTTGGCCGCTAATGATCTCGATTGGGGCGCCCAGCGTCTCTTCTGCGAGTCTTCTAAACTTTCCGGATTCGGCCGCCACACGAAAGGTGTTCGTGCCCACCACGCGCACTTGTTTAAGCGGTATTCCCGCGATACGCTGAGCAAACCGAGCAAGGCTCTCAATGGCTCGCTGCTGGGCTTCCTTTGATAAACTGCGATCTTTTTGAAGCCCGGCGGCTAAACGTACCGAGTCTTTGACTCGATCTACCGTCTCGATTTTATCCCCTTTAAGGCGGCCCACCAATAAATGAAAGCTGTTAGACCCTAGATCGAGAGCCGCGTATAGATCGGATGACAAAATAAACGGTCCTTGTTGTCATAAAATAGCAAGGATATGACGATATTATGAAAACGCAATAGCAAATAGATGACACGAGATGGCTGACGAAACGAATTATGTAGCAAAAGAGCTAAGCTGGTTGGCGTTCAATGAACGTGTGCTGCAAGAGGCCTCGAGCCGTGATGTGCCGATCATCCAGCAAGTTCGCTACCTTGGTATTTTCTCTAATAATATGGACGAATTTTTTCGCGTCCGAGTGGCCGATGTTAGGCGCCTCGCTGCTTTTTCTTCCGGTGAAGACAAGGAAAATGCCCGCGAGCTATTAAAGCAAATTCAGAAGCGGGTGAGAGAGCTTCAAGCTAAATTCGACGAGGTATACCGAACGTGTCTGGTTTCGCTTCGAAGGCGCAATATCTACTTGATCAACGAGAAGCAGCTACGGCCTGATCAGGCGGAATTCGTGGACACTTATTTTCGTGATGAAGTATTGCCTGAGCTGTCGCCGCTCTTTCTAAAGGGTTCCACACAGTTACCCGAGCTTAACGACGCCTCGATCTATTTTGCGATTAGGATTAGTCTGACCAACGGCAAGGTTCAGTATGCTCTGCTCGAGATACCGACCGATCGCCTAGACCGTTTCGTGTATATCCCACCGAAAGGTTCGCGTCGTAAGAAAGCGATTATTGTTGTAGATAACATCATTAGGCATTGTCTTAAAGAGGTTTTCCGCGGCGTACTCGATATTGAGTCTGCTGAGGCCTACACCATTAAGATTACTCGCGATGCCGAGCTTGAGATGGATGAAAAGATCACGCAGAGTTTGATCGACAAGGTCGACATGAGTTTGGCGCGACGTAAAAAGGCCGATCCAGTGCGTTTCGTATACGATGGCGACATGCCCGAAGATATGCTCGAAACCTTGGCCAAACGGCTGAACTTGGGCAAGTACGATAGTTTCATTGCGGGCGGGCGCTACCACAACTCGAAAGACTTTATGAAGTTCCCCAATCTGGGACCCGACTATCTTGAATTTGATCCCATAGCACCCTCTCGCTTGCCCTTTTTGGACGACACTTCGACCAGCATCTTCAGTAAGCTCCGACAGCGCGATGTTTTGCTTTACTATCCTTACCACACATTCCGATATGTAGAGGATATGCTGCATACCGCAGCCCTGGATCCTTCGGTTACCTCCATCAGCATGACCTTGTATCGGGTTGCGTCTAAATCCCACGTCGTGAATGCTTTGATTAATGCGGCACGGAACCAAAAGCAAGTTACGGTCGTGATTGAACTTCAGGCTCGGTTTGATGAAAGCGCCAACATTCGTTGGTCGCGGGTCTTGGGTGATGCTGGAGTGCAAGTGATCTTCGGTATTCCTGGGTTGAAAGTGCACTCGAAACTCATATTGATCAACCGTATGGAAGGTGGAGAAGAGCGGCAGTACTCGCATATTGGCACAGGTAATTTCAACGAGAGTACCGCACGGCTCTATACGGACTTCAGTCTGCTTACGGCGGATCGGGAAATTGGTCGTGAAGTATCGAACGTGTTTGATTTCATTCGTCATACCTATCGACGCTTCCGTTATCGTCATTTGATGGTGTCACCCAACACCAATCGCTCTGGTCTGATGGCGCTCATCGATGCCGAGATTGCCAACGCCAAGGCCGGTAAAAAAGCCGCGATATTCATTAAGTGCAACAACTTAGTTGACAAACCGGTGGTGGACAAACTCTATCAAGCCGGCCAGGCGGGCGTGAAGATCCGGTTGATTGTTCGTGGCATGTTCGCCATGAAGGCGGGTGTTAAAGGCTTGAGTGAGAATATCCGAGCCATCAGTATCGTTGATCGCTACTTAGAGCATCCCCGCGTCTTCGTATTTGAAGCCGGTGGACAGCAAAAGGTATTCATTTCCTCAGCCGATTTAATGACGCGTAATTTGGATTTTCGGGTCGAAGTGACTTGTCCTGTGTATGACGAGCAAGCGAAGCAGTTGATCCTTGACGTCATGGAGACGCAGTGGCGTGATCGCGCCAAAGCTCGCCTTTTAGATGAAGAGCAAACGAATAAGTTGGTGCCCAGAGGGAATCGACGAAAGTTGCGTTCACAAGAGCAAATCCACGAACTGGTGGAGAACTGGTCACAGAATTTCCTTGTCGATAGCGCAAAAGATGGTGATGCGACCGTAGAGTAAGTGGGACGGCTGGTATTGATTGCACTCCGTGGACAGGATGCGCGTGCCCACGGTAAATACGCCTTTGCTCGCCGCTTACGCAAGGAGCATAGACGCTCCTTATCCGGCGTTTGCGGTTAAGTAATTAAGTTGGTTATTTCTGGAATTCGATTTCAATGACTTAGGCCGATTTTATCGTAACTAAGTTGGTTAACTTCCAGAAAAAACGCGTTTACTGATTAAGGCTAGCCTTGCGGGATCACCGATGTCAGTGAGTCAAGGTAGTTGATGAGGGCTTGTCGTCCAAGGGGTGTCATCGTGATTTCGGTTCTGGGTTTGCGGTCTACAAAAGATTTCTCAAGCGCGATGTAGCCTGCTTCTTCAAGTTTTCTCAGATGGATGGATAGGTTGCCATCTGTAGTCTGCAAGTGCTTTTTGAGCGTGACAAAGTCACTGTGGCCCGCCCCGACCAGATAAGCCATGATGCCGAGGCGTAAGCGGCCATGAATCACTTCGTCTATTTGCTGAATATCAAAACCCATGACAATGGCCTAAGCCCTATTTCTTTGCTTATTGAGGTGAACAAGGTAGAGGCCGGGAGCCACGCCACTCAAAAACAATGCAGCAGCATAGGCAAGCCACAGGTAGCTCGATCCAACGCTGAGTGAAACAATTAAAAGAGAGAGCGCCGTTAAAGCGACAATGATGTTCATCCAAGTCTGCCGTGAAACGGAAGCCGAAATCTTCCACGCCACTGCATAGAGGGTCAGGACCACTAAGGAGATGGAATTAAATAAAGTCTCTTCTCCTGTTCTAACAGCAGCCAAATAGACCGCAACAAAGAAGATGAAAATTCCCCACCCCATCGCAGACCATGTGGCCCCCAACGTGTCATTGACCAAGTTTTGAACTTGCCTACGATCACGACGCAGTAGCAAGAATAAGGTCACAGCGAACCCGAGCAGGCCGCCTAGGCCTGACATGGCCATCAAGCTGGCATTTGCGGGGATCATCCCCAACTCAATCAATCCGATGACAAGGCTAGCCAGACCGAACCACCCGCCACCTGCAATGAGATAGGGTCCCATCGCCAAGGGCGCGTCTTGTCCAGCTTGAGCAAGGTTTCTCAAAAAGCTCAAATCGTCTTTGATGGTTTCATTGGAAGCCATGGTTGGTCCTTTTTTGTTGTTAACAAAGTACTTTATAAAACAAAGTTAATATCATGTCAAGGCTCTCTTGCATTCAGACCGACGACTAGCGACCCGCTACAGCACCGACAATGGTCTGGATCCGCACAGCTATCTGAAAGCGGTACTAGAGCGTCTACCTACAGCGAAGCACTCAGATCTAGAGGGTTGGCTGCTGCACAACTGGAGCAGCCAAGTCTAGGTGGGTTTGCCGGGCGATTACCAAAAAAAAGCGGATCATTAAGATCCGCTTTTCAATTTTCTCTTTAAGCTGAATTAACCAACTTAATTACATGACCGCACCGTTGCCCTAGCTTAAACGTAAGATTCGATCGGTGGGCAAGAACAAACGAAGTTGCGATCACCGTACACGTTATCGACGCGATTAACCGGCGGCCAGTACTTGGCAAGTTTCAAGCTCGGTAATGGGTAGACCGCTTGCTCTCGGGTGTAGGCGTGAGACCACTCCTCTGAGGCGATTTCAAGAGCGGTATGAGGCGCATTTTTGAGCGGGTTATCGATCGCGTCAAACTCGCCCGCTTCGACCTTCGCGATCTCTGAGCGTATCGCAATCATGGCATCGCAGAATCGATCGAGCTCCGCTACTGACTCAGATTCGGTGGGTTCAATCATCAACGTGCCCGCTACCGGGAACGACATGGTGGGCGCGTGGAAGCCAAAATCCATCAAACGCTTGGCTATGTCCTCTTCGCTAATGCCGCTGGCTTCTTTCAGTGGTCTAATATCGATAATGCACTCGTGCGCGACGGTGCCATTGTGCCCTGTGTACAGCACGGGGTAATGACCTTTCAGTCTGTGCGCAATGTAGTTAGCTGAGAGGATGGCGACTTGGCTCGCGAGTCGTAGGCCTTCGGCACCCATTAGGCGGATATATACCCAAGATATGGGCAGAATGGACGCGCTGCCGTAGGGCGCCGATGAAATCGTATCGTTATCGACCGGTAGGTCTTTAACGGGGCTAATCGGGTGCGATGGCAGGAAAGGTGCCAGATGGGCGCCCACGCCGATAGGGCCCATGCCGGGGCCGCCGCCACCGTGCGGAATGCAAAAGGTTTTGTGTAGGTTTAGGTGCGAGACGTCCGCGCCGAATTTGCCCGGTGCAGCGATCCCGACCAGCGCGTTGAGGTTCGCACCGTCAACGTACACTTGCCCACCATGTTCGTGGATTAAAGCACATAAGTCGACAATTTCTTCCTCGAACACACCGTGTGTGGAGGGGTACGTCACCATGATAGCGGCAAGATTTTCTGAATGCTTCTCGACTTTCGCGCGCAGATCACCCATGTCAACGTTGCCGGCTTCGTCACAGGCGACAATAACCACTTCCATTCCGGCCATGACCGCGCTAGCGGGGTTGGTACCGTGCGCTGATGAGGGAATAAGACAGATCGTACGGTGCTGATCGCCGCGGCTGTCGTGATAACGACGGATTGCGAGAAGGCCTGCATATTCACCTTGTGAGCCGGCATTGGGCTGAAGAGACATGGCATCATAGCCGGTGCACTCGATCAGCATTTTTTCCAGCTGATCTAGCAAAGCTTGGTACCCTTTGGTTTGATCAGCCGGTGCAAAGGGATGCATGTTGGCAAACTCCGGCCAAGTAACGGGGATCATCTCGACCGTGGCATTCAGTTTCATAGTACAGCTGCCTAAGGGAATCATTGCTTGGTTTAGGGCAATGTCCTTGGTCTCCAGTCGGCGCATGTAGCGCAGCATTTCGGTTTCGGAACGGTAATCACTGAAGAGCGGATGCTGTAGGTAATCCACTTCGCGTTTCAATGTCGAGGGGATTCCGTCTGTCGGTTCGCATAATTCGCGTGACCCTGTGAAGATTTCGGCGATGGTCTCGATATCGCTTAGTTGAGTTGTCTCGTCCAGTGAAATGCCCACTTGGCCCCGGACGTCCACACGCAGGTTATAGCCATTCTCACGTGCTTTCTGCGCCAAGGCTTCGTGATCCTCTGTTCGGATCGTAAGCGTGTCAAAGAAGGTGCTGTTTAGGACCTGGTGCCCCGCGTTCGAGAGCGTCGCGTGCAGTACGCCGGTCAGAAATTGAACGCGCTCAGCGATCCGACGAACGCCATCGGCCCCGTGATACATCGCGTAGAATCCAGCCATGATCGCCAGTAGGGCTTGCGCTGTACAAATGTTACTGGTCGCCTTCTCGCGACGGATGTGCTGTTCACGCGTTTGCATCGCCATGCGCAAAGCGCGATTGCCGCTGCGGTCAATCGATACGCCGATAATGCGCCCGGGAGTCGAGCGTTTGTAGTCTTCGCGCGTGGCAAAATACGCAGCGTGTGGTCCGCCAAACCCCATGGGTACGCCGAAACGCTGCGTATTGCCGCAAACTACGTCGGCCCCTTGCGATCCGGGCGACGCGAGTACCGCGAGGCTCAATAAATCAGCGGCTACGGCTACTAGGATATTCTTGGTGTGTGCAGCATCGATCAGGTCGCTCAGCGATGTGATGTCGCCAAAAGTCCCCGGGTATTGCACGAGCGCGCCAAAGGCTTCGTGTTCCGCTAGCAGCGCTTCAATCGGGCCTACCACCACCTCAATACCCAGGGGCAGGGCACGTGTTTTGACTACGGCGATGGTCTGCGGGTGACAGTCTTCGGCGACCAGAAAAGTCATGCTCTTTGATTTTTTGTTCACCCTGTTGAGCAGGGTCATGGCCTCGGCTGCCGCTGAAGCTTCATCGAGCATTGAGGCGTTCGCGAGTGGCATGCCGGTCATATCTATAATGGCCTGCTGGTAAGTCAGTAGAGCCTCTAAACGACCCTGCGAGATCTCAGGTTGATAAGGGGTGTATGCGGTATACCAGCCGGGGTTTTCCAATACATTGCGCAAAATGACGTTCGGGGTAATGGTGTTGTAGAAACCGCAGCCTATGAGTGATTTAAGTACCTTGTTTTGAGAGGCGATCGCACGCAATTCGTCCAGAACATCACGCTCGGTTTTGGGGCTTGCCAGCGCCATGGGTTCGCGTTTTAGGATCGTGCGTGGCACGGTCGCCTCAATCAATGCTTCAATATCGTCGTAGCCCAACAGGTTCGCTAATTCCTGTTGCTGTTGAGCGGTGACGCCCAGGTGTCGATCCAGAAATTCATTGCTGTTTTTGAGTGCGGCGTAACCTTGCTCGATCATGATGCTGAGTGCCTCTGGCTTGCGGTTGACGAAGGGCGGCATTATAGCGGGAGTCTGTTCTTAACTCACCTAAGTGTCGCTGAATTGTAATAATTTCTCTGTCTTATAGCGGGCTGGCTTTAGTTCTGTTTGGGTGTTTATCTCTTTAGTAAATCGTAGTTGATGTCGGTGATTACGCGGTACTGAATGCCAGCTGGGGCCGCGAATTGGATTTCGTCGTCCACTTGCTTGCCGAGGAGGGCGCGGGCGATGGGGGCGTCTATGCTGATTTTGTTGGCTCGCAAATCCAGTTCGTCTGGGCCTACTATGTGCAGGGTTTGTTCTTTGCCGTCGTCGTCTTCCAGTCGCACGGTTGCGCCAAAAAATACTTTGTTTTGGTCGGCCGGTGGCTCGTTGATCACTCTCAGTATCTCGAGCCGTTTGGTTAGATAACGCACTCGAGAGTCGATTTCGCGCAGACGCTTTTTGCCGTAGATGTAGTCACCGTTTTCAGAACGGTCGCCGTTCTTTGCTGCTTCTCGCACCGCATCGGTCACTTTGGGCCGTTCGATACGCCAAAGCTCATCGAGTTCACGTTTTAACATCTCAGCGCCAGTAGCTGAGATGTAGGGCGATTTTGGCGGGCTGGGTGGTCGGTAGCGACTCACGGTATACTTCCTGCAGGACTGTTTGATGGTGGCTATTATAACGAGGTGAATGCGATGATCCGAATGCTTTTGGTTGGGTTCTTTGCCCTTGGCTCTGGGGTAGTGTCGGCGGACTGTGTCCGCGTGACGGGTGATTTGACCCAAGGCGCTTGGTTGCGTTTCGAGAGCGACTCTCTCCATCGTGTTGACTGGAATGAACAGCCATTGACCCTTGTGGACGGTCGGCTTTCTTGGGTGGGCCTTTCGAGAGAGGCGCCGCTGGAGAATCAATTGCGCGTGGAGTTTGACTCTGGCGAAGTCTGTGTCCAGCGCGTCATTCTGTCGAAGAGGGAATACGATGTGTCGGTCATTGAAGGGGTGCCGCAGCGCACGGTCACGCCGCCACAAGAAGATTTGGAGCGAATACGAAAAGAACGTGCTCAAGTTGCTGCGGCGAAGGCAACTGTGTATGACTGTGTGGAGTGCATTGAAGAGCTGCTTTTTGCCATCCAAATGCCTTTAACGGGCCGAATTTCGGGCGTTTATGGCAGTCAGAGGGTTTACAATGGCGTGCCTGGTAACCCGCATTATGGGCTCGATATTGCCCGACCAACCGGAACGCCTGTAAAGGCGCCTTCCCGTGGAATGGTCGTTTTGGCTGAGCCGGATCTCTACTACTCCGGTGGCACAGTGATCCTGCATCACGGTTTTGGCGTAACGTCGTCTTTTCTTCACATGAGCCGCTTGCACGTAAAAGCGGGTGATGTTGTGGATCAGGGAGGCTTGATCGGAGAGGTCGGCGCTACGGGGCGAGCCACCGGTCCGCATCTCGATTGGCGTATGAATCACGAATCGAATCGCGTTGATCCAAATACATTGTTTAGACTGGTGTCTGAGCCCTAAAAAACGCGATATACTCGCGAGTTTTTCAACGGCGCAAGATTTTGAGGTGAGGCCCCATGCTAGACAAAAAGCTGCTTGAGATTTTGGTGTGTCCCGTGACCAAGGCTCCCTTGGAATACGACGAGGCAGCCCAGGAGCTTGTGTGTAAAGCGAGCGGACTAGCTTACCCCGTGCGCGACGGTATTCCCGTGATGCTGGAAAACGAAGCACGCGTGTTGAGCCCAGACGAGAAACTGGATTAAGACTATGGCAACGCTGTTTGAGAAAATTATTGCGCGTGACATTCCAGCCGATGTCGTGTTTGAAGACGATCACTGCATCGTGATCAAAGATATAAACCCGGCCGCGCCCGTACACGTTCTGATTATCCCTAAAAAGCCCATTCCAAAACTGGCGGATGCTGAAACTGAAGATCAGGCTTTACTGGGGCATTTGATGCTAACGGCCGGTGAAGTCGCTCGGCAGTTGGGTGTCGAAGAGGGGTTCCGTTTAATCGTTAACAATGGCGAGGGAGGCGGTCAAACGGTCTTTCACCTCCATCTTCACTTGCTTGCCGGAAGAGACTTCACTGAAGCTCAGTTGGCGCCTTAGTTTCTACTTTAGAGATTCCGTATGAAAACCGAAGTTATCCGCGAAGCTTTCCTCAATTACTTTGAGAGTAAAGGCCATACCCGTGTTGACAGCAGTTCGTTGGTTCCTGAGAACGACCCGACACTGTTGTTTACCAACGCGGGTATGAACCAATTCAAAGACACGTTCTTGGGCACTGAACCCCGGGATTACGTTAGGGCCACAAGTTCACAGCGCTGTGTTCGAGCGGGCGGCAAGCACAACGATTTGGAAAATGTAGGCTATACGGCGCGACACCACACCTTCTTTGAAATGCTGGGTAATTTCAGTTTTGGCGACTATTTTAAGCGTGAGGCGATTCAATTTGCCTGGGAATTCCTGACGCAGGTGCTGGGTTTGCCAGAAGAGCGCTTGTGGGTCACTGTGCATGTCTCAGATGACGAAGCCGCTGATATCTGGATCAACGAGATGGGGGTCAGCCCCGATCGCTTCTCGCGTTTGGACGAGGATAATTTTTGGCAAATGGGCGATACGGGCCCATGCGGACCGAGTTCTGAAATATTTTACGATCATGGGGCGGATGTGCCGGGTGGTCCACCGGGTTCTGAAGGCGACGATCTGGATCGTTATATAGAGATTTGGAACTTGGTATTCATGCAGTTTAACCGCGACGCCTCCGGCGAGATGCATCCCCTGCCCAAACCCTCGGTGGACACCGGAATGGGGCTAGAGCGCATCGCTGCTGTGTTACAAGGTGTGCACACCAACTACGAGATCGACTTATTCCAAAATCTGATCAAGGCCGCGGCAGAGGCTGTAGGTGTTGAGAATCTTGAGGACAAATCGTTACGTGTTATTGCCGACCACATCCGCTCTTGCGGTTTCTTAATTGCCGATGGCGTCGTGCCCAGTAATGAAGGCCGTGGATACGTTTTGCGACGAATCATCAGGCGCGCCGTGCGACACGGCAATAAGTTGGGCGCGACGGGGCCTTTCTTTTATCGTCTTGTGGCGGCACTGGTGGCCGAAATGGGCGATGCCTACCCAGAGCTTCGAGCTAAGCAAGATCAGGTAGTTAAGACGCTTGAGCGAGAAGAGCAGCAGTTTGCTCAGACGCTCGATAAAGGGATGCAAATTTTGGAAGAGGCCCTCGAAGCAATATCGGGCACACAGATCCCCGGCGACGTCGTTTTCAAGCTCTATGACACCTACGGGTTTCCGGTTGATTTGACCAACGATATCGCTCGTGAGCGTGGTCTGACTCTCGATATCGAAGGTTACGACGCCGCGATGTCGCAACAGCGGGCTCGATCGCAAGAAGGCGGAAAATTCTCGGTCGACTACAGCAAGACGATATCCCTCGAAGGCAAAACCGACTTCACCGGCTACAGCGAGTCAAAAGGGGCCGCAAAAGTCGAGAAAATCTTTATTGATGGTGCTGAAGTGGATCGCTTGGCGGCCGGGCAGAACGGGGTTGTTTTGTTCGATCAAACGCCGTTTTATGCGGAGTCGGGCGGTCAGATAGGCGATTCAGGCCGCATTTCTGGGCCAGGCCTTGTAGCGACGATCGCCGATACCACCAAGCAAGCTGACGTGCATCTGCATCACGTTACGGTAGAGCAGGGCGAATTGGCGGTTGGCGGTTCGGTATCGCTCGAAATTGATGATCAGCGTCGACAGAAGATTCGTCGGAATCACTCGGCAACCCACCTTTTGCATGCCGCATTGCGAACGGTCTTGGGTGAACATGTGACGCAAAAAGGTTCTCTTGTGACAGCGGAGCGCCTCCGCTTCGACTTTTCGCACACCGCGCCCGTGACCTCAGAAGAACTCGCCCAGATCACCGCGCTCGTGAATCAGCATATTCTGGCGAATACCGATGTCGACTCAAACGTCATGAGCATGGATGAAGCCAAGAACGCGGGCGCAATGGCGCTTTTCGGTGAGAAGTACGGCTCAGAGGTGCGTGTTTTGGCGATGGGTGAGGACCGTTTTTCAGTTGAGCTGTGCGGTGGTACCCACGTGGCGCGGACCGGTGATATCGGCTTGTTCCGTATTATAAATGAGGGTGGTGTCGCTGCTGGAGTTCGCCGCATAGAAGCGATTACCGGATCAGCGGCACTTGACGATGTGGCCGAGTTAGACGCCACCATCGAGTCGCTCTGCGAAGAAGCCAAGGCGCAGCCCGATAACTTGGTGGCTAGAGTGGGTGCGATGCGTTCTCAGCTGAAAGAGCTTGAGAAGCAAATCGAGCAAATGAAATTAAAAATGGCACAGTCTGCAGGCGGTGAATTGGTCAGTCAGGCACTCGATGTCCGTGGCGTTAAGGTGCTTGCCGCAAGGCTAGACGGTCTAGACGCGAAGGCGCTCCGGGATGCGGTAGATCAAATGAGATCGAAGCTTGGCGACTCGGTTGTGTTGCTCGCATCGGTCGCTGACGACAAGATTATGCTCGCCGCTGGTGTTGCCTCTACGGTGACCGACAAGGTTAAAGCGGGCGACCTAATGCGTGAATTTTCGACGCGGCTAGGTGGCAAAGGGGGCGGCCGGCCGGATATGGCACAAGGGGGTGGTTCCGACGTGGCTGCTCTGAATGATGTGCTGGGCGCAGTTCCTGCGTGGGTGGATTCGCAGCTGCCATAGTTTTTCTGTTTTAACTGGGCGCGTAATGGTGTTTAATGCGCGCCGTTTTTAGTAGGGAAAGAGACGCTCAATGAGCTTAATAGTACAAAAGTTTGGCGGTACCTCCGTTGGTACGATCGAGCGAATAGAAGGTGTCGCCGACAAAGTTGCCAAGTTTCACGCCGAGGGACATCAAATCGTCGTGGTCGTCTCTGCTATGAGCGGAGAAACCAATCGCTTGATCGGTTTGGCGCACGAGATTCAGGCTCGACCTGTGCCGCGTGAAATGGACGTTCTGGTGTCTACCGGAGAGCAGGTAACGACCGCTCTGCTTGCGATGGCATTGACCAAGCGCGGTGTTAAGGCGAAGTCATACACGGGCGCGCAGGTCAAAATCTTAACCGATAGCGCACACACCAAGGCGCGTATTCAGCACATTGACGATCATAACCTACGAGCCGATTTAGACGCGGGCTACGTGACCGTGGTGGCCGGTTTTCAGGGTGTTGACGAAAAAGGCAATACCACCACTCTGGGTCGGGGCGGTTCTGACACAACAGCGGTTGCGCTTGCGGCTGCATTGAAGGCAGACGAGTGTCAGATTTATACGGACGTTGATGGTGTGTATACCACGGATCCTCGGGTCGTGAGTGCGGCGCGCCGCTTAGACAGAATCACATTTGAAGAAATGCTCGAGATGGCCAGTATGGGCTCGAAGGTGCTGCAGATTCGGGCAGTCGAGTTCGCGGGTAAATATCAAGTGCCATTACGAGTACTGCACAGTTTTCAAGAGGGCCCTGGAACCCTTATTTCCATTGAGGAGTTAAAAGACGTGGAAACACCAACGATTGCGGGGATCGCATTTACGCGCGATGAAGCTAAATTAACCGTATCTGGCGTTCCAGATATGCCCGGCGTGGCGTACAAAATATTGGGTCCGATCGGTGAGGCGAATATTGAAGTTGATGTGATCGTACAAAACGTGGGTCACGATAATACCACCGACTTCACGTTCACCGTGGCTCGCGGGGATTTAGCCCGTGCACAAGAGATTTTGCAAACAACAGCCGAGGATCTAGGTGCTGAAGCCGTAGAAAGTGACAGCAAAATTGCGAAGGTTTCGGTTGTCGGTGTTGGTATGCGCTCTCACGCGGGTGTGGCGAGCCAGATGTTTGCCGCGTTAGCGGAAGTGGGAATAAACATTCTCATGATCACGACATCAGAAATTAAAATCTCTGTGATCATTGAAGAGAAGTTCCTGGAGCTGGCGGTTCGCGCGCTGCACACGGCGTTTGGGCTTGATGGCGACGCGGTAGAGGAATAGAGCGGACACGGTCTGCTAGGAGAGACTTGATTGTTAATACTGACTAGGAAGGTCGGCGAGAGCATTGCCATCGGAGACGACGTCACAATTACGGTTGTTTCCACCAAGGGTGGGCAAGTGCGGATCGGTATCGATGCTCCAAAGACGGTAGCCATTAGCCGCACTGAGTTGACGGTGGAAACCGAAGCTGTCGCAAAAAGTGACGCAGAGGGTCAAGAATCTTAACGAAAGACTCGAGGACCCCTTTGAATTCTTTGGTGTTGTGGTATTATCGCGGACCTTGAAATTTGAGCCGGCAATGCCGTTCTAATCCATCCCGACGAGAGGGATGAGACAAGCGAGATTCGGTTAACGCAAGTTGACCAACACAATTGGTGGAGTGGGTGAGTGGCTGAAACCACACCCCTGCTAAGGGTGCATACCTTAACCGGTATCGAGGGTTCGAATCCCTCCTCCACCGCCATTTAATGAAGGGCACCTGTGGGTGCCCTTTTTTTTGCGGTGTCGTCGCGAGCGTCCGGCCCTCAAGCACAGCTTTCGGGCGTTCGTCAGCTCGCCGCGGTGCGGCTCGAAACCCTGTCTCACCCTCCACCGCCATTTAAAGAAGGGCACCTATCGGTGCCCTTTTTTTTGCGGTGTCGTCGCGAGCGATAGTGGGTTCGGAGTGCACTCAGACCCCATTATTCCCCAAGCCCGTCTTGATCTAACCCCGCTATATATTGGCAAATTGTTCAGTGTCCCATGTGTATGATCGAATCGGGTATACTATCCGCCTACGGAAAACCTCGAGGGAATACGGCATGAGCCAGCACGAACACCACTACATCCATCGCGTCGGCTGGCTCCGAGCCGCTGTGTTGGGCGCTAACGATGGCCTTGTTTCTACTGCCAGTTTAATCGTGGGTGTCGCGGCGTCCGGCGTATCGCAGAGCGAAATTCTGATGGCCGGTACCGCGGGCCTCGTCGCAGGCGCCATGTCGATGGCCGCGGGCGAATACGTGTCGGTAAGTTCACAGGCCGATACGGAGCGTGCGGATTTAGCCAAAGAGAAGGCGGCCTTGAAGCAAGCACCTGAAGCCGAATTGAGAGAGCTCGCTGAAATCTACATTGCGCGTGGTGTAGAGCGCGCGACCGCCATGGAAGTCGCAACACAGTTAACCGAGCATGATGCGCTCGGAGCGCATGCGCGCGATGAGCTGGGGATTATGGATTTAACGGCGGCGAAACCGCTACAGGCTGCCATCACATCTGCCTTTACCTTTGCTGCTGGAGCGATAATCCCCTTGATCGCAGCCATTGTCCTGGCTGCGGACTACATAGATTACGGTGTGCCGGCTATCACATTGGTCGGTCTCGCTGCGCTTGGCGGAATAGGTGCTCGTTTGGGTGGCGCGAAGCTCAGTACGGGTGTCGCAAGAGTCATGTTGTGGGGGGCTGCAGCGATGGGCTTCACCTACATTGTAGGCTCCTTATTTGGCGTGGCTTTGGCTTAATTCGTTGGCGTCACTCTTCGATTGAAGTAGCATGTGTTTGGCCATCATATGGCAGATAAACGAATAAAAATAAGGAATAAATAATGATTACAGCACTTCGCGGTTTGGTTTTTGTAATAGCAGCCGTTTTCATGTTGATGGGGTTGCGCTGGTGGTTTGATCCTGCCGGTTCTGCCGCTGAATTTGGAATGACACTGTCGACGGGCGCGGGTCTAAGCACTGAGATTGGCGATATCTCGAGTCTCTTTATCAGCGGCTCAATCTGTATGTTCGCAGGTCTGTTTACGCGAGATGTACGCTGGTTCTACGCCCCACTTTTGTTGGTTGTATTTGCAGCGATAGGTAGAACGGTTGCATGGGCTTTCCATGATGCTGCGCTCGCACTCAATTTTATTGTTCCGGAAATCGTTTTTGCTTTGATTAATGCGGCAGCGATACGGTACTTGGATCACGATACCTCGAATTAGCTTGCGTCGTAAGGCCCAGGTGAGGGGGTCGGTGGCGTCCGCGTTTGCCACGCTCGCCCCTCTCGCTTGGATAATCAGCCTGTCTTTCCCCGAATCATAACGACTTTCCCTCTTGTCTCATCCTTAATCCCCCATATCGCGTATCGCTTAAACCTTGTAGTCGTTTGTGGGATAACGACGCTGCCTAATTGCATAAACGTAAAATAAATGGGGTTATACATGTCTGATCCAATGAGAAGGACGCAACGCTATCTTGGTATGGTTGCAGCAATCGCGCTGCTGAGTGCCTGTGGTGGCGGTGGCGGCGACAGCGCTAAATCACCAGTTACCGAAGCTTTTTATCCAGAACCCGATGCCGAATGGGAGTTGGTGTGGAGCGATGAGTTCGATGGTGACAGCCTAGATACAACCACCTGGGAAGCTCAGCTTGGTGAAGGTGCTGAGTTCGGCTTGACTCGCTGGGGTAACAACGAGCAGCAATGGTACTTGGCGGAGAATGCCACGGTAGCCGACGGCATGCTGACCATTACCGCCAAGAGTGAAGAAGTTCAGCCGGGCTTCCCATACACCTCTGCCCGTTTGCGAACTGCAGGTAAATTCGACTTCAAATACGGTCGAGTTGAAGTTCGTGGCAAAGCCGCTGCAGGTCAAGGCCTTTGGTCTGCGGTGTGGATGCTTCCAACCGATTCGCCTTACGGAACTTGGGCGGCCAGTGGCGAAGTAGACATCATGGAGGTGGTGAACGCGGGGACCGACTCTGAGCGCGTCTTTACCACTGTTCACCACGGTTTTCCGTGGCCCCTGAATCAGCTGAGTGGCCTTGACGTCGAAGTTGACGGAGCAGCAGACGATTTCCACACTTATGCCCTTGAGTGGGAAGAAGATGAGCTGCGTTGGTTCATTGACGATGTCCACGTTAAAACGGTGGGTGCGGAGCACTACTACAGCTACTACTACAAGGATACAGCGACAGGTTATGAATCAGGCCCCGCGTCAGCGCCCTTCGATACCGAGTTCCACCTGCTGGTGAACTTGGCTGTAGGCGGTAACTTGCCCGGCAACGTCAATGCCGGCGACATCCCCTCAGAGATGGTGATCGACTACATCCGTGTCTATAACTGTTCTTACAACCAGGCCGACGGTGGCGGTTGTAACTCGAATGCAGACCGCAACCTCGAGCGCCCTGACGCGCAGGAGCCGTTTGAAGCGAGCTTCCCAATGTACACCGATGCCGCAGAGGCATTCTCGTGGGTTGTGGGCGGTGAGGAAGTTGTCCAGCAGTTAGGCGTGAATTCATTCTGGAACAACGAAGGCGCGCTCAGTTTCATGGAAAGCGAAGTCGATGGCCGCGGGACCGTGATTGAAGTGATGACCTCGAATATGGGTAACATTTCGATCAACACGACGGATGGCTCGACCGTGACTTTGTTTGGATTTGGCAACAACCCTAATTTCTGGGAGATCCACGCGGGTGAAATCAAGTTCGATATGTACATCGACAGCGCGGGTACCGATTTGGATAGCTCGATCTTGATCAAGATGGACAGCGGCTATCCTGCGCTTGGCTTCAAAGAGCTGAAAGTAGCCGATTTACCCAAAGACGAGTGGTTTACCTACAGCGTTAAAGTGAACGATCTTTTGGCGAACTCGGGCGAGCAGCCTCTAGATACGAGCAAAGTGGTTAGTTTGTTCGTGCTTGAGCCAACCAGCGCAGCACATGTGATGGTCGACAATATCGAGTTGGCCTGTGGGCACCCGTCGCGCAAAGGATGTGGCATTAATCCTCCCGGCGGTGAAGTTGATGGTGCATTGGCCCCCGTCTTTGTAAATGGTGAGGTGAATAAAGCGCTCTGGGATCGTGGTGCCTGTGGATATGACACTACGGTCAACGGGGACTACTGTGACGATGGTAATACCAGCAACCTGATTACGTGGACGGTTACGGATTCAGGTGACCCAGACATCGGCAACGCTCTCCTTGTGAACTTTGGTACCAATGGCGCCAATGGCGTGTTCTTCTTCGGATCAGCCGGCGGTGTAGACATCAGCGAGTTTGAAGCGGAAGGTAAGTTGCTGTTTGATCTGCGTATTCCCGCAGCGACTGTAGCCGCGGGCATGGTGTATAAAGTCGATTGTTTCTTCCCATGCGGAACTGGCGATCAGGTTCTTGATTTGACCGGTTACGAGGCAGGCACATGGAAAACCTTTGAGGTATCGGTATCGGATCTCAAATCACTGGGTCTCGATTTAACCAAAGTGAATGCGG
>JAUHWV010000168.1 GCA_030427335.1 Gammaproteobacteria bacterium | reverse complement strand
TCCCGGCTGACTGGTGTTGAGCTGGTGCTGCTTGGCCCAGTGATATTTTACGTGCTGCAGGAATTTGCTATTCCACGAGGTTTGCAGTTGGTTTGAGTCTTTCCAGAACACGATGAATTCGGGCAAAAGTTCATCTGCGAAGCTGCGATCAATATGAGATAAGCGAAGGATATCGTATACATCTCGGCTGGGTGTCCAGTCTGAGGGAATGCGCGTGGGCTCCGTGCTGTGTTTGATCGCAGACGTATAGCGCGCCCACTGGATCCGAATGTGTTGTATAAATCGAGAGTTCAGTTCTTTCGGAGCACTGCCGCGCTCGCGCCAGTACAGAATGAATTCAGGTATGGCTTCTTGAATAAAGTCATCATCAACACCGTTGCGGGCGAGTATCTCCAGAGCGTCTTCATTTGGGCTCCAATCCCTATCCAGCGCTTTTGGCTCGCTCACCTCAAATTGCGATTCGGTTGCCCGCGTTTGGTTCTGCGCGCGTCGCCACTGCGCCAATACGTGTGATCTAAACTTGTTTTCCCAGGCGTGCGATGGCTGGCCGCGCTCTTTCCAGTACAGAATAAAGTCATCTAACTGCTCTAGCGCAAATTGTCTGGGAATTTGGTGGTTTAATTGCAACAACTGCAAGATGTCTTCACTCGGACTCCAATTGCCCCGGATGTTTACCGCTCGGCTTGCCGGTGTATCGGTGCGCGGTGCCTGCCTAGTGATGTTTCTTGGATTAGCCTCTTCGCGGCGGGTTTCATTAAAGGCAAAGGTGAATGTTTCGCTACTGTGAATGGGTGGTGAGCTCACTAATATGACGGCTTTTTCGACCAAATTGCGGCTTATTCGATGCAAATCAGCACTGTTCCAAAAACTGAAGTGATCTAGCAGGGCCGACCGTGTTAGGGTGAACCAATCGAAGCCGTCCTGGGCATTGGCCGTGTGCCCTTGCGTCAGACTATCCAGCTGCTGCAAAAAAATGGCTTCTTCTAACCCGATGGTTGACGCCAAAGCAGGCGAGAACAGCATTTGATTATCGGGTAGTAGCGAGGAGCGGGGCATCGGTCTTCCGGTCTGTTAAACTAACTTGAATTTAGACGCTTAGGTTACCTCATGGCGAAAGCAAAAACAGCGTTTGTCTGCAATGAATGTGGATCGGATTATGCTAAATGGCAGGGGCAATGCAGCGACTGCGGAACATGGAATACCTTAGTTGAGTTTAAGTTGGGGCCCGCCAAGAGCGCGAAACGAAGCACCGCCAGCGTCTCGGCAAATTACGCCGGGGTGCGCTCAGAGGCCAAGCGCCTGCAAGATATTGATCTCGAACAGCTGCCTCGATTCACGACGGGTGCCACTGAGTTTGATCGTGTGTTGGGGGGCGGCTTGGTACCGGGATCAACGATACTGGTCGGTGGTCATCCGGGTGCAGGGAAGAGTACCTTGTTGCTGCAAACTATGTGTCATTTGGCCAAGACGCGAGCGGCGCTTTATGTTACCGGTGAAGAATCACCGCAGCAGATCGCCATGCGAGCACACCGCCTAGAACTCCCTGTGGATCAGCTCCAGTTGATGGCGGAGACCAACATCGATGCCTTACTCGATGCGGCCCAAGAACTTAAACCCAGCGTGATGGTGGTCGATTCGATTCAGGTCATGCACTCAGATGAAATAACCTCTGCAGCGGGCAGTGTCTCGCAAGTGCGAGAGTGCGCGGCGAGGCTGACACGCTATGCGAAGCAGACCAATACGGTTTTGTTCTTGGTAGGGCATGTCACCAAGGATGGCACTTTGGCCGGACCCAAGGTGCTCGAGCACATGATTGACTGCTCCATCTTGCTGGAAGGTGACGCCGATAAACGTTTTCGGACATTGCGTGGGCAAAAGAACCGCTTTGGTGCGGTGAACGAGCTGGGTGTGTTCGCAATGACTGACAAGGGCATGCGCGAAGTTAAAAACCCGTCCGCGATATTTTTGGATCGAGGCCATGACGCGGCGCCCGGAAGCGTTGTTATGGCCGTGTGGGAGGGAACGCGGCCACTACTCGTTGAGATTCAAGCTTTGGTCGATGACAGTTCGCTCAGTAACCCGCGACGTGTTGCCGTCGGTTTGGAGCAAAACCGTCTGGCCATGTTGCTTGCGGTATTGCATCGGCACGGTGGTTTACAGGTGGGTGATCAAGATGTGTTCGCTAACGTGGTGGGTGGGGTAAAAGTGCTGGAGACCAGTGTCGATTTAGCCTTGCTGGCGGCTATCGTATCAAGTTTCAAGAATCTTGTGCTGCCACAGGATTGGGTTGTTTTCGGCGAAGTAGGTTTAGCCGGCGAGATTCGCCCGGTACCCAGCGGTCAAGAGCGTTTGGCCGAGGCGGCTAAGCACGGTTTCAAGCACGCCATTGTGCCCAAAGCCAATATGCCTAAACAGCCGATTTCCGGTCTCACCGTGGTGGGTGTGACCAAGCTTTCAGAAGCTCTAAGCGCACTGCAGATGTAGGCAATACCAACTTGGGTCGAGCAGCCCCTTTTCTTGTAGGGGCGCTTAGGCCTGCGTCTGCAGTGACTCAAATACCGCTTCACAATCTCTATAGAAGGCTTGTTGAGCATCGCCCAAATAGGGCGCGATCATCGTTAACAACTGCAAGACACCGCGGTGGATAGTGAGCTCGGCAGAGCGTCGCGGGTGTACTAATTGGTCGAACGAAAACCAGAAGGTTGCCGTTTGCGACAGGTTGTCGGCGATGGCGCTTAACTGCTGTTCTCGGGCTGGTAGGCTCTTGGGTATCAGTTGGTTGCAGAGAGCGAAGAAAGCCGCACGCTTTAACTTTAGAATGCGTTTAAAGCCTCGCTCTACATTCGGATAGCGGTGTATCAAATCGGTTAAATTATCGTACAGGAAACGGTAGTCGTGCATGTCCTCTAATAGGACAAATAAGTAGTACCAGTTGTTTTCAATGCTGTCATCAGCACCCAGAGGAGCCTCAATCGGCGCGGCGAGTGTCTCGCTTATTTGGGCTTCGAAGCGCTCGAACAGACTCTCGATTATTGGATCTTTACCCTTGAAATGGTAGTACAAGTTGCCGGGACTCATGTCCAATTCGTCGGCTAGATCCAGCGCTGTCGTGTGAACTTCGCCCTGCTCATTAAACAGATCGAGTGCGGTTGCCAGGATTCGGTCGCGTGTTTTCATCGCCTATGCGTCGAAGTCAGTATCGTCCGCATTGTTACACACTTCTTAGAAATAAAAAAAAGGGCCGCTATGAGAGCGACCCGATAAAAGGGGAATTGTGGATTCCTGGGTTAAAACTTAGGCAACGCGATTTAGGCCAGCGGCTTTGCGCAGGCGCTCGAAACGGCCTTTGGCCTTCTCGATGCGAGCTTCGATCGCAGCGCGATCAGCGATTTTATCGATACCAAATTTTTTGGTGTCGATATCCGCAAGCTTCTCTTTCGCTTCACTTTCAATTTTTTCACCGCGTGCAACTAACTCGTTATAGAGTTCGCTCGCTTTGCTGCGGCGCGTCTCGAGCTCGTCGTTCAAAGACTTGATGCGGCTTTGAACTTGGTCAAAGGCTTTGCCGTAAGCGCCAAGGCCTGCCAATACCGCCTTGCGTGATACATCAAAAGCCGTCTCTTTCGTTTCGACTTTAGCTTCAGTCTTAGCTGCAGCAGGCTTTGCTTTGGTTGCGGTGCGGCGTGTTTTGGTCGCGGTAGTCGCTTTCTTGGCTGCGGGTTTTTTCGCTGCTGCACGCTTAGCCGCTGGCTTTTCTACTGATGCCTCTGTGGCTGCTTTTTTCGCAGGTGCACGACGGGTGCGCTTGGGCTTTGCTGCTACTTCAGCTTGCTCAGCTGCGGCGGGTGCCTCGACTTCTGCTTCAACGTTCATTGTGATTTGCTCGTCTGCCATGATGATCTCCTCATGCCGGTTGATTAACTTGAGCGCATGGTAGTGATCAGAATTAGAAAGCGCATACTAATTTTGAAAGTTTGTACGAAAATTTGAGTACATCCATATTCTGTGCAAATTCGTATGTAATGGTGCACAATCGCGCCCTCACTAGACAGGATTATTACGTCGTGCCCGCTTTACGCTTCAAACAGTTTGCTCAAACCGCTCTTGTTGTTCTGGTTGGCTTTTTTATTGCCTTTAAGATTTTGACGGGCAAGCCCAAGCCCGATCCCAAGCCCATCGTCGAGCCCCCCGCGGTATTGGTCGATACGCAGATAGTTGAATTGGATTCTCGCTCGCTTGCTATTCACACTCAAGGAACAGTAGAGGCCGCGATTGCTACGCGGTTGAGCTCAGAGGTAATGGGACAGGTGCTATCGCTCGCGCCTTCGTTTCTTGAGGGCGGGTTCTTCAAGCAAGGCGATGTGTTATTAACGGTCGATCCAACGCAATATAAGCTGGCTCTCGCGCGAGCGGAGTCGCAACACGCGGCTGCGGCGCAACGACTGGCTGAAGAGCGTGGTCGCGCACTTCAGGCGAAACGTGAATGGCGAGACCTAGGCTCGGCGCCGGCTAATGACTTGTTCCTGCGTAAGCCACAAATCGCGGCAGCGGAGGCGGCGCTAGAAGCTGCGCGGGTGGAAGTCGAGACCGCGAAGATTAATTTAGCAAAAACCTCGGTACGCGCTCCGTTTGATGGAAGGGTTCGCACCAAACAGGTCGACCTTGGGCAATATATAGGTGTGGGTAGCCCCTTGGCTGACGTCTATGCAACAAATGAAGTGCGTGTCCGCCTTCCGCTCACCGACCGCCAGCTCGCTTTACTCGATGTCGCGTTGTTACAGAGCAATGGCGGCGATGATTCGGGCAGCTCAGTCGCGCTCAGTGCTGAGATCGCCGGTCAGACCTGGTCTTGGACAGGAAGCTTAATCGGAACCAGCGCT
>JAUHWV010000167.1 GCA_030427335.1 Gammaproteobacteria bacterium | reverse complement strand
CGTATAACCCCGGCTGGCTCAGAGGCTCGAGCGCAATATTAAATACATCAATGATTAAATCGCGGTAGGGCCCTTCGATGTCACCGATGGCGTAGCCGATCCGATCAGCCGCAGCCAGCATTCGCGCGCGATTACCTGCAATGGCCGCCTTCGCCAAACTTTTATAATCATTCACAAATTTTGCTTTGAAGGCTCGCGTCGCACCAAAATCCAAGAGGACAACGCGACCACTCTCGGTGTCATAACGATAGTTAGCAAAATTCGGGTCCGTTTGCACCAACCGCAGCTGAAAAAGCTCGATCAAAAGCAACTCAATGAGCGCCGTCATCACCTGATCACGCACGGCTTGCGGCTGATCCGAGATCGATTCAATAGGCACACCCGGCACGAAAGTCATGGCGAGCGCTGAGCGATTCGACAGTTCAGGGATTACTTCAGGCAGCAGAAAGCGATCGTCTTGCTGCAAGGCTTCACCAAAGGCCATCAGATGACGGGCCTCTTTATTGTAATCGGCCTCATCTTTGAGCTGCTGTTTGGCGTCTTCCAAAATCGGGCTTACATCGACCGACTCGGGCACCAAACCCGACCAGCGTAACAAGGTTGCCATATTGTCGACATCGGCATCGATACTGTTCACCACGCCTGGGTACTGCAACTTCACCACAATGTCTCGCCCATCGAGCGTCTCAGCGCGATGCACTTGCCCAATGGATGCCGCGGCAAAGGGTTTCAAGTCAATGTGGCGAAACCGATCGGGCCAATCAGAGCCGTAGGCTTCGGCTAGGGTCGCCCGAGTCTGTTTGAGTGGCAGGATATGGGCATCGGCTCGCAGCTGACTCAAGACCTCTGCTAGGGGTTCGGGCAGCAAGTCCCCCGTATCCATCGACAGAATCTGCCCCAACTTCATGGCGGCACCGCGCATTTCACTGAGCCGCTCGGCAACACGCTCAGCATTACGTGGCGTTAAGAGCAAATCTTTCATTACGGGCCGCTTACCCGAAGACCACTGCTTGACGCCTTCGGCCAACATGCCGCCCGCTACACCCCCGGCCAATTTGGCCATCTTTCCAAAGCGGCTCCAGCGCCCGGCCGGCAAGACTTTTTCTTTATGTGACTTCGACTCAGACATCTCGAGACTCCAACCACTCCGTCACGTACCGTTCGGCAATTTCGAACCCATTAAACTGGGGGCGAAGCAAGCATATAAAGGTAAATACGCCGGTAAGCTTTCGTGCGATTACCGCAAATTCTTTCGTGGGCGTGGCAAAATGCTTGTTCTTCACCGAGCGCGCAGCCATTCTTGCAACCCGATTCATTAAGTCTGAACGAGCCCAATCATATTCACCTTTCGCGTTGATATAGGCTCGCGGCAAATCAGCAGGCGGGCGCAAAGGCTCAAGCAACTGCATGCAAAAATCAGCAAAGGTCTCCCTTGCCTCGGGATGGCTATTCGGCTTTAAACACCCGAGATCAATCAAAGCACGAACCAGATCAGATCGGTTTTGGCGCTGTCCCGCCGCAATCGTCGCGCCGAGTGCCGTTAGAAAGCGTTCCGGAAACGCTACCGTCGAGCCAAAATCGAGCAGGATCAAGACGTCCTCCTCAGTGGAGCCGCGGTGCGCTGGACGGACTAAATAGTTACCCAGATTCGGATCGGTTTGCATCACACCCCAGTGATACAGCTCTTTAAAAAAGAGTTCCAGCATCGCCGCAGCCAAATTATTTCTGCGCGCCAGTGACAGCCTTTGCAGCGACGAATGATCGACGCTGACGCCCGACTCGAACGACAGAGCCAGCACTGCCGTATCGCTGAACTCATTGTAAACGCGTGGAATAACCAGCTGACAGTGCTGGGGCTGCCAGGATGCCAAGTGCGCAGCTATCGCCTCGGTGGCTTGTGCTTCTCGCTTGTAGTCCACTTCTAAGTGAAGTTGCTCTCTCAGTGTTTCTAACCAGACATCGAGCTCTCGACTCGCTGAAATCCAACGCGCCATTTTCAGCATGGAAACAACCGCATCAAAATCGCTGTCGATCGTGGCCGCTAAACCCGGGTATTGCACTTTGAGTACCAGTTCATCGCCCGAAGTCTTAACCCGCGCTCGATGGACCTGTGACAGTGAAGCCGCAGCGAGCGGTTCGCGCTCAATGTCCAGCTCACCTCGAATCAAAAGTCGACCCAAACTCGGCTCTAGCTCTTTGAAGGGAACGGGTTCGGTGGCATCGTGTAAATTGCGCAGTGCATTTAGCAGTGCAGAAGGCAAAAAGTGCTCGCCCAAGAGCGCCATCATCTGACCAATCTTAACGTAGCTCCCTTTCAGCCGCCCCAGTTCACTCACGAACCGTTCGGCCTCACGCTGCGCAAAGGCGGATTCACCGGCCGCTTGCCCGCGTGCTTTTTGCAGCAAGCTATCGGCTGCTAGCGCGCCGCCCGCGCGCAGGCCGGCAAGCCCGAGGCCTAAACCTCGGGACAGCCCTAACAGAGAGGATTTTGTGGTTGGCTTCTTCATGTGCGTTACATACGCAACGCAGCATGACTCAGACTAAGCATCCAGCAATAAACTGGCGAGTTGCTTGCGGTGTGCCACGGGGTCACCAAAGGCTTGCTGCACCCACAAAGCTCGGCGCAAGTAGAGCTGCGCGTCGCATTCGTAGGTAAAACCCATACCGCCGTGAAACTGCACTGCCCTGTCACCAGCAAACAATATCGTCTCAGAGGCTTTTGATTTCGCCATGTGACAGGCCACACGCGCATCGCGGGATAAGCGATCGTTACTCATCTCGGCCGCGGCTTGGTAAACCAGCGATTTCGACGAATCGATCGCGCACAGAATATCCACCGCAGGATGCTTAAGCGCCTGATAGGAACCGATAAGCTTGCCAAATTGTTTGCGCGTTTTTAGGTAATCCACCGTGGTGTTCAAGCAACTCACGGCGGCACCCGTTGATTCGGCGGCGACAAGCAAAGCGCCTATTAGACGAGTCTCATCCAACGCAAGAGCGAGCCCTTCCCCGCGGATGATTTGCGAATCTGTTACTGTCAGGTCTAAATTCAAGGCCTGCGCGCGACGCGTCGCGTCGATCACATCATGTGCACATCGAGCTTCACTCCCGATACTGCTACCTTCCACGACCACAATGACGAGTGCTCCGTTCTCTGTCGCAGGCACTAAGATCAGGTCGGCCGCCGCGGCATCCGCCACGTGTTCTTTACGCCCGATTAAACGCCCGTTTTCAACTCTGGCCCCCAGCGACGCGTCCATCCAGTCTTCACTTTCTAAGAAAGCCACCGTTGCCTTGCTTCCTGCCGCTATGGCACTCAAGGGCGCGTGTGCCGCAGACTCACTCGAGCGGCGCAGCAATTCTGCGGCCAATACGGTGCTCATGAGCGGCGTCGTTAGCAAGTACTTACCCATGGCTTCAAAAATGGTCACAAACTCTCCGACCGATAGACCGGCTCCACCCTGCTCCTCAGGAATCGCAAGGCCCGTCCAACCCATGTCGACAAGCGACTGCCAAACGTTCTCATCGTAGCCTTCTGCACTTTCAAGTAGGGCTCGCACCCGGTCAATTGACGAAAGCTCGGCGCAAAGACCCGCAGCGGCATCTTGCAACATCAACTGCTCTTCGCTCACCTGTATTTGCGTTGCTCCAAAATCCATACGCGCCCCCTACTTCGGCAATCCGAGCACGTGCTCGGCAATAATATTGGCTTGAACTTGGCTCGTTCCACCGCCAATGGTCGCTGAAAAGCTTTGAAGGTAAGCGCGCTGCCAAAATCCACCGCCCACGGCTTGCTCATCTTTTACATAGAGAGAGCCGTGCGCGCCTTGCAAACGAACGGCCGCCTGGCGCATGCGACGGGCGTGCTCCGTCCAGCGGTACTTGTTAGACAGCGGCAGAGATCCGCGATAATCGTGGGTCAATGCGCTTATCACGGATCGTTTATCGCCCACGCTCAGCGCTTTGTCCTCAATCACGAGTTGCATAAGCTCATCTCGCACCACAGGATCTTTGAGCACGGGTTCACCGCCACGCTTAATCCCCTGCAGCGATTCAATCATGTCCTCTAGGGCTATCCGAATGAATGAGAGCCCCCCAGCCGCACCGGCCTCCGCGCCTCGTTCATATTGAAGCGTTTTCATGGCTAAGAGCCAGCCCTGCCCTTCTTCACCCATGAGACAGGAGGCGGGGATACGAGCGTCATTAAAGTAGGTCTGTGTAAAGCCGTATTCACCCGTCAACTTGCGGATGGGTTGTGGATCAATCCCCGGCACCTGCATGGGAGACAGGAAAAAGGATAAACCATCGTACTTACGCTCGGCATCCGGATTCGTGCGTGCAAGCAAAATCATATACTTGGCGTAGTTGCCCATCGTTGTCCAAATCTTGGTCCCATTGATAACGTACTCATCGCCATCGCGAACCGCGCGACACTGCGCCGATCCTAAGTCTGAGCCGTGATCGGGCTCGCTGAACCCTTGGCACCAGATGTCCTCACCCGTAAGGATACCCTTTAAATATTTGCTCTTTTCTTCGGGCGTACCAAGATCGTTAATCAAGGGGCCGGCCCACCCCAAACCAATCACGTTAAATGCGATTGGAACCCCTGCACGCGCCATTTCTTTGTTGGCAATACTTTGAAAAATGGGTTCAGCGCCTTGACCACCGTACTCGCTAGCCCACGCCATTCCCAAATAACCCGCTGACCACAACTTATATTGCCACTCGCGCAGGAAGTCGAGCTGCTGTTCGCTACCCACTTCCATGAAGCTTTGCGGAAGTAAAAAGCCCGGATCGGCAGGCTTATTCGCCTGCAACCATCCAGCGACTTCTTCGCGGAAATTGGCTAACTGCTGTTCTGTTGCCATAACTCAGGCCCTCTCTATAGCTGATATTGGCGTGCGGCGAGATCACGCATGATTTCTTCGGAGCCACCGCCGATGGCGTTAACCC
>JAUHWV010000166.1 GCA_030427335.1 Gammaproteobacteria bacterium | reverse complement strand
CAGTTCATCGTGAGCCGCCGACAAATGCTAGAGGGTCTAATTATAACCCACGCACACGAGGATCATTTGGGTGCAGTGCCGTACCTGTGGGATCAGCTGAAATGCCCCATTTACACGACGCCGTTTACCGCGTCTGTATTGCAGCAAAAATATCAATCACGGGGGAAGCTATTGCCGGGCGAGTTGATTCAAGTGTTACCGGGATCCCAACGAAGAATGGGTGAATTTGACGTGCAGTGGCTGCATCTCACGCATTCGACCCCAGAAACCTGCGCTCTGCACATTCAAGTCGGTGGACATAGTGTGCTTCACACCGCCGACTGGAAGAGTGATTCGAGGCCGGTGGTGGGTCCGGCTTGGACCCCGAGTACCTGGAAAAATTTGCTGAGCTCGGGGGTTGACGCGGTGGTCTGTGATTCCACAAACGCCCTTAAACCGGGTAGATCTGCGACCGAGGGTGAGGTCGCGGAAGGGTTACTCACCACCATCGCGCCTCTCTCGGGCAAAGTGGTGGTTGCCTGTTTTGCCAGTAATATCGCCCGAATGCAGTCGATATTACGCCTTGCTCATGCCTGTGATCGACGTGTGGGCTTGTTGGGTCGCTCTCTAGAAAATATGTATCGGAATGCCTTAGCCAATAGATTGCTAGAACCCGAGTTTCGACCAATTGATGCTAGGCATTTGGAGTATCTACCAGCCTACGAAGTGCTCGCTTTGGCTACAGGGAGTCAGGGAGAGCCCGGTTCTGCTCTGCACCAACTTGGCAGAGGCACTCATCGTCATCTAAGCGTAGGAGAGGGCGATACGGTGATTTTTAGCGCTAAAACCATTCCGGGTAACGAAGAGGCCGTAGCTCGCTCAATTGCCCTGCTGCGGGATCGTGGCGTGAATGTGATTCATGCTGACGAATCAGAGCACGTTCTGCACGCCTCGGGCCACCCTTGCCAAAACGACTTAGCCGACTTGTATCGGGTTCTACAGCCCAAATTAGTGATACCTGTCCACGGTGAGCTTGAACACATGAAGGCGAACGCCAGGGTCGCTCGTTCAACGGGAGTACAGCAGGCACTCACTGGGCAAAACGGCGACTTGTTTTATCTGGCACCGGTGCCAGGTGTGCGTAAGCGTTGGACCAGTGTGGGCCGTTTGGAGTGGCTGGAAAACGAAGAGAGGCTCCAAACGGCGGGAGAGATTTGACAGGTCTCTCTTGTCAGAACATCTGACCTGATACAAATACGCTAGTCACGTAGACGGGGCTTAATACACAAGCAATTTCGTGTTTTTGTTGAGCCACAATCGTGGAATCTCGAGGACGTTCGCGCTACATTCGTTCCGCACGGTGGCGCCATAATGAAATTATGGCGGTGAGGGGTGAATCAGGGGTTCGAGCCGTGCAACGGCGAGCTGATGAACGCCGGAAAGCTGTGCTTGGAGGCTGGACGCTCGCGACCGAAGTGCCATAATGAAATTATGGCGGTGAGGGAGGGATTCGAACCCTCGGTACGTTTCCGTACACACACTTTCCAGGCGTGCGCCTTCGACCACTCGGCCACCTCACCAGCGGCGCGCAGTCTAACAGAGTTTCGACGATATCGTAAGCTGGAAATGCTTGAGATTGCAGCAGAGTTGCTACAAGTCGGGGTGCCTCGGTGATAGTTCGGTCGGGATGGGCAAAAACGCCATTGCCTCTGGCGTTTTTGATCCTGCGGATCGCCGTCGCTGCGCTCTCGCGCCCAAAATGCTCCTGGGTCGCATTTTGTCGAACCCTCGTTACGTTTCCGTACACACACTTTCCAGGCGTGCGCCTTCGACCACTCGGCCACCTCACCAGCGGCGCGCAGTCTAACAGAGTTTTGTCGATATCGTAAGCCAGAAAAAGCTCGAGATTGGCTTGGCACTCTTGATTGGGGACCTGGCGTTTGGTGTTTTGGTCGGGGTGGGCAAAAACGCCATTAACTCTGACGTTTCTGATGCTACGGATCAAAGTGGCTGGGTTCATTCGGTCGTACCAAGCGATGCCTGGGTGGGGCCGATCGATCAGAGCCATGCAAACGGAGTTCGAGTGCACTCCGGCCTCGGTATCTGTCACTCAGCGCCCCCAGTGGCTTGATCACATACTAATGTCACAAAAGGTGACATTACTTAAAAATGAGTTTAGGCTTACGCTCGAAACGTGTGGGTATTCTCAACAACAGCTGTCACAAGGTGATTTTAATGGCAACCGTCACAACGAAAAGAGAGGGCTTTGCGGCTTTGCGCCGGCTACTAAAAGATCCCGAAGCCACCGACGAGGTGTTCGTCGTCATTCGAGGCTTTAGCGGTAAGAGTTTCGAGAACGAGTACCAACGCTTCCTTCGCAGTGAGACGGGGCTTGACATATTGGCAGAGCCAACCGAACTGCTCGACGTACTAAAAAGCGATTTCACCCAATATGATTTGGGGTCTTTCGCCGCGCTGTATACGCGATTCCTTCGCCTAGAAGGGCTTTCGGCCGACGGATTGGTTGATGCATCAGATCCCACTCAAGAAGTCTTCGACGAGCCAAGCCGAGCCAAATTTGCTCGACGACAACGCGATCAGCACGACTTGTGGCATACGCTCACACAGTACGGTCGCGATGAGCTGGGTGAATTGTGTTTATTAGCCTTTACCTACGCCCAAACAGGTAACCGAGGCATTGGCGTGATCGTTTTTTTTGGCACCTTAAAATATCGCAAACTCATGGGTAATAAGGTTTTCAAGGCCGTGTATGAGGCCTACCAACACGGTAAATCGTGCGAATGGTTGCCTGCAGTAAAGTGGGAAGACATGTTATCGCTACCGGTCGAAGAGGTTCGTGTGCGACTCAAGGTTCAGGAACCTCAAGTTTACTGGGAGTGCCGCGGCGGCGTTCGTTTCCCTTCTCTGACGCCCGCCTGACGGGTCTGAGTTATCTGGTCGCTGTTCGCGCTCCGCTTATCAGAATCAGAGTGCCGTTTCTCAGGGACAGAGTGCAGGTTGGTTAGGCCTAAAAAGGCTGGACTGCCCTCCGACCCTCTTGTGTCACCAAGTCCACCACTAACAATCAGGCTTCGAGCAGTGCTTTAAATCGTTCGCCGTTTTTGATGTAGTGGTCGGTGCCCATCCGCACTAATGCGACTTGTTCCTCACTCAGCGTCCGTTTCACCTTTGCAGGAGCGCCCACAACGAGTGAGTAGGGTGGTATCTCCATCCCCTCGGGTACCATAGCATTTGCACCAATAATACAATTCTCGCCAATTTTTGCGCCGTTCAGTACCACAGCGTTTATACCGATCAACGATCCAGCACCTACCGTACACCCGTGAACGGTTGCGTGATGTCCCACCGTCACATATTCACCAATATCCGCTTTAAACCCCATATCCGCATGCACCATGGCTAAATCTTGGATGTTGGCACCTTTGCGCACGATGATATCCTCTACATCCCCGCGCAATACGGCCCCAAACCAAATGCTGGTTTGCTCCTCCAGCGTCACGCGGCCGACTAAGGTCGCGTTCGGAGCCACAAAGCTTGATTCGGAAACAGAGGGTGAGTGGCCATCAAAATCTATAATCATCAGTTATCCCTAGTGTGTATGGTGACGGCAAGGCTCGCCTGGATACTCAATTTCGAAAGTCGTATGAAAGAGTCCCAGTGGTGCCACCGCATCGGCGATCAGTTGCTTTATGGCATCATAATCTTCAGGAGCGCCAGAGGCCACCTCGAGGTGCGCAGACGCAACATGTCGTTCACCGTCCAAAGACCAAAGGTGGTAGTGATGAATGCCTCCCACAGCTGGGATAGACATAAGCGTGTCTCGAAGATGTTTCGCAAGGTCCGGGTCGGGCACAGACTGCGCAAAGAGCTTGAGCGTTTGCCACAGCAGTTTGCTCACATTGAACAAAATAAATAAGGAAAAACCGACTGATAGCGCAGGATCGAGCCAAGGCAACTCATGGAACATTAAGACGATCGAAGCGATCAAAACGACCACCCAGCCTAACATGTCTTCGAGCAGGTGCCAGTTTAGTACTTTTTCATTCAGTGTCTTGCCTGCGCGCAGTCGAAAAGCTGCTGCTGCGTTCACAATTACACCCAGCAGAGCGAGATAAAGCATACCGGTTGCGTTAGGCATAATGGGTTGCGCAAAACGTTCCAGCGCCTCGCCCAGTATCCAAATACACCCGATGGTCAGAATAATGGCGTTGAGAAGCGCGCCAAACAAACTCAACCGGCGATATCCGTAGGTAAAATTGGCGTTGCTCGCACGCGAGCCCAACCGATTCAAAACCAAAGCCGAGCCGATTGAAAGGGTATCCCCCAAGTCGTGAATAGCATCAGCCATGATCGCTGTGCTTTGTGTTAGGTAGCCCCCAACGAACTCAATCAGAGTGAATAGCCCATTAAGTAAAAATACGGCAAACAAACGCTTTTCGCTCGTGTCGTGCTTATCGTGATGATGGACATGATGATGATCGTGATGGTGTAAGCCCATATGGTGTTTATCTAGAAAACAAGCTAAGGTCGCTCCCATCATAACGACTACGACAAGAGGAGAGAAGGGTATGCCGCAAGTTGTTTGGATTACGGGCGCCTCGAGTGGCATTGGCGAGGCTTTGGCGATCGAGTTTGCACGCAGAGGCAATTTTGACTTGGTCCTGAGCGCGCGCAGAGAGTCTGAACTCGAACGAGTGAAGGCGCTTTGTTGCGAACAGGGCTTGAATACATCTAAGGTACTTGTGCTTCCATTTGATATTGTCGATACCGATTCTCACCCAGACCTGGCGCAACAAGTGGTCGCGGAGTTTGGGCAAATTGACATATTGATTAACAATGCGGGCGTGTCACAGCGGTCTTGGTGTGTTGATACTGACCTATCAGTTTACCGCAAGCTCTTCGAGATAGATGTGTTTGGGCAGATTTCCCTAACCAAAGCCGTGTTGCCGATCATGCTGGCCCAGCAAAGCGGTCACATCGCAATAACATCGAGCGTCGCC
>JAUHWV010000165.1 GCA_030427335.1 Gammaproteobacteria bacterium | reverse complement strand
GCGAAACAGCATTGATTCGAACACCAAACTCGGCGGCCTCCATCGCGGCACATCGTGTCAGAGCCATCACACCGGCTTTAGCGGCGGCGTAGTGACACTGCTCTTTCTGAGCACGCCAACCGAGCACGGATGCGTTGTTCACGATTACACCCGCACCGCGCTGCTGCATGACGCGCATCATGGCGCGCGTCATACGCATGGTGCCAGTTAGTGTGATATCGAGAACGCGATCCCACTCTTCATCAGTCATATCGACCAGAAGCTTTGTACCGCCTAAACCTGCGTTGTTAATGAGCACATCCACACCGCCGGTATCCTGCTCGGCCTTGTTGATCAGTGCCTGCACGTCATCTTCAACCGTGACATTGCACAGCATGCCCGACACCTTACAGTCTGGCTTCATTGCCTGCAGATTCTCAACCGCTTGCGCCAAACGGCCTTCATGAACGTCACTGATTACCAGTGCGCGAGCGCCCTCTTCTACCGCTTTTTGCGCCGCTGCGAAACCGATACCCGCACCGGCTGCCGCCGTGATCAGAACCGCTTTACCCGCCAGTAAGTTATGGCCGGGAACGTAATTGGGTATTTCTTTTGACATCGTAATTCCTTAGTTAGCGCCGCGAGGCTCACGTGGCATACCCAACGCGCGCTCAGCGATCAGATTGCGCTGAATCTGGTTAGTGCCGCCATAGATCGTGTCGGCTCGAGTAAACAAAAATAGCGACTGCAAACGATTCAGCTCGTAGGGCTCGCCTTCTAAAAGCTCAGCCTCTGGCCCGAGTACGTCCATCGCCAATTTGCCCAGGTTTCGATGCCAGCTTGACCAATATAATTTGTAAATCATGGCCTCTTTTTGAAGCGATCCGTCCTCGCCACCGGACATCATGCGCATGCTGTTGTAACGCATAATTCTTAAGCCAATGTGAGCATCGGCTAAGCGCTGGCGTATCGCTGGATCGTCTGCCGCGCCATTGCGCTTCGCTATACGCACCACTTCATCGAGTTCTGATTGAAAGAGCATCTGCTGACCCAAGGTCGAGACGCCACGTTCAAAACCCAGCAGGCCCATCGCCACTTTCCAGCCATCGCCAGGCTCACCCACGATATCATCGGCGTCACAAACAGCGTCATCAAAAAAGACTTCGTTGAATTCAGAGGTTCCAGTTAGCTGCGGAATAGGGCGAATAGTGACTCCGGGCTGGTCCATTTTAACTAGGAAGAAACCCAACCCCTTCTGACCCTTGCTAGCTGGATCTGTACGAGCGATCACGAAACAAAACTCCGATTCGTGCGCGAGCGAAGTCCATACTTTTTGGCCGTTCAGCACCCACTTGCCCTGAGCGTCGTCGAAATGGGCTTTGGTCTTAACATTGGCTAAGTCAGATCCCGCACTCGGCTCCGAGTAACCCTGGCACCACAGCTCTTTACCCGCTCGAATACCCGGCAGATACTTAGCCTTCTGGGCTTCACTACCAAATGCAATGAGAGTTGGGCCGGTCAATGTTTCGCCGATGTGACCCACACGGCCAGGGCCGCCTGCTCTGGCGTATTCCTCATTAAAGATCACTTGCTGTTCTATGGACGCACCGCGCCCACCGAATTCTTTCGGCCATCCAATCGCCGTCCATCCACCTTCGGCGAGCTTTTGCTCCCAGGCTTTGCGTTCTTCCACAAAGCTGTGCTCGTCACCGGGCCCACCCCGAAAACGAATGGGTTCGAATTCGCCACATAAATTGTTCGCCATCCACTCGGCGACTTCGTTGCGAAACTGTTCGTCTTCGGCACTGAAGCTTAACTTCATATCAACACTCCCCTGCCAATAGCATTTGTGCAACGCGCTCCCGATGCGCAGCGCCACCGCCTAAAAACGTCTCGGTCGCCTTAGCGCGCTTGAAGTACAGCTGTATATCGTACTCTTCGGTGATTCCGACACCCCCAAAAAGCTGGATACCGCAGCCCGCAACAAAGAAAAAAGCATCGCTGCTATAAGCCTTCGCCATACTGGCCGCTTCGGCCAACTGATTAGCGTCATAGCGATCTGACAACCATTCATCAATAACGCAGGCGGCGTAGTAAACGATCGATCGGGACGCTTCCACCTTCAGCATCATGTCAGCGCACTTGTGTTTAACCGCTTGGAAAGAGGCAATCGTACGACCAAACTGGACGCGCTCCTGCAGATAATCAACGGTCATGTCTAGGCTGGCCTGTGCGCCGCCCAACTGTTCCGCCGTTACCAATATAGCTTGAATATCAAGGAGCTGCGCCAGCGCTGGAGCGCTGTTACCGACGCAACCTAAACACTGCTCTGGTTGCACCAAAACACTCTCGAGCTGCACCTCGGCTAGCGGTCGTGTTTGATCCATCGTCGGTACACGTTTACGAATCACACCCTCGGCATCCGCATCGATCAAAAACAAACCGACACCATCTTGACCGCTCGAGCCCGGTGCTCTTGCCGCAACTAAAATCAGATTCGCTGTGTGGCCGTGCTGAACGAAACGATACTTTCCTGAAATGCGCAGCCCTTCATCTGTTTGCACAGCTTGGGCCGAAACACCCTCAGCTGACCAGGCTCTAGCTTGATCGATCACCGCAATAGTCGCGCTCTCGCCAGCCATTAAGCGGGCAAAGTAAGTGCTTTTTTGATCACCGGAACCCCACTTGGCTAAGGCCAGTGTTACCGCAGCACTACTCGCGAAAGGACCGTTGTAAAGCTTCTTACCCATTCGTTCAAGAATACCCACAAGCTCGACCGCGCCTAACCCGAGCCCGTCGTTATCTTCTGGAATCAATATAGCTTGCCAGTACATCTCTTGACACAACCGATCCCAAGCAGACGGATCATAACCCGTATTGGTTTCCATGCTTTTGCGGATCGACGCCACCTCCGCCACTTCGCCAAGAAAGGCCTCGGCGGTGTCGAAGATCATCGTTTGTTCGTCGGTAAACGAAAACTCCATGGGTATTAGGCTCCCCAGATTTTTTGCGCAGGCACTTCGGTTTTGAGCAACTGATCAATCGCTTCACCCACTTCGGCGGGTGCCCAACGAGCGCCCTTATCGACACCTTCCGTTGTCCGCCAGCCGTCCGCGATGCACAAGCGGCCGCCTTCGGCCTCGAGCACACGCCCGGTAAAATGGCCCGATTGTTCAGAGCAGAGCCAAGTCACGAGCGATGACACGTTTTCAGGTGCAAATGAATCAAAGCTGCCGTCCTCTGGAATCGCCATACGAGCCGCCATCTCCGGTACTGCCGTCGTCATACCGGTTCGCGCCACGGGCGCAATAGCGTTCGCCGTAATGTTGTAGCGAGCAAGCTCTGCAGCTTGATTGAGAGTCAGAGCAGCAATCCCGGCTTTGGCAGCGGCATAGTTCGACTGACCAATGGAACCTTGTAATCCAGCGCCCGAAGTGGTGTTAACGATACGCCCGGAAACTGGGTCGCCATTCTTGGAAAGATGACGCCAGTACTGAACGGCATGCGAAGTGATGCAAAAGTGGCCCTTCAAATGCACGGCCATAATGGTATCCCACTCTTGCTCAGTCATGGAGGCGAACATGCGATCGCGATTCACCCCGGCGTTGTTAACCACGCCATGCAGGCCACCGAAGGTTTCGATGGCCTGAGCCACCGCGCGCTGACTATCAGCGTAGTTAGTGATGTCCGAATCGTTAGTAACCGCGCGACCACCCGCCGCCACGATTTCGTCAACCACCTTTTGTGCGGCTTCCTGGTTGATATCGTTCACAATGACACAAGCACCCTCAGAGGCCAAAACGCGCGCATGCGCCGCGCCCAAACCGCCACCGGCGCCTGTAACGATAATCACTCTATCCTGACAAATTCCCGCCATTCCGAATTCCTTATCTACAGCTTTTCTAAAATTGTTACGTTCGCCTGACCGCCACCTTCGCACATGGTTTGCAGACCGTAGCGCACATCGCGACGCTCCATTTCATGCAGTAGGGTCGTCATCAATTTTGTGCCGGTAGAACCCAGTGGGTGGCCCAAGGCGATAGCACCGCCATTCACGTTGGTTTGCTCGTGGGGGTAGCCCGTTTCTTGCAACCAAGCCATGGCGACGGATGCGAAGGCCTCGTTGATCTCAACTAGGCCGATGTCCGACAGGGACATACCCGATTTTTTCATGGCATACGCGGTTGCGGGAATCGGAGCGGTAAGCATCCAGATGGGGTCCGCTGCACGCACGCTCATGTGCGCAATCCGCGCGCGTGGCGTCAAGTTATAGCGCTTCAATGCAGCCTCAGAGACAATCAACATGGCCGACGAGGCATCACAGGTTTGGCTTGAAACCGCCGCAGTGATCGAACCGCCTTCCATCAACGGATCGAGTTCAGCCATTTTTTCCAGCGAGGTTTCACGCATAGTCTCATCGTGCGTCAAACCGTTTAGCGCGAGAATTTCACGCTCAAAGTAACCGGCTTGCGTTGCCGCGATACCTCGGCGGTGCGATTCAAGAGCGAACGCTTCCATTGCTTCGCGTGAAATATTCCACTTGTCAGCAATCATCTGCGCCGAGTTAAACTGCGACACCGGTACATCTCCGTAACGCGCCTTCCACCCGGTACTTCCCGAGAAAGGATTGTCAAAACCCAGGGGCTGAGCTGCCAACATCGCTGATGAAATCGGAATGGATGACATCGTTTGAACGCCGCCGGCGACGACTACGTCCATGGTGCCCGACATAATCGCTTGCGCCGCGAAATGAACGGCCTGTTGTGAGCTACCGCACTGGCGATCCACCGTTGTACCCGGTATTTCGTCAGACAGGCCCGCCGCCAACCAACAGGTTCGAGCGATATCACCGGCAAGAGGGCCAATCGTATCGACACAGCCAAAGATTACGTCGTCGTAGTCAGCATCCGGAATGCCATTACGCTCAACAATCGCTTTTAATACATGGGCTCCAAGATCAGCCGCGTGAACTTGAGCGAGCGTTCCGCGTCGACGCCCCGTAGGCGACCTGACGGCATCAACAATGTAGGCTTGCGGGCTTGTCATAATGTGGTTTCCTTGTATCAGGCAGCGGCGCTTTCTGTGG
>JAUHWV010000164.1 GCA_030427335.1 Gammaproteobacteria bacterium | reverse complement strand
TTTCTGGTTTCACTTTGCCACCTCGCTCATAAAAAGATTGAGCTTGGTATGCTAGCTCTCAGGGCAACTGATTTAGACGACGATTCCGACTAAAACTGAACATTACAAAGCAAAAAGTGAACTTACCCTCCACGCACCGCTTCTCGCATAGCTAATGGGTATGCACAACCCGCTATCTGGTCGATGAGGAAGGGGTCGGAGTGCACTCCGACCCCTTCCTCATCGATCACTCTATTAAACCAATTCGATGCGCAACGTTCTGCCGATTACACGCGCGGCGTTATCAAGGGTATGAAGTGTTACCGACGTATTGTCGGGATCGAGCAACCTGTCCAAAGACGAGCGACTGGTTCGCATTAGCTCAGCCATTCTGCTTTTAGAGATGCTCTCTGCTTGCATACGTTGCTTTATTTCCCAAGCGATAACGCGCTTCAGCGCCACTGCGTTGACTTCTGCAGCCTCGGCTGTTTCGTTCAATAAATCATCAAAAGATGAGCCGACTGATTCATTTCCTTCGCTCATACTCAACCTCTCTCTTTCGCCTGTTCGCCAAATCCAATTCTTTTTTCGGGGTGGCTCGTTCTTTTTTAATGAACCCATGGAGCAGTACCAAGTGTTTGGCGTGCACACAAAAGAACACTCTGGAATGACGATTGCCATCGAGACGGGTTCTTACTTCAAAAAGACCGTCTCGCATCGCACGGCATACCGGCATTCCCAGTGGCCATCCAAACTCGAGGGTTTTTATGTCTGCGCCTATGGCAACACGGTCAGCCTTGCTCATGCTCAACAGCAACTCGCGAACCGGTTCGGAACCCATCTCCGTTCGGTAAAACGCGACGGTAATTTCTTTGCCGTAAGGTTCCTCAGGCATAAAAAGTACCTTTTTTGGTACATATCGTCAAGGCGCAATCGGGCGAAGTTTTAGTGGGTGAAACCTGTATTGAATTGCCAGCGTAGATAACTGGCGCATTAGCAAGGTTGCGTGAATTGATCAATACACGTGGGTTTAAAAACGTCAGAACAACAGTCCCTCGAATCAGCTTAGATCACTAAAAAGAGAACCTATCGAACTATCAGAGAATCAAAAACGACTGAACTAGCTTAAAAAATCGCTCAAACGGTCAATGTTCATCACAAATTGTTTCGCTAACCGCCGCGGCTAAAGTCAATTTTCTACGAGATTGAAGAAGCCGGAGAAACGCGGGGCGGAGTGCACTCCGCCCCTTCGAACCAAACACTGCGCAGCGGTTTATTTCAGTTTTTACGTTCTCAGCCGCCTTGCCCTCAATCGGAACACGGCCGTGGGCTGGTTATGGGATCTAGATACCTATTTTCTGAGCTCACCCTCGCACCTTATTCATTAATGGAAGAACTTGAGATCTTAGACCTGCGGGGAACTGAATGAACCGACGATTCAAACCAAAATCAAGCGTCTCTGAGCAAAGAGGCCATTTTGGTGTTTTGACGCACCGACCGCTGAAAAGACGAAGATGAAATATGCCTCCAGATGATTTCTTAAGGTCTAACTGGTAGCCCCCTAAAAGGCGCCTCCTCGCTAGCCTATGACTTCATGGTTTCTAGAACCGCCCCGGGTTGAAACCATACCCCTGTAGGGTATACTAATGATATTCAAAACTAAGGAGTTTGCTCGGCTCGCCAAGCGTACAGGATTCTCCGACCATGACATCCGTGCGATCTGTAACGAGATAAATCGCGGGTTATTGGGGGCCAGTCTCGGCGGTGGTCTGTTTAAAAAGCGCTTCGCTAGGCCAGGAGCAGGAAAACGTGGCGGGTATCGGGTTCTGCTTTGCACCCGCTTTGAGGGTCGTATATTTTTACTATACGTCTTCACCAAAAGTGTACGAGCGAATATCTCGGCGCAAGAGCAAGTCGCTTTAAAAAAGCTCTCTCAGGTATTTGTAAACCTAGCTGAGTCGGATTTGAAAAAGTTGCTCGATTTAGGCGAATTAATATCGGTAGGTGATACAGATGAGTGACATCCTTCGCAGTGTACAAAGAACAGCGCACGGATTACACAAAGCCGGCGTGATATCAAGAACCACCATGCGTGAATTCGATGCTTTGTGCCTTACGCCAATTATCGATTTCTCGCCAGCTAAAGTGCGTGAGCTAAGGCTCAAACATAACTTGTCTCAACCTGTTTTTGCGCGGTATCTGAATGTGAGTGACAAGTTGGTTAAGAAGTGGGAACAAGGCGAAAGTAAGCCCAGAGGGGCTGCGCTTAAAATGTTGGTTCTCGCGGATCAGAAAGGGCTCGACGCTATTGCGTAATAGGCATTCGCGATTTGTATGGGGTCTGACCACACTAAAAGCCTTGCTCGCTGAGGCGGTTAGTCGGGCCCACGACCGCTAGACTGGATTTTATAGAGGCGTTGGATACGGAGGGGTCGGAGTGCACTCCGACCCCGTCGTATCGCGACTTTCGCCTTGATCCAAGCAAGGTCAGCTAATGGCATGTGAGTGAGCGCGCTAAACCTGACTGCCGGCCTAGCGCTCCCGAAACACCTCAATCTGCAACCCCGCTCTGGCAGCCACCACCTCCAACAAGGCCCATTGCAGGGGCGTGCGACCATCATCCGCTAAGGCCAGCTCATCTAATTTCAGATAAAAGTTCGCTAGCTCTTGCGGCGATTTTAGGTCGAGAAAGCGCTCAGTGAGAAGCCGCATCAGCGCAAGCGATTCCGTATATGGCTCACGCTTCGATCTCGATCCAACCAGCGTATCGAGCGCCAAGCGCACATCCTTTTCGCGTGGTTGTGAAAAAGCGCCTGACGACATGTCCAAGCCCCGCCCGTACGCCGTAATCAAATACACCATCGCACGCTTCGTTCTGGTGATATTGAGTTGGGCGGCCCAAGTTCGCGCATCGGGAAACTCGGCGTCTATCCATTCGGGCAAGGCCTCATAGTGCGCCTCAAACTGCTTCTCCAAGCGCCGCTCTTTGAAGGCCAGCCAGGCACTCTTTACCAAATAAAAACCGGCCGTTGTTAGCCCTACCACAACTTGAATAATTGCGATCGAGATCGTTATCACAAGCTGAACCATAAGGAAGGCCAGCTGCAGGCCCAGCGCGATCAAATTCAGTATAAGGGCGTTCTTACCCCGAACTTGAATGCCCGCGATGGTAGCAGATGAGCGATTGGGGCGAATGAAGTTAAGCGAGCCCACACCCGTTTTATAAGATGCACTCAACCCACTTTTTGATACGTTGAGCTTAACCGGCCCTTTGCCATAGCGACCGACCAACCGCAACTGGCCGTTCTGCAAGGCTACATAGGTACCTTTGGTAATGCGCGCCGACCCGCGCACGCCATGCGCGGTGTTTGCGGTAAGCCCTACTCTGCCGGCCTTTACATGAGCGCGCAACGCGACACCGCCGGTGCGGCTGGCGCGAAGATAATCTCCGCGGTATTCGATTCGTTTCATATCGCTATTATCACAGGGTTGAGAAGTTTACTGCGGCATGCCGAGCTGAATTTAGAGATAAAAATGCAGAAGCTCCTATTAAGCAAAGGGGTCGGAGTCCATTACGGCCCCTTGTCTAAGTCACGGTCAATATTTAGATTGACTTAAAGGCAGGATTCGTAAATTTATATGTTTACAAAAAATCATTTAAGGCACTCAAATCACTTCAGCCTAAAGAAGAAAGGGATGCCAAGGGGTCGGAGTGCACTCCGATCCCTTGGTAATTATGAGATCGACAATCACTTTTTACGCGACCGAATCCGCTCAAACGCAGGCGTATCGAGCTGCTTCCAGTTCATTTCCTCTACATTTTTCTGCAGTTTTTGCAGCCGACGACGCCGCTCCAGCCTGCTTTCACCGAACACCTCAAGATGGATTCGATCGATCATCTCTTGCAACACCTGCATTTCGATAAGCTCGGTAACCGCGATAGCATCGATATAACCCGATAGGTGGTTGTCACGCTTGCGCCACTCTTCGGTATTGCTGCGCGCATCACCTACCGCATAGAGTTCTCGAACCAGTGCGTCGAAACGCTCAAGCAGTTTGGTTTTCAATTGGTGTTCGGTTCTAAACTGCATAGTTCTCCCTCAAATACCGGTCGAGTAGAAAAGCCTTAATCGTGTTCTTCGTGCGAAAATAGGCTAGCGAAATTTAGGTACCCGCGTGCATTCACCCTTCACACGCAAATTTCCGGTTTTCACAGCGCATGTACGCAAGCATGATCGAAACCAGGTGAACTCACTCTTCTTCATCCTCATCATCAACCCCAAATCCGTTCCAAGCAATATCCGCTGCCAACTTGAGATCGCCCACACTTAAAAACCCCTCAGAATTGATCCAGTGGTAGTGATCGAGCAACTCAAACCGTTCCTGCCACTTAAAGTAAGCGGTCAAGAGCACCATCGCCGCCGTCTCTTTACTCACGCCCTTTCGCGGCAGCACCTGCACACTGTCTATGGTGTACCAACACCATGGGATCTCGTGATCGTTGAGCAAAGAGCTCCATAAAACCCATTTGGTACGGGTCGTGTCTTGGCTCAGGTAGTAGTCCGCAACCCGATTGTTCATTGGAGTCCAGGCCCATTCTACTTGGCACAGGAAAGTCGCCGATTTTGGGATATCAACAGGCACACCCTTGCGCCCTGGTGTCAATTCGCTTGGTTCGAGATCACACCACTGCGTTTTATCGCTCGCCAGATACAGGCGTTGCTGTGGCTTGGCACTTAAATCGAGTAGTACTTTGTTTCGTGGATTCATCGTTCTTCCCTCGCCCCTCAGTGAAGATCGGTCGCGATAACACCTGGGGCTCGGGTGGAGGGCGACGATTTAGCCAGTACTTTTGAATCGCCCTGCAAGTGTCAGAAATCGGCGATAATTTAATGCTACGCCTTGGCTTGCTGTTTGCCAAGGTGTCGGTTTTTACCTGTCGTGTTTTGCGACAGGTTTTAAACAACACCAAAAGATTATTTGAGCGAAACTGTGTTTTTCGTCTACCATACTCGTACGCGATTTAATCCCACTTGCTGCGTTAATGCTAAATAGGAGACTGACCATGTGGCCACCCACAACCCTTCCGCTTGTTTTACACATTCCTCACGCGGGCACCGCCATACCCAGCGCTGTGC
>JAUHWV010000163.1 GCA_030427335.1 Gammaproteobacteria bacterium | reverse complement strand
CATACCGGTCCGCTTGCCCTGCAGATCTTCAATGTGGTTTATCGCCTGCTTGGTTAACGCGAGGCCAAGCCTTGGCATTGCCCCCACTTTTTGAGCCAAGGCTTTCACGTCTTCAGCCAGCGTTTCGCGTGTTGAAATTCGGTTCACCATGCCCATTTGGTAAGCGCGCTCGGCCGACATTTTTTCGCCGGTGAACAAGAATTCTTTGGCAATTCGAGGGTTCAACTCGAAGGGGTGAGCAAAATACTCAACACCAGGAATACCCATACGCACCACCGGGTCAGAAAAGAAAGCATCGTCGGTGGCGACGATCAAATCACACACCCACGCCAGCATTAGGCCGCCAGCAATACAGGCACCCTGCACTGCAGCAATCGTGGGCTTGGGGATTTCTCGCCAGCGCCGACACATCCCCAGGTAAGCCTCGGCCTCACGCACATAGAGATACTCACCGCCCTCTTTATTGGAGTGGTCGTACCACATCGTTACGCGCTCCTGCGGTAGGTGCACATCGCGCCCCGGGGTACCGATGTCGTGGCCCGCCGAAAAGTGCTTGCCCTCACCGCGCAGCACGATGACTTTAACGTCGTCATCCGCCACTGCCCTACGGAATGCCGCATCGAGCTCATAAGTCATCTTGCCGTTCTGAGCGTTGTTATACTCAGGACGATCCATAGTGACATAGGCGACACCGTCTTCCACCTCGTATCGAACGGTGGGCGCGTCGTAGTCAAACTCTGGCTTGTTGTCGGACATGCTAACTCCTATTCTCTCAGCGACGATCGCCGGGAGGGTTATCTTTTAACTGCTTTGATCGAGCATTGAGCGGATCAAGCTCAGCAATAACATCGAGCTGGGCTTGAGTCGGCGCCGGGGTAGTGCCTAGATTCTCAACCACAGCCAACTCAAAGCCGGTCTTCTCGCGCACCTCTTGCTCGGTCACCCCTGGGTGCAAGCTGACGATACGCATCTGACGATTCGGACCATTGAAATCCATGACGCACAAATCCGTTATGACTTGGCGCACGTCGATATCGTCGAAAGTGTAGCCCTTTGGCAGCCGATCAGGGTTGTAACCAATCGAACCCACCACATCGCATTCGCCTTCCACAAATACGCGCGTTGAATGCTGAGGCACAAAAAACGAGTTTCCGTGGGAAATAGAGTTGCCGGGAAAGCCGCGCACACCCAACAGCTGAACCTTGGGCTGCTGATAGGTGCCCCCTAGGGCTGAGATGTTGGCCTGACCAAAGCGGTCAATCTGGCTTGGACCCACCATAGCGTGACGCTTACCGCTCCACACGTTATCGAAAACCGCACGAAAACCCAGCCAGGTTTCATTGGCTTGACCCGCGTGCGTTTTCATACCGGACACAGGGTTGGGTTCAGACAGCAAAAACGACTGGCTGTCCGTCATCATAAGGTCGGGGTTGGTCGTTTTCATCGCCAAACTGGCCGCCAATCTGGGCAGAAGACCAATACCCGTAGCCAGAACCTCACCTTCGTTATCAAACACACGCGACGCTGCAACGACCATTAACTCTGCCAAACTGTAGCTTGAAGCTGCTTCACTCATCGACTTCACTCCTTAATACGCTGGCAGCGGCAACGCTTGAATCGCATCCAAGCCGCCCACTTGGGCCTGGTAATCTTCTTCAGACTTTCCGACCACGTGATTATTCAAATACGCCTCAAACTCGCCCGCGCCCACAGCCTCACCGTAGGCCTTGAAATGCTTCACATCAAAACCGTAGAGTGGATCAGAGGAGCTTGGGTGCGCGCCACCGGGGATGTGCACAACGCTTTGCGTGTGCGCACGCTCCCAAAATACGGAACGTGCCACTTGCGGATCCGCAAAATGCGATGTTGGTACCAGCTCATCACACGAGACAATCGTGTGCTTCGCTGCGCGCGCAAACAAATCGTCCATATAGATATCGGGGCTAGCTATCTCGCAAACGCCGCGCTCATCACAGCGCGTAGCGTGAATGAGTGAGACATCCATATTCAGAGCAGGCATGGCCACCCACTCTTTGTCATCGTAAGGACTGTCGATGATTTTAAGCTCGGGGTTACGGGCCACCACATCCGTACCCAACCCCACGTTTGTAGGGATAAAGGGGATTCGCCATGAAGCCGCTCGCAAACCCTGCAGCATCATACCTTCGTCTATTTCAAAGACCTCGATAGCACCCGCTTGGCGCGCCTGCCTGAAACCCGGCTCCAATGGCATGAAATCGAGCGACACAAAGGCAAAGATCACTTTTTTAACTTTACCTGCTGCGCACAGCATTCCCACGTCAGCACCGCCGTAGGCAATCACAGTTAAGTCAGTCGCATCCGATCGCAACAGCTCACGAACCAAGGCCATTGGCTTGCGACGAGGGCCCCAGCCCCCAATGCCAATCGTCATACCGCTCTGAATAGCAGCGACGGCCTCTTTGGCCGATTGGAGTTTGTTCATAAATCAGCTTCTTTTACCGGTAAATTTGAGAAAGTCATTATGGTGGTCGCACGCTTAGGGCTCATCATCCATAGAGACTATGACAGAAAGCCCGCAGTCATTTAGGGTCAGCGTACCGAATTCTGGGATCAAAAAACGCGTGCCTACCACCCTACCAAAAACCACTATAGAGTTAATTTGTCGCGCCGCCGAGCGCTTTGGCGACCGAGCGTTCATCGAAGAGAACGGCACCAAAATCAGCTTTGCTGAATTTAAGACCCACTGCATTCAGACCGCAGCGGGCTTGAAGAGCCTAGGATTTGCGCCGGGCGATCGCGCCGCAATTTGGGCCCCGAATATCAGCGAATGGATTATTGCGGCATTTGGAATCCACTTTGCCGGCGGACAAATCGTGACGCTGAACACGCGCTATAAGGGCGAAGAAGCCGCAGCAATCCTTAATGATAGCGGCGCCAACACCTTGTTCGTGATTGGCGATTTCTTAGGCACCAAGTACCCTGACATGCTCGCGGGATTAGCCCTCCCCCAGCTGCAAAATATCGTGACCTTTCGCGACGAGGGGCAACTGGCGTGGGCGGAGCTGCAGTCAAAGGGCGAGGCCTGGCTTGAAGCACATGGCGCAGACACGATAGAACAAGCCGCTCTCGACATGCCTGGCAGCGCGATCTCCGACATCATGTTTACGTCGGGCACCACAGGGCGCGCCAAAGGTGTTCTGACGTCGCACGACCAGAACGTAGAAGCCTTCATGGTTTTCTCTGAACTCTTGGGTCTAGACAACACCGACCGCTACCTGATTATTAACCCCTTCTTTCACAGCTTTGGCTTCAAAGCCGGCTTGATCGCCTGCCTGTGCAGAGGTTGTACCGTGTTACCGGAGGCGATATTCGATGTCGATAAAATACTGGGACGCATCGATGCGGAAGGAGTCACGGTCATGCCGGGGCCACCCACCATATTCCAATCCATCTTGGCGCACCCGAAACGACATGAATATTCACTCGCTAGCTTGACCAAATGCACCACCGGTGCCGCGGTCATTCCAACCGAGTTGATTATTGCCATGCGGGACGAGCTCAAAATCGAAACCATCATCACAGCCTATGGACTATCAGAGAGCTGCGGCTTAAGCACCATGTGCCGCATTGGTGACGCCCCCGAGACCATCGCCAAAACATCTGGCCGTGCGATACCAGGCGTTGAAGTTCGCTGTGCCGACACCGGAGGCAATACCGTGCCCCTTGGTGAGCAAGGCGAGATTCTGGTTCGTGGCTTTAACGTTATGCGAGGCTACCTGGATAACCCAGCAGCGACCGCGGAATCAATCGACGATGAGGGCTGGCTTCACACCGGAGACGTAGGCCGAATGGATGAGGAGGGCAATCTAACCATCACCGATCGACTGAAAGATATGTATATTAGCGGAGGATTTAACTGTTACCCCGCTGAAATCGAAAACGCCTTGCTGCGTCACGACGACATCGTTCAGTGCGCGGTAATTGGATATCCAGACGAGCGCATGGGCGAGGTTGGATGGGCATTTTTGGTGCTGCGGGACGGTGTAGAAGAATCAACTGAAACCTACCTAGCCTATGCAAAGAACAGCATGGCGAACTATAAGGCGCCCCGCAGGGTGGTGATTTGCGAGAGCCTACCGATGAACGCCTCAGGAAAAGTTCTGAAACCCACATTGCGTCAATGGGCGCTCGAAGGAAAATTTTAACAAGGAGAGCACTATGGCAATTAAAAGCCTTGGATACATCGGAATAAACAGCGCCCAGCTACCCCAATGGCAGGAATTCGCGTGCCAAGTTATGGGGCTGGAAGACGTAAGCACCCGCTTAAATGCAGATGACGATACCCTGTTTTTCAAGATGGACGATCACCCCTACCGATTCATTGTCAATAAGTCAGACGAAGACAAGCTCGGCTTCTGCGGCTGGGAGACCAATAGCGAGCAAGGCTTACAAGACGTTGCGGACGCCCTTGCCGCCGCCGGAATTCCATTTGAGTGGGGGTCAGAGCAAGACGCTGCTGCAAGAAGCGTAAGCAAATTACTTCGCTTCGCCGACCCCTCTGGGACGCAGCATGAGGCTTTTTACGGGGTCATCTCCGACTTCAAACGGATGAACTCGCCAGTCGGTGTGGAGCGCTTCATCACGGGAGACCAAGGTCTTGGACACGTGGTGATTCCCGCACCCAACTTCGACGCGACATCCTCTTTCTTTACCGACGTACTGGGTTTCGGTCTGAGCGACTTGATGAAAATCAAATTTACCGACGATCCCAACGAGCCAGAAAAACGCCTGTGGTTCATGCACTGCAACACCCGCCACCACAGCTTAGCGCTGTTTGAAATGCCGATGCCCACCGGTTGCGTCCACTTAATGGTAGAGGTGCCTAGCGTGGATGAAGTCGGCCTTTGCAATGACCGCCGAATAGCGGCGAACGTCAAGCTGACCGGCACTTTGGGACGACACGCGAACGACCATATGGTCTCGTTCTACATGCGCTCGCCCTCGGGCTTTGACATCGAATACGGGGCCGAAGGCCGCACCGTGGACGACTGGGACAACTACCCCGTATTCCACAGCACCGTAGCCAGTTTCTGGGGCCATGATTTCTCAGTAGGCCATCAGGACTAACGCTCAATAAAGGGGGGTTAATTCATTCGGGGTATGCAGTA
>JAUHWV010000162.1 GCA_030427335.1 Gammaproteobacteria bacterium | reverse complement strand
TCATTGCTGGATTTATGGAACTCACGCGCGTAGCGCCTGAGAAGTTCGACATGATCTTCACGCCCGATAGCGAGCACTACATGGCGCTGCCGGGTTTGTCGGTCCTTATCGGCGGCATGTGGGTTATGAACGTGTCATACTGGGGCTTTAACCAGTACATCATTCAGCGTGCTTTGGCCGCAAAAAGCGTTCAAGAAGCCCAGAAGGGGATTGCCTTTGCCGCTTTCCTCAAGCTGTTGATGCCCATTATTGTCGTACTGCCCGGTATTGCTTTGTTTGCACTCGATTCAAATTTGAGTTCACCTGACCAAGCCTACCCGCAGGCTATGACGCTCTTGCCCTCGGGTCTGAAAGGCCTTGTGTTTGCAGCGCTTCTTGCCGCGATTGTGTCTTCACTGGCCTCTATGACAAACAGTATCTCTACGCTGTTTACCATGGATTTGCTGCCCTCTCTGAGAGCCGCAGATAAACAGGGTGACCCCGTTAAAGTGGGTCGCGCCGTGGCCGTGATTGCAATGGTTCTAGCTATGATCACTGCGGAGCCTTTACTCGGCAAATTTGACCAAGCCTTCCAATACATTCAAGAATTTACCGGTTTCTTCACCCCCGGCATTGTGGTGATTTTCTTGATGGGTATGTTCTGGCGTAAAACGACGGCGGCGGGTGCCTTGGCGGCGGCGATTGGGTCGGTGGTTCTATCCTTTGCCTTCAAGGTGTACTGGCCCGAGCTACCGTTCATTGACCGTGTTGGTCTGGTATTTGTTATTGCGGCAGCACTTGCGGCCCTCGTGTCTTTTGTCCAAAACAAAGAGCAAGAGGGCGCGATTCACCTGGGTGAAATTCAGTTTGCTACCACCTCGGGCTTTAATTTGTCGGCTCTTGTTGTGACCTTGATTTTGGCCGCGCTGTACGCGACCTGGTGGTAATCATTTACGCATTTAGATTGGGGGCTCAAGGCCCCCTTTTTTATGCCTGTCACTTTGATATTTTGCGGTGCCGGTCTTGGCCTGCGCCTTAAAATCGGTTCGTGATGCGCACCAGAACGGTGCGTCCTGCGACGGCCTAAGGTCGCCTTTTGGTGCGTTGTTCGGACCGAGACGGTCTGGATCCATCAGTCAGTTTTTCTTAACTCATTAATTAATATATGAATTTCAAAGTTGGCACCGCTTGTGCAATACCTATGTATGCGTGCACTTGGTGAAAGCCGCATTACAGCTTTTCAATAGAGCGCTAGGGTTCCGGCCACCACGGTGGCGACTGGTCCGAGAGCACTCGACCTCTCAGAGGTTACACGGCGGGATAAAAGCCCGGGAGATTTTGCAAAGGCCTTTGCCGAGCGTATTCCGTGAACTTAACTGAGAGGGGTTATTATGAAACGTTTACTCGCACTTGTTTTGACTATGGTGTTGTCACCATCGGTGATGGCGCGTGATTCATTCCAAATTTGTTGGTCTATCTACGTTGGCTGGATGCCTTGGGCTTATGCCGATCAACAGGGCATTGTGGACAAATGGGCAAAAAAATACGGTATCGAAATTGACGTAGTGCAAATCAATGACTACGTAGAGTCGATTAACCAGTACACGGCGGGTCAGTTTGACGCTTGCACTATGACCAACATGGACGCACTCACCATCCCAGCGGCAGGTGGTGTTGACAGTACTGCCCTGATTGTTGGCGATTACTCTAATGGCAACGACGGAATTGTGTTGAAAGGCACGTCTAACCTCGCCGATATCAAGGGCCAATCGGTCAATTTAGTTGAGCTCAGCGTGTCCCACTACTTATTGGCTCGCGCACTTGAAACGGTGGGCATGTCGGAAGCGGATGTTCAGGTTGTGAATACCTCAGACGCCGATATGGTCGCGGTCTACAGTACCGATGATGTCAGCGCTGTTGTCACTTGGAATCCTCTACTATCGGAAATTGCCGCAATGCCCGACAGCCATGTGGTCTATGATTCGGCCAGCACGCCGGGTGAGATTATCGACATGCTCGTGATCAACACCGAGACCTTGGCTGAATACCCTGCACTGGGCAAAGCTTTAGTCGGTGCCTGGTATGAGACCATGGCCTTGATGTCAGGTAACGACGCTGCGGCGGTGGAAGCGCGCACCTTCTTGGGCGAGGCCTCAGGAACCGATTTGGAAGGCTACGAAGCGCAGCTGGCTAGCACGCAGATGTTCTACACACCTGCTGAAGCACTGGCCTTGACCGAGAGTAAGGTGGTTCTGGAGACAATGGAGAAGGTTGCCGAGTTCTCGTTTGACCATGGTCTTTTGGGTGATGGCGCACCTGACGCGGGCTTTATCGGTATTGAAACGCCTGCCGGTACCTTTGGCTCAAGTGCAAACGTTAAGCTTAGGTTCGATCCAACCTACATGAAGATGGCCGCTGAAGGTCAATTGTAGTTCGCCTAACAGCCGATATTACTAAGGATCTGTATGGAACGTTGGATTAACAAGCGCCCGTCTAGAGCGGTGAGTGGGATGTTGGGCTTGATTCCCTTGATCATCTTACTCCTGCTTTACATGGCGGGTTCAGAGGCTCGACTGGCGGAAAATCCTGCAGATAAGTTGTTACCCAGCTTTGAGCAGTTTTCACAAGCGATAGAGCGCATGGCGTTCGAGCCGAGCAAACGAACGGGCGAATACTTGTTTTGGGTTGATACCCAAAGTAGCTTAATTCGCTTAGGTCTGGGCGTGGGTATCGCTTCCCTACTGGGTTTGGTCGTGGGCGTTCTTACGGGCGCTTTGCCAGTCGTTCGGGCGCTCTTTAATCCTTTGCTAACGGTGGTCTCGTTGATTCCACCCTTAGCGATCCTGCCGATCCTGTTTATCGTGCTGGGCTTGGGTGAGTTATCTAAGGTTGTTCTCATTACGATTGGCGTGATGCCTTTTATTGCGAGGGACATCCAGCGTCGCACGCAGGAAATTCCGAGCGAGCAAATTATTAAAGCGCAAACCTTGGGGGCGAATACTTCGCAGATTTTGCTCAGAATTATTCTGCCCCAAATCATGCCCCGATTGATCGATGCGACCCGTTTGTCGTTGGGGGCGGCTTGGTTGTTCTTGATAGCGGCCGAAGCGATTGTGTCCACTGACGGTCTGGGTTACCGAATCTTTTTGGTGCGGCGCTACTTGGCCATGGATGTGATCCTACCTTACGTCGCTTGGATTACTCTACTGGCCTTCTTGTCCGACTGGGTTTTGGCCAAGATTAGCTATTTATGTTTTCCCTGGGATCGCCTTGATGGAGCCGAACGATGATTGAGATAGATCGCGTGTGGAAATCCTATGGTGATAACACGGTACTGGAAGATATTTCGCTTACCGTGAAAGAGGGCGAGTTCGTCACTATGGTCGGAGCGTCCGGCTGCGGTAAGAGTACGTTTTTGAACTTACTTTTGGGTACGCAGACCGTTTCTCGTGGAGAGCTCAGGCTAGATGGTAAGCCAATTGTGGCGGAACCTGGACCCGATCGTGGCATCGTGTTTCAGCAGTATTCTGTCTTTCCTCATATGACGGTCTTGGACAATGTCATGGCTGCGCCCGCACTTGCGCAGAAGGGAATAACGGGCCACTTATTTGGCGCCGCCCGAGCAAGCGCAAAGCGTGAAGCAGAGGCGATGCTGGAGCGAGTGGGTCTTGTCGCCTCGGCGCAGCAATACCCGAGCAGTCTGTCGGGTGGTATGCGGCAGCGATTGGCTATTGCGCAGGCACTGACCGCCAAGCCCCGTATTTTGCTGCTCGATGAACCTTTCGGCGCGCTCGACCCGGGCATTCGCAACGATATGCATGTGCTCTTGCGCGATCTATGGCGGTCTTTGGGATTGACCGTATTTATGGTAACCCACGACCTCAAAGAGGGCTTTTCGTTAGGCAGTCGCCTTTGGGTTTTCGATAAGCGGCGTCATGATCCTCATGCGCCCAACGCCTATGGCGCACAAGTTACCTACGATTTACCACTGTCAAAGATGAGCGAAGAAAGCTACATGCAAACCCTTCAGGGTTTGGGAAGTAGCTCGCTTTTGAACTGAGGAGAATAGTTTTGCAAGGGTATACAACGCGATTGAAAGCCGGCGCACATTGGTCGCTTAAATTGCGACGGGGTGTCCAGCTGACCATGACGGATTTGCATGGCGGCGCCAACGTGGGCATGGTCTTCTTTAATCCCGAGAATCTCTTCGAGCGCTACAATGCGCCCGATACATTGAAGGCCCAGCATACCTTCAAGATCAATCAAGGCCATTGCCTGTATTCTGACATGGGTCGAATCTTTGCCTCTGTCATCGAAGATACCCATGGGTGGCACGACACGGTTTGCGGTAATTCGCACGCCGAGCATATCCGTGCGCAGTATGGTGCTCGCGACTATCAGCGCGACCGCAATAACTGGCATCAGAACGGCTACGACGCCTTTTTAGTTGAAGCCGAAAAATATGGACTCGGCCCCGACGCGTTGCCGGCAAATCTGAATTGGTTCAGCCGCGTTGAATCTGATGACATGGGCGCAATTCGCTTAGTTAATGACCAAGTTCAGCCAGGGCACAAAGTCACTCTTCGCTTTGAAATGGATACTTTGGTGCTGCTTCACACCTGCCCGCATCCACTCGCTCAGTCTGGGCAGTACCCTTCGGGTGAGGTTCAGCTCGAACTCACGCGAGCCGCGCCGAGGCAGGCGGATGATCTGTGTGAGAACCTCTGCCCAGAGAATCAGCGCGGATTCATGAATAACGCGCTTTACCATTTTGGTCTTGAGGAGGCTTTATGATTGTCGAGAGTATGCGTGACGCAACCAAAGCGTATCGCTGCGACCGAGTTGATTCTGGCGACTACTATTTGGAGCGCATTCCGAAGGGGCATGTTGTGCGTCTACTCGATTTAGAGGGTAACCAAGCTGCTGACACACTATTTTATGCGGCTGATGATCCTTCTGAACGTTATAGCGTGACTGACACTATTCGAGAGCAGGGGAATGTCTATTTGACCGCTGGCTCGGTGTTGCGATCGACGCAGAACCGGCCGCTACTGACCATCGTTGCGGATACTTGCGGTCGCCACGACACCCTGGGTGGGGCCTGCGCTAGCGAAAGCAACACCGTACGCTACGATCTCGAAAAACGCTGTATGCATTCCTGTCGCGACTCTTGGATGCTCGCCATAGCCGAAAAGCCCGAATACGGGCTCGGCAAAA
>JAUHWV010000161.1 GCA_030427335.1 Gammaproteobacteria bacterium | reverse complement strand
GAATCCGTCAGTGAAAGGTGAAATAAATCCGCCCTCGACACTGGAATTGCGGAACTTGTTATTCACGCTCCAGCCATTGCCTATGTCTCGATCAAACTCGAATCCAAAGGCCGATACTTTTGACTCAATACCGTCGGAAACGGAGCGACCTTTCGGATTGCCGTAAGGATCGTAAGTTACGATGTTATTGGTTTGCGCTGAGTGCAGCGTTTGTGAGCTGGCATCGTATCCTGGTACCGCTCCAAACGAACCGTTTGATTTCACGAGCACAGGTGAAGGCAGGTAAGTAGTCGTTTTATCGTCTAGCTGTTTACCGTAAAAACGCAAGAAGCCGCCATCCAACTCTTTTGTGATGTTGAACTTGATTTGACCGCCGTTATCACCGTTAAATCCTGTCTCACGAACGCCTTCGCCGTCTCTGAAAAAGCCTGCAACGTGGTAGGTGATATCGCTTGCCAAGCTGCCGCCGTATTCAAAGTCGGTGCGGAACTCATCGTAGTCGGCGCCAATCGTAATGCCTACCGCGCCGGCATCGTCGCCGCCTTTTTTGCTGATCATGTTGATAATACCGCCGGGGGAGTTCGACGCTACGGTTGAGGCCGAACCACCTCGAATGGATTCGACTCGACCCACGCTCCAGTCTGATCGGATGAAGTTATCGGTGTTGGCAAAGTTCATATCGCCAAATTCGAGTACCGGTAAACCGTCTTCATGCAGCTGCATGTATTTCGAACCACCGGTCGCTAAAGGAATACCGCGCACGGTGATGTTCGCGTTTCCGTTACCGCCTGAGCTTTCTGAACGAATGCCGGGCAGTGCGCGAAATAATTCCGCTACCGATCGAGGTGACAGCTTCTCGATATCGTATGAATTGAGCGAGCTGACAGAAACGCTGGCTTCGAGTTTCGAGACACCTTCACGTGCCACACCGGTTACGATCACCTCTTCCAACTCTTGGGCTACGTTGACCGACGAATACAAAGCAAGCGTTGCCGCAACAGCAAGGCTCAAAGGGGATTTTTTCTGTGCTACCGCGTATTTTTGTTGTTTCACAACGAACTCCTTTCAGGTTTCTTATTGTCGCTCACGGGCGAATAAAAGCTGCTTAAATTTTAAACGCCGCAGCAATGCAACCGATTGCAATCTTTTTTTTTCGTGCTAGGATACAAATCATAAAAAATGCACAGGCCGACAATAATGACTAGCTTCCGCTCTATCCGTTTGCTCACCTACCTCATGTTTTTTATTTTTGCGATGACGACCGACGCGGTGGGCGTGATCATCCCGGTAATCATCGAGACCTTTGACTTGTCGTTAACTCAGGCGAGTGCATTCCACTACGGCACCATGCTGGCCATTGCGGTGAGCGGAATCGGCTTGGGTTTCCTGTCAGACCGTTTTGGTCGCAAAGCCATCATTGTGCTTGGACTGGGGCTATTCGCGCTTTGCTGTTTCGCCTTCGCATTGGGTTCCAAATTTGCACACTTTCTGACGCTGGTTACGCTCTCTGGTTTAGCGATTGGCATATTCAAAACCGCAGCGATTGGATTAATGGGCGACATTTCGAACGACAGTAGCGAACACACGCGCACCATGAATATGGCCGAGGGATTCTTTGCCGTGGGAGCGATTGTCGGCCCCGCCGTCGTAAGCTATTTGTTACAACAGGCATTCTCGTGGACGTATCTCTACGTTTTTGCAGGGGGATTAGCACTCTTACTAGTTTTGATTGCCTCTCGCACTGAGTATCCACAGACCAAAAAAGTGACCGACAAACCCACCACAATCGCAGAGAGCCTGGGGATGCTAAAAGACCCCTATGCCTTGGGCTTCTCCTTCGCTATTGCACTTTACGTAATTACCGAAGCGGCTATCTATGTTTGGATGCCAACCTATCTGCTCTCGTACTCTGGTGATTGGGGTGTAATCGCCACCTACGCACTATCGATTTTCTTTGTATTCAGAGCAGCCGGTCGATTCTTAGGCGCCTATATTCTGCACCGTTTTGAATGGCAGGCGGTGTTGGCTCTGTTCACGGGCGCTGTTGCCGCTTGCTACGTCGGTGCGATGCTGATGGGCGTGAATGCCGCGGCTTTGCTGCTACCCTTGTCAGGGCTCTTTATGTCGGTGCTCTACCCCACGATTAACTCTAAAGGCATCAGCTGCTTTCCTGCCCAACAACATGGCGCTATTGCCGGTGTCATCTTATTTTTTACCGCAGTCGCGGCAGCTCTTGGGCCGATGATCATGGGGCTACTAGGTGATGTCATGGGCGATGTTTTCTATGGTTTTGTGTTTACGGCGGGGTGTGCGGTAGTGCTCTTCGTGTTGGCTTTACTTAATTTGGTGTGGGATCCGGCCAGCGCGCGACTGAATAACTGAGTGGTTGATGGCTGACGGTGTCGAGGCACGACAAAGGGGTCGGAGTGCACCCCGACCCCTTCGTAGCAACCGCCGAGCCATCAAATTATCGTATAGGATGCACTAGCAAGGAATGATTTGGTTCATGGAGACGACACCAAACCAAATGCAATGAAGACCACGCCACACCACATACAATCAAAACGGCCGCGCACCCGATGCGATGCGATGACGATGGCAATGGCAATGGCAATGGCAATGGCAATGGCAACATACCAGAGACACCGAAGATGACCGAAAACCACTTACAGTAGGCACAGCATTAGGGACCACGCCCTCACAATCCAACATTTCTGAGAGATCAAAATGAAAAAGCAAATCTTCGCGGCAATAGAAGCCGGCGGCACCAAGTGGATCGTGAGCGTCGGCTCTGATTACCAAACCGCAGAGCAAATTCGGATACCAACGGAGCACCCTGATATCACGCTCGCTGCCGCTCGCGACTTTATTCACGCGCAGATTCAAGCGCAGGGCGAGATTGCCTCCATCGGGATTGGTAGCTTCGGCCCTCTGGGTGTTGACCCAACCCAGGCGGATTATGGGATCATCGGTAACACGCCAAAACCGCACTGGGCCGGCACCGATTTAGCCTGCGCTTTTGCTGATTTTAGTGTGCCCGTTGTTATCGAGTCTGATGTTAATGCGGCGGCGCTCGCAGAGGCGAGCTCGCTCATTCCAAGAAACGACGGCCGCTTGATTTACGTTACCATTGGCACCGGCATCGGCGCCGGTGTGGCCGACAATGGACGCGTCAGCAACGGCGTTCACCATCCGGAGATGGGCCACATTCGCTTGCCCAAACACCCAAAAGATTCGTACGCGGGCCACTGCCCTGCCCACGGCGATTGTTTAGAGGGGCTCGCCTGCGGCCCTGCGATCAGTGCTCGATGGGGAGCGGATTTAAGCACCCTAGGCCCCGACCATGAGGCCAACGACATTATCGCGTTTTACCTAGGAGCCTTTTGCGCCAACCTGCTGCTGAGCTATGCGCCGAATGTCATTGTCCTGGGTGGCGGGGTATCGCTCACACCCGGCTTGATCGAGCGGGTTCGCCAACACGCTTTTGATCAACTTGGGGGGTATTTGGGGCGCTTCGCCTCGCCCGAGGATCTTCATCAGGTGATACGAACGCCCAGCCTAGATACCTTTTCCGGAGTCGCTGGTGCTTACCTGTTGGCTCACGGTGCGGGTTATCTAGAGGGGCTCTAGCGCCGAGAGCCGATAGCGGAGTACGACGAAGGGGTCGGAGTGCACTCGACCCTTTTGTCTGGCTAAAGCTACCAATTCACCGAGACATTCGAATTTCGGAGGACGATAGTCTGAAGTTCGCGAAACGTGGACCGAAGTGGGTTGCGGGAAGGCATACGACGAAGGGGTTGGAGTGTATTCCGACCCCTTCGTAAAGCTCAAACCACTACCTAAAAGCAATATAGAGACATCGAGGGACCGGAATCCCCCCCCTCAAATTAACCTTGTCAATCTCGCGTGCGCCAGCTCACTGCCCGATAAACCGGACGTTATCCAAACGGTACCGATTACCATTATGGTTCGTCGCCCAAACCACAATCCCCGTATCCACTGAACTCGCGTTCAAACCTTGCGCCGTCAAATTCGCAAGTGGCACGGTGAAAGTGTGCCACGCACCCTGAGTCGCTGTGCCCAAGTTATAGTCGCCCGAGGTACAGGGGTAAAAGCAGTCGAGCTTCATCGTGTAATTGTTTTCACCCTCTAGATGCAGCACATCAAACGCGATCGCGGTATGCCTCGAGACGTCGACACCTACAGAGCTCGCCATAAATAACCCGGCCAACTGCGCTCCCGCCGAATGGATAACCTCGAGCACGTCACCACGATCCGTATCACTCACCGTACTCCACTCGATACTCGGGCAATCAGCGCCGCCATCGTTCATACAAGTCTCGAACCCAATCGCGCCATCAAACGCGCCTATCCCTCGATCCCATAGCGCATCAACCGCCCCGTTACTTAAGACGATAAGATCATCCACGAGCTCCGTTGGATCACCTCCTGTGCCACCGCCACCCAGCGCGCTAGATCGAGGATCTTCACTCAAAAGCGCGACCTCACCCACACTCTGATAATCAAGCCCCTGACCGCGCTCATACCAGAACTCCGCTACCGGCAGAGCCTCATTCGCGGGGTTCACTGCCACAGCCGGCCAGCCAAACGGCAATCGGCCTGTAAAATCAAAACGAACCGCACCCGCGCTGTCAGAGAACAGAACATCGGCAATCCCGTCTGCCTCAGTGCCCGGTAACCAAGCCGCCACAAAGGCGTCTGAGTCATTGATCTCTGGATTCATCCACATTGGCCGCCCAGATAACACCAATGTCACAACGGGCACCCCTTGATCTCGTAAAGCTTGAACGCTTTGCAAGGCGGTCGCTTTAGAAGAGACCCAATCCAGTGATTGCAGATCCCCCGCGCCTTCCGCGTATGGATCTTCTGCCAAAACAACAACCGCAACATCCGGTAGCTGCTGATACGAACCATTAGCACTGTACTCCAGTACACCACTGCCTTCCGACAACACCTTGGAAAAGGCCTGCCGAATAGTAGTGGCACCCGGAAAATCCGCGTTGGTGATACCATCGCCCTGCCAGCTTACCGACCAACCGCCGGCTTGATGCCGAACGCTGTCCGCTTGAGCACCCACCAAGAGCACCCTTTTAGACGGCAGGATGGGCAGAACTTGCGCGTTATTTTTGAGCAAGACAAGCGATTCCCGCACGGCTTGTCTTGCCAATTCGCGATGCGTC
>JAUHWV010000016.1 GCA_030427335.1 Gammaproteobacteria bacterium | reverse complement strand
TGCGAGTGCCCAGTGGTAACGGTAACCCAAGTTTTGTTTGATCATGTTCGCCAACGTGGGTGCGACTCCACCAAGCTGTTTATGACCGAAGGCGTCGGTGATTCCGGAGTCCGCAAGAAACTGGCCGTTGTCAAAGCGCGCTCCTTCAGATGCGACGATAACGCAATAACCTTGGGTTTCTACGCTGCGCTTTACGCGGGCTAGGAAAGCCGCTTCATTGAACGCGATCTCCGGAAAGACAATGATATGGGGCGCGTCTTCTGGCTCCTGTCCCGCTAAACCGCCGGCCGCCGCGATCCATCCAGCGTGTCGGCCCATGGTTTCCAGTATGAATACTTTGGTCGAACTTGCGCACATGGACGCTACATCAAGCGAGGCCTCCATGGTGGATATCGCAATGTATTTGGCGACCGAGCCAAAACCGGGGCAGTTATCTGTTATGGGTAGGTCATTGTCCACGGTTTTAGGTATATGTATGGCGGTGAGCGGATACCCCATGGCGTGGCTAAGCTCGGATACTTTCAGACAGGTATCTGCAGAGTCTCCGCCGCCGTTGTAGAAAAAATAGCCGATATCGTGGGCTTTAAATACTTCGATGAGCCGTTCGTACTCGGCTCGGTTCTCGTCTAGGCTTTTTAATTTATAACGGCATGAGCCGAACGCACCGGAGGGGGTGCTACGCAAGCCGCGAATGGTGGCGTCGCTCTCGAGAGAGGTGTCAATTAACTCCTCTTTTAACGCACCTATGATTCCGTTGCGGCCGGCAAACACGGTGCCGATTTGATCCGATTGTTTTGCGGTTTCGATTACCCCGCAAGCCGAAGCGTTAATGGCGGCGGTCACGCCTCCGGATTGGGCGTAAAAGGCATTGCGAGGCATAGTGTGCTCCTTATTTAAGCGCGCCATTCTAACCTACTTATGACTCTACTTTCTGCCTTTACAGAAAGAACCGGAAATTTTGGGCATGGCTTAAGATGTTGGGCAGATGATCGTGCTACTATGCGGATTTCCTTGGTGAGACTTAGCGTGTCAAAGCACATCCATATCCTCGGTATTTGCGGCACATTTATGGGCGGATTGGCGCTCATCGCTCGGGAACTGGGTTATCGTGTCTCGGGATCAGACGCCAATGTCTACCCGCCCATGAGTACACAGTTGGAGGCATCGGGTATTACCTTGCACGAAGGTTATGATCCCTCTGTGCTCGACCCTGAGCCTGACCTCGTTATTGTGGGTAATGCCATGACTCGTGGGAATGCTGTTATCGAGGCGCTACTGAATAGCACGGTTCCCTATACCTCGGGTCCGGAGTGGCTCGGACGAGAGGTATTGCGCGATCGCTGGGTGCTGGCTGTGGCAGGGACTCATGGGAAGACAACGACCTCGAGTATCCTCGCATGGATGCTGGAATGCGCGGGTCTCGAGCCGGGCTTCTTAATTGGTGGTGTTACCGCGAATTTTGGGGTGTCCGCCCGACTAGGACAGGCACCTTTTTTTGTTATTGAAGCGGATGAGTACGACACGGCGTTTTTTGATAAGCGCTCAAAATTTATCCACTATCATCCGCGCACTCTCATTTTCAATAATCTAGAGTTCGACCACGCCGATATTTTTGACTCACTTGCCGATATCGAACGCCAGTTTCACCATTTGATTCGGATACTACCGAGCCAAGGCTTGGTGATTTACCCAGCGGAGACGTCATCCGTCGAGCGTGTTTTGGCGAAAGGAGTGTGGAGCGATACTCTGTCTTTTGGACCTAGCAAAGAAGCGAGTTGGGTCTATTCTTGGAAAGATCGAGTTCAGGGTCAGTTTGCGATAGAGAGTGAGAGTGGTCGCTTCCCGGGTGATTCGGCTCTCAGAGGCGATTACAATTTAAGTAACATTACAGCGGCGATGCTCGCGGCCCGTCATGCTGGAGTGCAGCCAGAGGTTGCTCTTGCAGCTGTTCAGAGTTTTCGCAATACGAAGCGGCGCCAAGAGGTGCTGTTCGATAAGGCGGGAATCACGGTTGTTGATGATTTTGCACACCATCCAACGGCGATTGAAGTCACCTTGGCTGGGCTTCGCGATCAATACCCAGGGCGCAGGTTGCTCTTGGTGCTTGAACCTCGGTCCAACACGATGCGAATGGGTATTCATGCGGATACACTAGCGGAGGCCACGCGGCTCGCGGATGAGCGCTTTTGGCTCACTTCACCACAATTAAAGTGGGCGCTCACGCCTGAACGAGCGCAGGGCTTGGTGTTTCCTAACAGTGATGCGCTTATAGTTGGTTTGCTTCCACACATTGTGCCGGGTGACGTGATTGTGTGTATGAGTAATGGCGATTTTCAGGGTTTCAAACCAAAACTGCTTACAGCTTTAGAGGAGCGTTATGTTTAGTGGCTTGAATGCAGCAGCAAGACAGGGGTACCGCCGAGCGGTGATCGATCGGCCCTGGTGGACCTTGGTTTTGGTTGCCGTAGTGACTCTGTGGGCGGGTATGCAAATACCCAAAACCACCTTGGATGCATCAGCCGATGCCCTGCTTTTGCAGGGGGACCCCTCGCTTGCCGATTTTCGTGATGTCAGCGACCGCTATGGTTCATCTGAATTTTTGCTCTTAACCTGGCAGCCGAAAGGGGACTTGTTGGGCGACGAGAGTCTCAAACCGCTGGCCGCTATGGCAGACGAGTTGCGCAGTCTTGACGGCGTCAGTTCTGTGGTGACCGTGCTGGATGTGCCGCTTCTAGAAAGCCCGCCTAAAACGTTGACAGACGTCACCAGCGGCGAGCCTCTTCCTATGCTTTCGGATGCGGCTACGGATCGTGGTTTAGCCATTAGAGAGCTCACTTCGAGCCCGATTTATGCAGAGCTACTGGCGAGTAAAGATGGTTCGATGACCGCCGTGCAGGTGAATCTGGCGCCCAATAGTCAGTACGACGACGCCCTGAAGATACGGGAAGCTTTACGTGCGAAGGCGCAGTCTGAAGGCCTTAATTATGGCGAGAATTTAGAGCTTCAGTCCGCTGAGCAGGCGGTTAAAACGGCGTCGGCCGAATCGATGCAGATTCGCTCCCGTCTGGTGGAAGACGTTCGCGGTATCGCTGCAGCTTACCGTTCGCACGCCAATATATTCGTAGGCGGTGTGCCTATGATCGCCTCGGATATGGTGAGTTTCGTTCGAAGCGATCTCGTTGTATTTGGCGCGGCCATTTTGGGCGTAATGATGATCGTATTGGCGGTCGTTTTTAGGCGATTACGCTGGGTTGTTATCCCGCTAGTTACCTGTGCCGCGACGGTTATTGTCATGCTCGGTTTCCTGGCAGCAATCGATTGGCGGATGACCGTCATTTCATCGAATTTCGTTGCGGTTTTACTGGTGATTTCGCTGTCGGTCTGTATTCACCTGGTGGTTCGCTATCGCGAAATACATCGAGACGAGCCCGACTTGCCGGATCTTGACCGGATAGAGGCGACCATGGCCGCGATGTTCGTGCCCTGTGTTTACACGGGTTTAACCACGATTGTGGCTTTTATGTCGCTACTGGTTTCGCGTATTCAGCCCGTGATTGACTTTGGCTCTATGATGTCCGTGGGGATCGTTATCGCGCTCGTATTTGCTTTCACGATCGTGCCGGCCTTGATGGCAGTCTGGCCTGCGGGTAAACCGGTTGTGCATCAAGCGGATGGCAAGCCTTTCACGCGTCATTTCGCTCGTATGGTAGATGAACGGGGCGCTTTAATTGGTATTGGAACAGGGCTCTTGGCCTTTGCTGTAGTTATGGGCTTGAGCCAGCTTAAAGTCGAAAATCGCTTTATCGACTACTTCAAAGAGACCACTGAAATTTATCAGGGCATGGAGCTGCTTGACGCTAAGTTAGGCGGGACAATTGGCTTAGATATTACTCTGGCTGCGCCCGAAGAGGAGGCCATTTTTGGCGGATTATTTTCGGCTTCTAGCAGTGCAGAGACGACGGGTTCGGATAACACCGACTTTTTCGGTGATGATGATCCGTTTGCGGCGGAAGATCCTTTTAGTGCAACCGATGATGTATTCGACGTCTCGAGTGATTCTGGTGACCTGGCTGCTGAGAGCTCGATGGACAATGCATTTGCTGGAGACGATGCTTTCGGAGAAGGCGATCTTTTCGCGGAAGAAGACGATCCGTTCGCTGCGGACCAGTCCGACCCCTTTGCCGCGCCAGCCGATGACGCTTTTGCCGATTTCTCTGGGGAAAACGACTTCAGTGTAGGCTCAGAGTCAGCAACAACCGACGCGACCTTCCAACCCAGCTACTGGTTTAGCTTGGCGGGACAGCAGGAGATCCGCAAGGTTCAGCGTTATTTAGAGTCGCGCGAAGAAGTGGGTAAGGTGCTGTCACTGGATACTTTATTTACAACCGTCGAGCGATTAATGAATGATCGCTTGGGGAGCGTGGAGCTTGCTTTGGTTCAGCGCAGTCTGCCAGGTGATATTGCCGAGCTGTTGCAAAAACCCTATGTCGATTTAAGTAAAGACGAAGCCCGCATTAGCTTGCGCGTTAAGGAAACCAGTGAGAGTCTGCGGCGTGATGCCTTCTTGCAACAAGTAAAGCACGATTTGGTGGAAGAGCTCGGTATTGAGGAAGAGCGCATTACTCTGTCGGGGATGCTCGTACTCTACAACAACGTTCTGCAGAGTTTGTTTGCGTCTCAAATCATGACGCTCGGCGCGGTATTCGGCGTCATTCTTCTCATGTTCTACGGGTTATTCCGCTCGGTCACCTTGGCTTTACTGGCCTTGGCCCCCAACATTCTTGCTGCCGGTTTGGTTTTGGGTATCATGGGGCTCGCGGGCATTCCGCTCGATATCATGACCATCACTATTGCGGCGATTGTGGTGGGTATTGGCGTAGACAACTGCATTCACTATGTGCACCGGTTCAAGCGTGAATTTCCGGTGGATCGAAACTACATCGCGACCATGTACCGCTGCCATTTAAGTATTGGTCGGGCGATGTATTACACGACGCTTACGGTCGTGATCGGGTTTTCGATGTTGGTTCTGTCCAACTTTAAACCGAGCATTTATTTTGGTGCTTTGACGGTGGTCGCCATGCTGGCAGCGGTTCTGGGTGCACTGTTGCTGTTGCCCCGCATGATCGTCTTACTCAAACCACTGGGGCCTGAGGGCGATCATGGAGTGTCGTGAACACTGTGCCGCCTGCTGTATCGTACCGCACATACAGCAGGCTTATTACGGTATGCCAGAGGGTAAAAAAGCGGGTGAACGCTGCGTTCACTTGGATGCCAATGATAGATGTTTGATTTTTGGTGATCCGCGGCGGCCCTCGTGGTGTATTCAGTTTAAGCCCGAGCCGGAATTTTGCGGCTCCAGCAAAGACGAAGCGATACAGATTTTAATTTGGATGAATGAATTTTCGGCTCCCAACGCCTTATGAGAGTGAGCGACTACCCCCTTTTTCCCTTGCCGTCGACCTTGATGCCCTTCGGCAAGATGCCGCTGCAGATTTTTGAGCAGCGTTACCTGAATTTGGTCAAGCGATGTATGCGCGATGGCCAAACGTTCGGCGTGATTCAGCTGCATGCAGGCAGTGAAGTGATGCGCGACGGCAAGAGGAGTCCACCGCAGGTGGCCGATCGGGGCACCGCTGCGGCGATCGTGGACTGGGATCAACTGCCCAACGGGCTTTTGGGTATCACTTTACAGGGCCAGCAGACATTCACCGCAGAAAATATTCGAGTAGCGGACGACGGTCTTGTTTTGTGTGACGCTGAATTTGAGCCGAGTCTCGAACCGGCCGCCATGATCGATGCCTGGTCAGGATTGGCAGAAGTGCTCGAATCACTTGAGCACCATCCGCATGTTGAGCGCATGCAGCTCGGTATCGATTACACCGACGCTTGGCAGGTGGGGTACCATTTGTATCAGTTATTGCCCGTTGATGAGGGGCTCAAGCTCGAAATGCTGGCGCCCGACTCTCTTGAGCACATGATGGCGACGATGGATCAGATTCTGACCGAATGGTCAGAGGGATAGTTGCGCGTCAAACCCCCCGCACTGGCGCCAGACGTTCACGATTGTGCAGAACAATTGAGCCGTACGCTCTGCGTCGTATGCAGCTGAGTGCGCTTCGCGGTTGTCGAAGTCGAGCCCGGCCAGTGCACAGGCTTTAGCGAGAACGGTGTGGCCATAGGCCAAACCTGAAAGCGTCGCCGTGTCAAAGAACGAAAACGGATGAAAGGGGTTGCGTTTAATCCCCGCGCGCTCCACGGCGGCATTGATAAAGCCCGCGTCGAAGTGGGCATTGTGTCCGACCAAAATGGCACGATTGCAGTTCGTGCTCTTGATCTCTTTGCGTATCGATTTGAAGATGCTCTCCAATGCGTCGAGTTCTGAGATCGCACCGCGAAGGGGATTGTGGGGATCGATTCCGGTAAATTCGAGAGCCGAGGGTTCGATGTTGGCGCCTTCAAAAGGCGTGACGTTATGGTGAATTGTCTCGTCTACGTAGAGCTCGCCGTCGGAATCCATTTTGATAAACGTAGCGGCAACTTCGAGCAAGGCATCGGTCTTGGAATTAAACCCGCCGGTTTCAACGTCAATAATCACCGGCAGGAAGCCGCGAAAGCGTGACTTGATTTCCACTGTCGCTTCTTCGTGAGCCACGATCAAACCGACTCTACAGACCAAGCGATGTGACCGCCGGCTCTTAGTGGGATCAATTGGGAGTGGGTCATGGGCAGCGATGCTGGCACGGCCTGTGGTTGCTCCACCAGCGTGATGGTATCTGAATTGGGCTCAAGTCCGTAAAACTTAGGGCCAAAAACCGAGGCAAAGTTTTCGAGTTTGTCGAGCGCTCCAGCGGCGTCAAATGCTTCGGCATAGAGTTCAATGGCTGCGTGCGCGGTGTAAACGCCGGCACAACCGCAGGCGGCTTCTTTGGCGCCTTGCAAATGCGGTGCGGAGTCTGTTCCTAAGAAGAACGACGGGTCACCCGAGGTCGCAGCGGCGATGAGCGCTTCTTGATGAAGCTTGCGCTTTAGAACCGGAAGGCAGTAGTGATGCGGCCGAATGCCCCCTACAAACAAATCGTTGCGGTTAAGAAGCAAGTGATGAGCAGTTATCGTGGCGGCGACGTTCGAGCCTGACGACTGCACGAACTTGACCGCTTGCTCTGTAGTGATGTGTTCAAATACGACCCGCAGCTGTGGGAATCGCTCTACGATGGGGCCCAAATGTTGATCGATAAAAGCCGCTTCACGATCGAATATATCGACATTAGAGTCCGTGACTTCACCGTGAACCAGAAGCGGAAGTCCAACTTCTTCCATCACCTCGAGCACGGTGTACAAACCGCTTAGATCTCCGACGCCGGCATCTGAGTTCGTGGTCGCGCCCGCTGGGTAAAGTTTGGCCGCGTAAACGACGGGTGAGAGGGCAGCCGCTCTGATGTCCTCAGTACGGGTTTGATCGGTAAGGTAGAGCACCATGAGTGGCTGGAATGCGCGGCCCGCCGGCATATACGACACGATTCGCTCATGGTACGCCTCGGCTTGTTCAACCCGAGTAATAGGAGGGGTCAAATTGGGCATGACAATAGCCCGGCCCATGACTCTCGCCATATCAGGAACGGTTCGCACAAGCGCCTCGTTATCGCGCAAGTGTACATGCCAATCGTCGGGTCGAATGAGGGTGAGCGAGCGCACAGGTGGTCTCCTTGATCGAAGTCATGATCCTACCTGAAAAGGACTTGGACTAAAACCAAGACTGGGAATTGATTTGCGGCAAGAGTACAATGCAGGCCCTCTGAATACGGCGTTTTGGACATTTGGCATGAGCAACATTAACAAAGTAGTTTTGGCATATTCCGGTGGTTTGGATACTTCTGTAATCGTGCGTTGGCTGCAGGATACCTATAACTGTGAAGTCGTAACCTTTACGGCAGACATCGGGCAGGGTGAAGAGGTCGAGCCCGCACGCGCTAAAGCTCAGGCCCTGGGTGTGAAAGAAATCTACATCGAAGACTTGCGCGAGGAGTTTGTGCGCGATTTCGTATTCCCCATGTTTCGCGCCAATACGGTTTATGAAGGTGAGTACTTACTCGGCACCTCCATTGCGCGGCCATTGATCGCCAAGCGATTGGTGGAAATCGCTAATGAAACTCAAGCTGACGCTATTTCACACGGCGCCACGGGCAAGGGTAATGACCAAGTCCGTTTTGAATTGGGCGCCTATGCATTGAAGCCCGGCATTCAAGTAATCGCGCCTTGGCGCGAATGGGATCTCAATTCGCGTGAAGCCTTGATGGCCTACTGCGAAGAGCGCAATATTCCGGTCGATTTCTCGAACAAAAAGAAGAAGTCGCCCTATTCAATGGACGCCAACCTATTGCACATCTCTTACGAGGGTGGTCAGTTAGAGGATCCTTGGGTCGAAGCCGAAGAAGATATGTGGCGATGGTCGGTTAGTCCAGAGGCAGCGCCCGATGAGCCCACCTACATTGAACTCACCTACCGCAAAGGCGATATCGTAGCGATCGACGGTGTAGAGATGAGCCCCGCGACGGTGCTGGAAACTCTGAATAAACTTGGCGGTGCTAACGGTGTTGGCCGAGCCGATTTGGTTGAGAACCGCTATGTCGGTATGAAGTCTCGCGGTTGTTATGAAACGCCCGGTGGCACGATCATGTTAAAAGCCCACCGTGCGATTGAATCGCTTACGCTCGACCGCGAATCGGCGCATCTGAAAGATGAGTTGATGCCTCGCTATGCGAAGCTCGTATACAACGGCTACTGGTGGTCGCCCGAGCGTAAGATGCTGCAGCAGGCGATTGATGAGTCACAGACCTTTGTGAACGGTAAAGTGCGCGTCAAGCTTTACAAAGGCAACGTGATCATTGCCGGCCGTCAGTCAGATGACAGCTTGTTTGATGCGCACATCGCCACCTTCGAAGACGATGCCGGTGCCTATAACCAAAAAGATGCGGAAGGCTTCATCAAGCTGAATGCCTTACGCTTACGCATTGGCACCAACAAAGGGCGCGATTACAGCTAGACCCCACAAAGTTGGTGGTTACAGCTTTACTCTGTAAAGGGCGTGGTTACAGCTAGACCCTATAAAGTGGGAGTTACAGCTAGGCCCCATTACGGGTGTTTCAGCTAGGCCCTGTTGTTAACTTTTCTCGCGGATCCTCACGAGGAGGCCGGTGACGAAGGGGTCGGAGTGCAACTCCGACCCCTTCGTCGTTGCGAGTCCGCGGCACGCTCCGACCCGTTTATCATTCTCCGAACCAGCTGTCTTTCTCTGATCCTAGGGTCGTTGCTAGCGTGCCGTATGCTCCGATCATACCGTCGTCGCTAGCGTGCCGTATGGTCCGATTCTATCGTCGTCGCTAACGTGTCGTATGCCCCGATCCCATTGTTACTTTGCACCCAATGGTAGCTTGAGGCATTGCTCCCTCCCGTTGTGTTTGTCTGCTTTTCCGTCGCTAAATAACCTACCAAGCAATGATATTCGGTGATACCTTTTTGGAATGAGTGTTGTCGACTATTTGCCTTGACCGAGAAATACGCCGCAGCACTTCCTATATTTACATAACAAAATAATAAGGTCTTTTATGCTCAGAACTAAGCCTACACTCCTGGTATCACTGATTAGCGCAGTTGCGTTAACTGCCTGCCAAAATCAGGGCGCAGATACGCCTGCAGTCGATCTTGCCGAGCCTCAAGAGGCCGCTAAAACGGTTGATGCTGCTGTTGCCTCTGTGCCGACGAAACAGGCTTTGTTTGGTGATCTTCACGTTCATACATCACAATCTTTTGATGCCTTCGTGTTTGGCGTGCGACGCTCACCTGAAGATGCCTATCGCTTCGCCATGGGCGAGGCTATCCCTCAGGATGCAGGTGGAATGATTCAGCTAGAGGGGCCGCCGCTCGACTTTTATGCGGTAACGGATCACGGTGAATATTTGGGCGTGGTGCCGGCTATGGCGAATCCAGAGCACCCGCTTTCGAAAACCGAAACGGCGCAAGCGGCTTTCGGCAAGAATGCCAGTGAAACGCAGGCTACTTTCCACAAAATTGGTCTTTCATTTGTAACACAAACTCCCTTGGACGATATTAACGACACTGACTTCATGGGTGGAAATTGGCGAGCAACCGCCGCGGTTGCGGATCAATACTATCGACCAGGCGAGTTCACGACTTTTGCAGCATACGAATTTACCGCGATGAAGGTCGTCGATATTGAATCGGGTGGTGCAGCGAATTTACACCGCAATGTGATATTCAAGAATGAATCACCCGATGAACTGTTAACCACTTTAGTGGCTGGCGATCCTCAGGAATTGTGGGCTTGGATGGAAGACCTGCGAGATAAAGGCATTGATTCATTGGCGATCCCCCACAACTCGAACGGATCGAATGGGTTGATGTTCTCTGCATCGGATGAAAATGGTGAACCGCTCTCCAAGGAAGTGCTGCAACAACGTGTGCGCAATGAGCCGATCGTTGAGATTACTCAAATCAAAGGCACCAGTGATACGCGCCCTGTCTTCTCACCTCAGGATGAGTGGGCTGATTTTGAGCTTTACCCGTTTTTGATTGGCTCGAGGGTGTTGAGCCAAGAGGTTGAAGGCAGCTATGCGCGACCTTCTTTGAGTAAGGGGCTTGAGCTGCAGGCTGAGCGCGGGGCGAATCCATTTGAGTATGGTTTTATTGGATCCAGCGATACGCACCTAGCCGCGGGAACATATGACGAAAAAACGTATTGGGGTAAGTTCCCCGCTGAAGGGCGTGATCCTAAGCAGCGCAACTCCGTGCCGCCCGGGCCACCTGGAACGGAATGGGAGGACGCAGAAATCAAGGACAATGGCGCCGCGCTGTCGGGTGTCGCAGCCGCGGCCTTTAGCGCAAGCGGCTTAGCCGGCGTATGGGCTGAATCGAATACACGCGAATCGATTTTTGAGGCGATGGAGCGTAAAGAAACCTTCGCAACGTCGGGTCCTCGTATGAAGGTCCGTTTCTTCGCTGGGGATTACGCATCTGATTTACTGGATTCCGTGGATAACCTAGAACAGGCCTATGCCAAAGGCGTACCCATGGGGGGGCGTTTGAGCGAGCAAACCGATGCACCCGTTATGATGGTCTGGGCGTCGCAGGACCCTCTGTCTGCACCGCTACAGCGTGCGCAGGTGATCAAAGTGTGGCGCGAGAACGGTGAGCATAAGGAGCGTGTGTACGATGTGGCCTGTTCGGGTGATGCCGTGCCCGATGCCAACCATCGTTGTCCGGATAACGGCGCCAGCGTCGATCTTAGCTCCTGCGAACTCGCCGCGGGTACAGGGCAGGCAGAGCTCAAAACTTTGTGGCAGGACCCAGAGTTTGATTCAGCGCAATCGGCTTCGTATTTTGTGCGCGTGCTCGAAAATCCAACTTGTCGATGGAGTTCATGGGACGCCGCTCGAGCGGGTATCAAGCCCAATCCTGATTTGCCAGCTACGCTGCAAGAGCGTGCGTGGTCGTCTCCGATCTGGGTAAACTAGGTTTTTGGATCGGGGGCGCAGGTTGGCGCTCCCGGTTTTCTAGAAAGGTTCTGAAACCGTTTTAGGTTCTTCAACGATATACCGAAACTCCCGATTATCAGGAGATGGAAGTATCACTCGGGGGTGCACTCGTTCAGCCGACAGCTCAAAACCCATAATGATGATATCTTCGCCTGCGCCGATAAGGTGCGCTGCGGCACCATTAACACAAATATCGCCTGCACCGCGCTCGCCTTCAATAACATAGGTTTCGAGGCGGGCTCCGCTGGTGTTGCTCACAACCAAAACTTTCTCTCCTGGCCATAAGCCTACGGCCTCGATGAGGTTGGCGTCGATCGTGATGCTACCGACGTAGTCAAGATCGGCTTGGGTCACGGTTGCTTTGTGGATTTTTGAGCGCATCTGCCAGCGCATGGCATCACCTCAGCGTGGGGCTAGAGGTGCGCATTGTGCGGGTTGGTGGCGATTTGTCAACTGCTACACCCAATTTGCGGTATTTCCCTACAATGTTAGTGTGTTCGGGTCACCAGCTTGGTTTTGTGGGCGACGCCTCTGGGCTAAACACTGTTTCATCAATCGGTTCGCCGACAGCGAAGTCCGTCCAGATGGCTTCATTGGCCTTAATGCCGTTATAAAATAAGCGAACACGACCCGGCTGTATCCAGTTCACGCCCGGTTTACGGAAGAAGTGCGAATAGCGGCGTTCATGCCACCCTTTGGCAGTATTGAAACCGACGTACAAGATAGCGAAATCACTCTGCCGAAATGCGAAGAGGGTTTGGCTCCCGCTTGGATCAACCAGTTGAACAAAGTAGGCGGGATGCCCATCGATCAGATCGTCGGGCTTGCGAATTTGCTGCCAGCCTTCGTCAAGTGCATATCGGATAGCGCTAAACCCGAAGTTATTTGACCACATGTTGGAAGCTGATTCGTCCTCAACCACTCCGTTCTTATCAACGGTTTTGGTTCCATCGAAAGCCAAAAATAGTTCAAGGTTTTGTTGATTCCATGCTTCGATGCGCACCTTGCCCGAGGCTTCGTGCGCATCCAGTTTTTGGTCAGCAAATTTTCGCCACATGGCATAGTTATCCCAAAGATGCTCACCATTGCCGGCCGGTCGTATGATGTTATATCCCGACAGAAAGAGTGTTCCTGGGCGGATAAATTGGTCACCCCCTGCGAACTCAAATGCTTTTGCGATGATTTGAGCTCCACTCATTTCGGGGTGCGTTTGCGTCGCGGTCGGCATGCTGGCTCGCATTTCGATTGCGGGGGGCGCGTCAGCGCGTGCTAGGCTAGATGCGCCAACAAGCAGCAAGGTGCTAAACAGTCTGAGTTGATATTTGAGCATTTGGCCCCCCTTAGGTACGTGTTGTTGCTTGCATCTAAACTAAACCGATATGAATCTGTTTACTTTAGGCATTTCGAATACTTAAACCACCGTCAACCGGCAAGGCGACCCCCGTAATGTACTGCGATGCGGGTAGTAGTAGGTTGAGAATGCCATGGGCAATTTCCTCGGGTTCAGCGTAGCGTTTGAGAGCGGTCCTTCTTTTTGCGAACACAGTTTTATCTTCATCAGATAGGGCCGCGGTCATGCCGGTATTCACCGGGCCCGGGCAAACGCAGTTAACGGTAATCTGCTCTGGTCCGAGCTCTACAGCCAGTGCACGTGTAAGCCCGATTACGCCATGCTTTGCCGCTGTGTAGGGGCTGCCGTAGGGTGTTGCGCCTAAACCTTCGGTAGAGGCGATGTTCACGATTCGCGGATGAGCTGATTGTCTAAGAAGGCAAAGTGATGCACGAATTATCCGAACCTGAGCGGTCAGTAGGATGTCTATCGACTGAGCCCATTTGCTTTCATAGTCGTTAGCATCGATTTTGCTAAAGAGCGAAATTCCAGCGTTATTGACGAGTAGGTCGAGCCCACCCAGTTTGGCGTTGATTTCTGCAATTACAGAATCGATATGCTGCCGGTTCCTGACGTCGAGTACCCAACCGTGTGCTATACCGCCGCTCTCGCGAATGTGCGTGACGACCCTATCTACTCGACTTTCATCCAAATCGGTGACGCAGACCGTTGCGCCTTCGAGGGCAAGAAGGTATGCCGTTGCTAAACCGATTCCGCTGGTTGCGCCGGTAATGAGTGCGACGCTTCCCTGTATGGAACGGCTCAGTTTAGAGGGGTTTGTCATCGTTATGCCTATTGTTATGTCTTTATGTTGTATTAAGTGGGGCCAAAAATGCAAATGATATCGTCAGAAGTTGTTCGCTTTTTTAGGGTTCTAATGATCTGCTCATCAGCCTGAGCGTACTACTACGGTGGCATAAAACGAAGTCGAACCTATGTTAGATACCGAACAAATCAGTTGTCCTTACTGCTGGGAGTCCATTGAAATTTTGGTGGATCCCAGCGTGGATGAGCAAGACTATATTGAGGACTGCGAGGTTTGTTGCCGTCCAATTCGATTCCTGGTCCGCGTCGAGGGGGACGATGTTTACGTTGAGGCCCTGCACGAGGATGATTGAGGTATCTTTTCATCCACCGCGTTTGCGCAACCCAAACTAGCGACTGCTCGTATCATTCGGTTCCGCAGAATAGCTCAGGCGAGTGACACGTAATAACCCTCACTCAGCACTTGATTCCAAGCGGGGCCTCGAGCGAGTTGTAGGCAGTAAGCACTCACGTAGTATTTATGATTGCGATTGTTCAGAAATTGCCGCTCATGCGCTCAAGCGGCGGCTCAGCCAGAACACTCAACTGCTCGCGGAGTTCGAGAATATGTTCACCCCAGTAGCGCTCTGTATTAAACCAAGGGAAGGCCGCTGGAAAAGCCGGATCGTTCCAGCGTCGCGCTAGCCAGGCGGCATGATGCATCATGCGAAGCGTGCGCAGACTCTCGACAAGGCTGAGCTCCCGATCATCAAAGTCGAAAAACATTTCGTAGCCCTCTAGCAGCGCTTCGAGCTGTTGCGTTTGCTCTTCCCGATCACCGCTTAGTAGCATCCAAAGATCTTGTACGGCGGGGCCCATTCGGCAATCGTCGAAGTCCACGAAAACCGCTCGATCATCGCGCCAAAGAATATTGCCGAGATGGCAGTCGGCGTGAATTCGAATCGGCGTAAAGGGGCAGTCGGCAAATCGTTCTCGAATGAGGTCGAGTAAATCGCGTGTCAGGGTGTCGTAGGCATCGATCAGCGTGCTGGGTATCAAATCATTTGTTAGCAGGAAGCCCCGGCTATCGGTTCCATACGACTGCACATCGATGGCGGGTCGATGCTTGAAGGGTGCGCGTGCGCCGATCGCATGCAGTCGGCCCAGTGAGCGCCCTAATAGCTCAATCGTGTCGAGATTGCTGGGCTCTGGTGCATGACCGCCAAACCTTGTGAACAGTGAAAACACGAATTCATGGTCAACATAAGCTGAGGTGCCCTTAGGGCCGATGATTGGTGCCACTACTGGCCATTCGGCCTTGGTCAACTCCGCACAAAATGCATGCTCCTCAAGGATTTGGTCTAGTGACCACCGATCTGGGCGATAGAACTTAGCGATGAGTGGGGGCTCATCTTCGATTCCCACTTGAAACACCCGGTTTTCGTAAGAGTTCAGCGCATTGATGCGGCCGTCACAGCGATATCCTTGTGCTTCGACAGCGTCAAGAATTCGCTCGGGCTTGAGCGCGCTGTAGGGGTGGGTTGACGACATGGGTCTGGTGGCCTTGAGGAATGGCAATGCAGTATAAACTGATTCAGCGGAATGTTAGAGGGGCTTGGTGTATTTGGAGCTCTAACCCAAGGAAAGCCGTAAGTAGGGAAAACTATGAGTGAGCGTTAAAACGAAACAGATATTTGCCTCGTCTCACTCGTCTCACTCGTCTTAACCCGCTTTCGCTGGTAATAATGACGCATAAAGCCTATGGTGCTCTTAGATTGATAGTGTCCGTCAGCGGATTGATTTAGAACAGTGCGAGCGGATACCTATACCACCACAGGTGAATAGCGTAATGGCGACCATATTTATTGATGTTTTTCTCGCAGTCTATTTTACGATAATAGGCGTGCACTACACCGCTACAACAATTGGGCTAAAGCATCGCGATGGTCGCACCCGCGTTCACTACGGCCGGTTTGGCTCTCGGACATGGATCATCCGCTGGGTATTCAATACTTTTCGTTTAGCGATTCTGATGTTTATGGTGGGCCGGCTTTTTGATCCGCAGCTTGACGCCATAATTCTGCCTCTGACCTTACCCTTCGAGCTTTACGTTCGCTCTTTAGGTGCCTTGATGATGTTGGTGGGATTTTTCTTTATTAGTTATACCCATGCTTATATGGCAGGTCAGTGGCAGTCGGGTTTGAGCACCGATGACTTTAAGTTGCTCGAGCACGGCCCATACAGCCGTTGCAGGCATCCTATCTTCTCTGCGGTTATGCTGGGTATGTTGGGGTTCGCGCTGGCGCTTCCAAGTCTATTTACGCTGGTCTGCTTGATAGCAGGGGTATTAGCTGTGACTCGACAAGCGACGGAAGAGGAACATCTTTTGGCTAAAAGAGCTGACTATCAGGCCTATTTAAAGCGAACGGCTAAGTGGCCCCTTGGTGCAAGGGTGGGAGACAATTCGTAGGTTTTTTCGCTGTTAACATGTTGGCGCTGTTGTAAAAATCTATATTACTAAACGTGCTCTTACCATCGCGTTGGTGACTTTTTTAAATGCAAAGCTAATTGCCTATCGGCTTTAGCACGTGGAGTGTAATGCAAAAAAACACACCATTCCGTATGTATTACTAACATGCAAGTTGGAAGCGTTGTTTGTCGCTTTCAATACCGTACTCTGCCATCGAAATCATCACACCAGTCAAATCTTTCGTAAGTTAGGTTGTCTTTGGCAGGAAATCACTTCGTGTTCCCAGTAACATTAAGCTGTTTATATTCTGGTTTAAGCGACTTCACACGACTCAGTCCTACTAAGGAGCATATAATGGCCCATTCCGTAATGGATGATATAGACGATCTGCTCGAGCCTCTGATTCAGTTTCGTCGGGATATTCACGCCCATCCCGAACTGGCTTATAAGGAGCACCGTACGGCTCGCCAGATTGAGGCTGCCCTGCGCGAACTGGATCTTGACGTCCATACTGGGATAGGTGGCACCGGTATTGTTGCCTCCCTAACTTGTGGTACGTCTGAGCGCTGTATCGGGTTGCGTGCTGATATGGACGCTCTGCCTATTCATGAAGAAACTGGGCTACCTTACGCCAGTCAGCACGAGGGTGTATTTCACGGTTGCGGCCATGATGGTCACGTGGCCATGTTGCTTGGCGCGGCACAACAGCTGGCTCGACGCCGTAATTTTGACGGGACCGTTCGCTTTATTTTTCAGCCGGCTGAGGAAGGTGAGGGTGGTGCTCGAGCGATGATCGAAGACGGCCTATTCCGGCGATTTCCTTGTGACCGAGTGTTCGCGCTTCACAACTGGCCAGACCTGCCGGTAGGCACTGTCGCCACGCGTCCGGGCCCGATCATGGCGGCAGCGGATAAGTTCCGGATTATCGTATCGGGCCGTGGTGGACACGCGGCCATGCCACACAGCACCCCTGATGCGATCCTTGCTGCGAGCGACCTCGTTGCCCAGCTCAACACTATCGTATCGCGCCGTATTGCTCCTACGGCGACTGCTGTGCTCTCTGTGACTCAAATCGAGGGCGGACGCTCCCATAATGTGTTGCCAGCTGAAGTCAGTCTTACCGGGACCGTTCGGACCTTTGACCCGGCTGTACAAGATACAATCGAGTTGGCTATGCGGCAGGTAGCCGAGGGCGTCGCGCACGCCAGTGGTACTCGCATTTCGGTGCACTACGATCGTTATTACCCAGCTACCATCAATCACCAAGACGCCGCTCAGGAAGCACTGGAGGCGGCGTCAGGAGTAACACGGACCCTGCTGGCAGGGGACCCTGCTTTCACATCGGAAGATTTTGCTTTCATGCTGCAGGCTTGTGAGGGAGCGTACATATGGTTGGGGCAGGGGCGTAATGATAATGATGTGCCCCTACATCATCCTTGCTACGACTTCAACGATCGGGTGCTGGCAATTGGCATTAAGCTGCACATCGCACTAGCCCGCCGCCATCTTGCTGAGAACAGCGGATCCTCCAATTGAATGCATTAGCCCGAGGCCATTACCACTGAAGAGCTCAGGAGCCACCATATACCAATTGCTGAGATCGTTAATAAAAGCTGGGTCCTCAGACGGGCATCTGAGGCCTTGTTTTGATCCCGGTATAGGATCAAGTTTATGAGCACGCCTCTGCGATTCAGACTCTGCCACTGTGAATGATGGCGTGGATCTGATGACCGGTGGGTTTGGCGCGACACTCAGTCGGATCAGCAAAATAAAAGTGTTAGTGCTGCCTTAACGCTCATTACCAACCACTGAAGCGACGCCATACGGCCTCGACGTCGAGCTTGTCTCTGCATACAACATGGTAGCGATCATGCTGAGCGCCGGTAGCACAGGCGTGGTTGGGTAGGATACGTAAGCGCGTTCCTATTGGGAGATCAGGTAATACGCCATTTGCACCCGGACGCAGCGCTATCACACCGTGCTCCTGGTTGGCATCGACAACGATCAGATTGTCGAAGGGGTTATTGTGCAGGTCGCAGACTAGCCCGTACCCTTGGTCTACCGTCTGCTTCGCGGTGCCGCGATCGCGTGACATGGCCATCCAGCCCGCATCGACCAGAATCCAGCCTTTCTCAGGCTGATGGCCTATGACAGTGGTCAGCACCGACAAAGCAATATCCTCGACCGCACACACGCCGATGCCAGCCATAACTAGGTCGAAGAATACAAATACGCCGGCCCTCACTTCAGTTACACCGCTGAGATCACGTGCGAAGTGAGCGGTGGGCGTCGAGCCCACGCTTACCACCGGGCAGGGAAGGCCAGCATGAAGCAGGGCCTGGGCCGCATGGACGACCGCATCACGCTCTTCACTAGCGCATCGCGACAGGGCTTCATCGCCCCGAGCGCTGTAACTGCCCCCGGCGTGAGTCATCACACCGCGCAGGGTGGCGCCACCATCCACAAGCGTACGCCCGATTTGGACAAGACGCTCTGTTTCATAAGGGGGCACCCCAGAGCGATGACCGTCACAATCGATCTCGATGAGAGCTGGGATGGCATCGCCTCTTTCCCGTGCGGCACTAGCTACCAGTTCAGCCTGTTGCAACGAGTCTAGCACAACAATAAGGTCGACTCCTTCAGATCGCAGCGCTAATACGCGGTCGAGTTTACCAGGCGCAATACCAACTGCGTAGATGATATCGCGCACACCGGCTGCAGCGAATTGCTCGGCCTCCTTAAGCGTAGATACCGTTGCGGCTCCTGCTGGGCTTGCCATGACCCTGTGCGCCACTTCGACGCACTTGGCTGTTTTAAGATGGGGCCTAAGCGATACTCCCAGCCCTGAAAGATGGGTTTTTAGACGGTGGACGTTTCGATCCATGCGATCCAGGTCTAGTACTAGGCAGGGGGTGTCTAGTGATAATAGTGACTTCGCCTGTGCTTCTTTGTATTCCAAAGAGTATGCCTTATTCAAAGGTTGTTGAAACCGCCGGGATTTATTCCGGCAGGTGACTCAGCACGAAGGATAGGGTCGCAAAGTGCTCGATCTTCTTGTAGACCTTGGGCTGATCCGAGGGGCCCACTAGTGTGGCGCCGATGACATTTAGGCCTTGGTTTCGCACAGGGAAATGTACGGTGCCATCTTTACCGGTAATCCAAGGCTGCTGGTCGGGGTCATTGACCCAGTCGCGGACGACACGGGCGCCTTCAACGGGCTGGCCATTGAAGAGCACTTGTACCTTGACGATATCACCGGCCTGGGCGGGCATTGTATCACCGTGCAGGTCGTAGGAGCCGTCTTTCCAAGCGGGAGCGCCAGAAACTGGAATTATCTGTAGAGTTTGGGTCGGTAGCTTTGGAATTTCCCGCAAAGGACCGCGCAGGTGAACGGCGTACTTCATTGTTCGCTCGGAAATGATTGCGTCGGGAACCTCGTCATAACCGGCTGCATGCCACTTACCATCCGCGGTTTTAGACCAGACACCATTATCCATTACACCGGAAACGGCAACCGGATAGTCATCTCCACCCACTAATACCATAGGCCCGGCTTTAACCAGTTCGACGCTGACTTGTTCCCAGCTTTCGTCATAGCCATTGATACCCACTATTTTCTCAAAACGTTTTACGGTGTCGAGATCGTCTGCGCCGACTCCGTAAATGAGTGCTAAGTTGCGGGAACGCTCGGCAAACCAGATGCCGTGGGCTGCGGCTTGGGCGGCCCATAGAACGCCCGCGACAGTCGCCGAAACAGTGAGTATTTTTTTTAGCTTATTCATAATAACTCCTCAATTGCTTTAGTTTGGTTGATTTTCACGTAGCGTCGGGGCCGTATGTTGGCGCTTCCCAGACGCGGTTTAAAGCTTTCTTCGAGCCTGTTACTTTTCATGTATGCCTTGATAGAAGCCGCTGACAACGAGCGTCACTGTCACCTGCTCCTCGGTCATGTTTTGCCAGTACCAGCCATGGGTTCCGTCGAATCGAGCCAAGAATGTGCCCTGCGCGGACAATTGCTCATTTTCCTTCCAGTAGCTTGTGAACTCATTCTGCGCGGCATTGGGCGGCTCACCGTGCATGTCTGTGTAAAGCGGAAGTCCATCCGTCTCCCATTTAAATACGAAGGATTGCCCTGCTTGCATATCAGCCTTGACTTCAATCCCTTCGTAGGCGGGTACTGTGACGGTTAAGGTTTCACTTTTTAGGACGCTCGGACCGCGTATTAGAGCCGGCTGTGCTAAACTGCTCTCGATCTTTGCGGGCACTATCTCCGCCGCATCGACATATGTGGCTGCATTCAGCTTATCAAGGCCCAGAAACGTGCCGGTGCCGATCGGGTCGAGCCCATATTCGGCCGGGAGAATCACGGTCATTAGGAGAGCAACCGCTATCGCAAATGCAGCCAGAGTCGCGCCTATCAGCTCCGTTGTGCTTGGCAGCGTCTCGTCAACTTCAACTGGGTTATTCACTTAGTAGTCCTCAAATAGTCTGATTCATAATGTAAGCAGTAATCTGGTAGCCAATTAGCATGAAACCTAGAGACATAAGTATGGCGTTGGATATAAACGCGTACCGATGAAAGGAAGCGGTTCTGCGCCAGTAGCCCATAAGCAACAGGATAGCCGATAAAGCGATCAATTGGCCTATTTCCACCCCGATGTTGAAAGCAATGATATTGGGTACCAGACCGTCGCCCGACAGAGTATATTCCTGCAGTTTAGTGGCTAAGCCAAAGCCGTGGAAGAGACCAAATATCAGAACGGCCATCTTGTTGTTAGGCTGGAAGCCGAACAAAGTATGGAAGCCCCTTAGATTGTCAAAACCTTTGTAGACTACAGACAGCCCGATGATGGCATCTATTAAGTAGGGACTTACTTGCGTGTCGTTGAGAACGCCCCACAACAGAGTGATGCTATGCCCGATAGCAAATAGGCTGACATAGATACCTACGTCCCTGAGGCGATAGAGAAAAAAGATCACTCCGACTAGGAACAGCAGGTGATCATACCCCGATACCATGTGCTTGGCGCCTAGGTAAAGAAAAGGTATGAACTGGACGCCTTGTGTGCTCTCGATGAAAGCGCCGTCTCCCGCAGCGACGCCGTGGGCGGATACCTGATTGCTAAGCAGCAGCGCTGCTAATGTCCAGAATACACCCCATTGCATTAGTGTGGTCTTAAAGGCTTTTATTCGATGACTCATCATGAGCTTTCTGCTAATCGAGGCGATTACTCGATCTCGAATTTGCCCGCGATTTTAGAGTAGCCGTCAGATTTGGTTATAATCGCCAGAACTTTCGAGCCCGGCTCCAACGTCAAGCCTTCGCTCTTTAGGCCGCTACCTTCGATCGGCGTCAGGTTATATTCACTTTTACTGCCGTTCAACTCAACTTTGAGCTTGCCGCTCATGCCGCTGGTGTTCCATGGTGCATCATCTAGAATATAGATCTTGACCTGGTTATCGCCCTCAACTAATTCGAGAGAGATGTCTCCTACGACTTTTACGACACCGCCATGTTGAGGCTCTGTTATGCCGTGGGCTTGCGCCTTCAGCGTTATCAAGATCGCAATGATAAATGCTACTGATTTTTTCATCGTAATGTTCCAAATTAGCTCAGCACATCCACATTTAATCACGATTGAAAAATCGATTTGTTCTAATAGCGTGTTCAGAAAGGCATTTCTTGTCGATCTGCCTCGAGTTCAAGGCAACTTGTGCCGCGGTTAACGAAGTCCTTCAGCCGGAACGACTACTGTTGTCGTTATACGATCAGTTCACAGCGCTTTCTTATCGACCTGAGTGAGGCACTTGCACTTGGATTGCGAGAAGATGATTCAGTAACTTGAGGGGCCAATTGCCGAGGACAGTACCGATGTAAGCGCGAGGACGAGAAGCATTAGGGTTATCTCTAGGCCGAGAGAGCGTTGGAATGCAGCTATGCGTCCTTGCTGCAGCAAGTGCGGAACACTGCGCCATTTATGCATTGCCGCAATTCCAAACAGGATCGTTACTATTGTCAGTTTGACAAAAACGGCTGTTGCATAAACGGTGCTTACTTCCCCGTCGGGGGCAATCACCAGCAAATAAAGCAATACAGCACCACCAAGTATCATGCCTACAAGCAATCCACTGGCGATGTGCCCGAAACGATATAGTGCCATCTGCAATGACTCGGGCTGGAGCGATTGTGTCGCGCGCCACAGAGGATAAAGGGAGCCTGCCCACCACAGGGCCACAGCTACATGCATGGTTACGGCGATACTACCTTCGACACCCAGTTCAGTGCTGTGACCAACAAAGCTGAAAGTCGACGCCAGAATTAGCATTGCCCCTATGTGCATCAGCGTTAGTCCCCAGCGTAACCACCCGGATCTTGCTGCAAAAACGAGAGGGGTAACCCCTAGTGCGACTACCGAAATTATGAAGCCAGCGGCGCGCCACTTAAGTACTGTGCCTACTGGAGAGTCCCAGAGAATCTGGATGTATATAGCATCCGTCATGCCGGCAAGGCCTGCGTTAGCAAACTCCCCGACACGCACTAAAAAGTAGATGCCGGCTAATACTATGCCTAGGGCGCATAGTATGCAGGTGCCACGATACCCAGGTGTATGACGTCCCTTTGCAAGGCCATTGAACAAAAGGGCGAGACTAGAGACTCCGCCAATGGCTGCTGCTACCGCAAGATAGGTAAAAAAGTTCAGGACAACGCTGGCGAACGCCCAGAAGGTCATTGCTCCGTACTGCTTCTCACGGCGAAACCGAACTGTCCACTCATCTTATGACTGTCGCCACCCATTACAACCCAGTTCACCTTATAGTCTCCGGGCACTAAGGCTGGTAAGGCTATCTGAAATCGCTTTGCTGGCGTGAGGTCGCGTGTTTTTTCCCGCTTAATGCTTTCCCCCTCGGAATCTATTATCTGCAGAGAGATCAGTCGCACTTGGGCCCCAAAGATCAGTTCGAGGGCGGGTAGTTCCGCATACACAGTTGCGCCATTGGCTGGAATAGATTGTATTAGTCCGGTGTGGGCGTGGGCTAGAGCAGGGTTTAACAGAACGCTCACGATAAACAGGCAAATAACTATTCTCATATTGGAAGACCCTCTTTGTTTTTGTGGCCCGACGCCACGGTTATCTCAGCTTTCGGCAACATTGGCACTTGCCGGGACCAAAGCTATGCACCAAAAGTGTACGCGATTCGTGTAAAGATTAAATATTGCGATTATTCAGGCTCCAACAGTATCTGCCGATTTGCGCTGCGCTCTCGGCACTTTCTGCGAACCGTCTTTCGCCGAGGCTAACAGCAAATAATGTCGAACGTCTTCAAAGCAAAGCACGAAGATCTGTAGTCAAGGTTTCAAACGGCATAACTTTACCGAGTGCAGTAGTACACTGACCCTAGGCGAAACAAGCGCAGGAGAAATTTAATGAGTGTAACAGCGAGTGACCATGTAGCAACCGACATCGCGACACCAGACGCGGCGATTAAGTCACGTATAGCGTCTATCGACATTATGCGTGGTCTCGTTATTTTATTGATGGCGGTCGATCACGTCAGGGAGCGCTTCTTTTACCACTTGAACGTATCTGACCCGATGGATTTGGATGCGACATCTCCGGCACTCTTTTTTACTCGCATGACTGCGCATCTGTGTGCGCCAACCTTTGTTTTTCTGACAGGGATGTCGGCTTGGCTTTATGCCCGACCAGTCCGGGGTGGTGTTCGCTCGCCCAGCGGTTTTTTGTTCAAGCGTGGTCTTTTTCTGGTATTCATTGAAGTGACCGTCATAAACTTTTCTTGGTTTGGTAACGTCGATACGATCTTTCTTCAGGTAATTTGGGCGATTGGTATCAGCATGATCGCGCTATCCGTTCTGGTCAAATTGCCATACTGGGCTATAGCCTTGATCGGTTTTGTTATCGTCTTTGGGCACAACTTATTGTCGCCTATAGAGTTCGAACCAGGAGAAAGTGGCTATACCCTCTGGGCAATTCTTCACGACCGCGGTGTGATCTATGATGGCGCGGTCCGGATCAAGGCTAGCTATCCGGTGCTGCCTTGGATTGGCGTTATTCTACTCGGCTATTGTGCTGGTCCACTGTTCGCTCGAACCATGAACATGATCAATCGTAGGAAGATGCTCGTCGGTCTCGGTCTGGGTTGCTGGATGCTGCTGGTGATGCTTCGTGGTTTTAATATCTATGGTGAAGTACTACCGTGGCAGATGCAGGAAAGCTTCTTGTTAACCTTTATGGATTTTGTGAACTTCACGAAGTACCCGCCGTCCCTCAATTTCGTGCTGTTGACCATCGGAACCGCGTTGCTAATGCTAGCTTGGTTTGAGACCTTATCAAACAAGTTTATGAACGTGCTGGAAGTCTTCGGCTCTGCTCCAATGTTCATTTACATAGTGCATCTCTATGTATTGCTTATCAGCTACCGCATCGTACTCGCCACCCTTGGGCCCAATAATGGTGACCTTTTCGCGTTGAGTTCGGTGTGGCAAATCTGGGCTGCTACAGGATTGCTCGTATGGGTTTTGTATTACCCTACTCGTGCTTTTTCCCGCTTCAAACATAGCTCGAACATGGCGTGGGTTAAGTATTTTTGATTTGGCATGAAACGCCGAGTGGAATGCGCTCGTTTGATTTTAAGTGAACAGCGCACTGCTCTTGGGGGTGTGCTCTTTTTCTGCGATTCAGGATGCGGTTTTGATATAGGTTGCCATGCGCTAAAACTTACCCGCGCGGCTCGCTTTCAAGTTCTCGGGTTGTGAAATTTGTTTATAGGAAGTGACATTATGCTTCATTCACGATTGATACTTGCTGCAACCGCAACATTTGCCTCTGCGATCGCGTGCGCAGATGAGCCATTTACTATTACGTCAGTGATGATAGATGAGATGGAATATCGCTCAGTAAAACAGGGGGACGACCCTGTGTCTTGGAGTGCAGCAGTCGCGGTTAACAGGGGTAAGCACAGTCTGTGGTTCGTTTCAGAGGGCGAACACAGCTTCGGTGACCTCGGTGGACATGAACTGTTGGGTTTTTATAGCTACGCGACGAGCAGCGGTTGGAACTTGAATGCAGGTTGGCGAGGCGATAGCAAGCCTGAGCCGGGTAAGGACTGGGCGCTGCTGGGCATTGATGGTGAACTGCCCGGCTCGATAGGTGTTGCAGGTACCGCTTATTTTGCTTCAGGTGGCGAGGTTGCCTTCCGTCTGGAGATGGAGCGCACATTTATTCCGGCCAGCAATTGGTTCCTCACGCCAGAATTGCGCGCCGATTTTTATGGCCAAAATATGTCTGAATCGGGCCGTGGGTCTGGCCTCTCTACTTTGGAGTTTGCCGCGAGATTGGGATACCGATGGAGTGACAACGTAAATACCTATATCGGAGCTGTCTGGGGTACAGCCTTCGGCACCACCCGCGATTACCTCGAAGCTGAAGGCGAAGACAGCAGCACAACCCAATACCTCATGGGGATTAGCTTCAGCTTGTGACAAGCCCGTCGGGCAGTAGCGTGCTCCCTGCAGCAAATGGCATACCGGATTGAGAGCGGTTGTGTGGTTTGGTTTTCATGGTCTCACGATTGCGGTTAAACCGTCTCCCTCTAACTAAGTTCAGTCATGCCGACTATTTGATGTCGTTCAGCTTGAAAGTCAATGAGCTGCGAGTGCGCGAGGAAATATCAGCCCGAGCGGATGCGCTCTCCGGTCAACTACACCGCAATCTAGCCTAGGTAGAAGCAAGTCGCCTTTGATGCGGCGTGGATCATTTAAGCGGTTGCTGCACGGCAGATTATGCCGATTTGCAATGAGAGTCGACAAAATTGGCTGGGGAATGGCGTTAATCGAGTTAAAGCGATTGACAGGCTGGTAGTACACTTTGGTTGAACTGGGGCGCATTGCGGTTGGGGTGGAAGTATCGCTGATGTGTTTGCCAGTACTTGAGGTAGAAAACCTTGCTGCTAAAGCAGCCAAGTGTGATCCGTGCTGAGGGAGCTGGATTGCTCAAAAATAGGGTAATGATTTCAACTACATATACATGACTATTTTGGAGATTTACTGATGAAAGAACCACGATCTTTTCCTTACCGTCGTGCTCTCATGTCGAGCGCAATTTGTCTTCTGGCATCGCCTGCGTTAATGGCCCAGACCAGCGGGTCTAATATGTTAGAAGAAGTTGCGGTAGTGGGGGTGAAGCAACCTTACCGCGGTGACGCACCGCTTGAATCACTGCCGCAGCAGGTGCAGGTGCTGTCAGGCGACCTGCTGGTCGAAATAGGCGCCGTTGATTTGCAAAGTGCACTCGATGTGGCGGGTGGTGTCGCGCGTCAGAATAGTTTCGGGGGCCTCTGGGACAGTTTTGCTATTCGAGGTTTCGCCGGCGATGAAAACTTACCATCGGGCTATCTGATAAATGGTTTCAGTGGCGGTCGTGGCTTCAGTGGTAACCGAGATTCTTCTAACATCGAGAGCATTGAGGTGCTAAAAGGACCGGGATCTGCCCTCTACGGTCGTGGTGAGCCTGGTGGAACGATTAATGTCGTGACCAAGAAACCTCAGTTTGAGCAGGAGGGCTATGTTCGCTTCTCCGCTGGTCGGTACGACACCTACCGCACCGAAGGCGACTACACGAATGCTCTCAGCGATAAGGTGGCATTTCGTGTGAACGGCGCGTATGTCGATTCACAGAGCTTCCGCGATCATATCTCTACAGAAAAGCTTTCGCTAACGCCGTCAATTCTGTTCCTGGTTAGCGATAAAACCGCTGTGAACTATGAGTTGGAGTATTTGAGCCAAGAAACCCCCTTTGATCGTGGTATCGTAGCTATTGATCGCGATCCAGAAGTGTTGCCAGTGTCCCGTTTCGTGGGCGAACCCGGTGATGGCCCTGTTGAAATTGAGGCGACAGGTCACCAATTGACTTTATCGCATGATTTTAACTCAGATTGGACTTTGCTCGGCGGTCTAGGCTACCGAACCTCGAGTTTCGAAGGTTCGTCTTCTGATCCGGAATTATC